>JBJTMR010000023.1:0-29536 GCA_046070625.1 Bdellovibrio sp. | reverse complement strand
AAGCGATCATGGAGTGTGCTCTTAGGCATTCCCAAATCCAAAGCCGTACGTCGCTGATTGCCACGATTTGCGGCTAAACGCTTAATAATCATCTGTTTTTCTATTTCCTTCATGACGGGCAAATCGTTGCTAACATTATCGTCACTTGGGGAATTGATAAGCGTTTTATCTAAAAGCTTTTCAATGTGTTGTTCGTCAATCTGTTGGCGTGGATAAATCGCAGCAGCTCTTGAAACCAGATTTTTAAGCTCACGAATGTTTCCTGGCCAAGGATGTTTTTTCAAGCGCGCAATCGCATTGAACGAAAAGCGCACGCGCATTTTCTTGGCAAATCCATACAAAAGCTCATCAAAGTCTTCCATGCGAAAAGCCAATGCTGGAGGCGTAATCGTCACAACATTAAGGCGGAAATAAAGATCAGAACGGAAGGCTCCTTGGCGAATTTTTTCAGGCAAACTTTGGTGGGTCGCCGCAAGAATACGTACATCAGTTTTAATGTTGCGATCTGATCCTACGGGGCGGATTTCGCCGTTTTCCAAGGCGCGAAGCAATTTTGCCTGAAGAGCATAGGATAAATCTCCGATTTCATCCAAAAACAGTGTCCCACCGCGGGCGGCTTCAAAAGCTCCTTTACGATCGTTGATGGCGCCAGTGAAGCTGCCCTTGATGTGGCCAAATAATTCAGATTCAATCAAGGTTTCGCTTAAAGCACTGCAGTTTACGCTCATAAAAGTTCCGTTTTTGCGCAGACTTTCTGCATGAAGAGCTTGAGCAATGACATCTTTACCTGTCCCTGAAGGGCCCAGGATTAAAACTGGAAAGTCTGTTTTAGCAACGTGGCGAAGAGTTTGAAGCTCTTCATTCCAAACTTCATTGCGACTTTTAATGGGAAATGCGGCGGTGTCTTCAGTTTGTTGCGTGAACATAAGTTCTTGGGAGTCAACGCGAATGATGTCGCCTTCCTGTAGGACGGCTTCCATGATACGAGCGCCGTTGACGAAAGTCCCTTGGGGGGTACGGAGGTCGCGGAGCCAAAAAGATTCGTCTTTGCGTTCCAGGCGACAGTGGCGATCAGCCAGGTTTTCGTCGGAAAGTTGGATTTGGCAATTGGAGTCTTTGCCGAGAGTTAAAAAATCACTAATTGAATAGGTTTTCGGGTTTTCTCCGAAGAGTTTGAGTTGAGCTGGCGCCATAAAGGTCCTCTTTCTTTGCTTAAAATGTAACCAGCTTGATCCCCCAAAGGTCCTTAAGCCGATCGTTGTTCGTTAGTCCCGTCTTCAAAAGTCTTGCCGCGGCCCAATTACGCTTAAAGTTGATCTGACGCGTTTAGGCTTTGGTGCGTTATCAGGAGGGGGATTTACGTTCTGAGAATTGAGAAAAGATCCGGGCTTTGATAGCCTAGGTTATGCCAAAACAGATTCGATTCATTAAAAGTGCTGTTCTTGAAAAAGACTATCCTGTCCACAAAAAAGCCGAAATTGCCATCGCAGGTCGATCCAATGCCGGTAAAAGCTCTTTCATTAATGGTTTAGCCACTAATAAAATTGCCAAGGTTTCTTCCACTCCGGGTAAAACACGATTGTTAAATTTTTTCGATTTAGATGCCTCTTATGTTTTAGTCGATATGCCGGGTTATGGATTTGCCGCTCGTTCTGCCGATGAAATGGAGCAGTGGCATGAAATGATCAATATCTATATGACCAAGCGTGAATGCCTGAAAGGCTTGATATTGGTTATGGATATTCGTCGTTCTTGGAGCGAGGACGAGGAATTACTTCGTCGTTTTTCTGAAGCTCGCGGCTTTCCAATCGCTATTGTGCTCACTAAAGCGGATAAACTGTCCTACAGCCAATCGTTGCAAGCAGTAGCTAAAATGAAAAAGGCAACTGGTATCAGTGCGGTCTTTGCCTCCTCGGCCTTGAAAAAAACGGGCGGAGAAGAGATCGAAGATTATATCTACGAAAATTGGATCAAATCATGAAAATTGTGGGAGTGATTCCAGCACGCTTTGCTTCAACTCGCTTTCCGGGTAAACCTTTAGCGATGCTGCAGGGTCGTCCCATGATCCAATGGACCATTGAAGGTTCAAAAAAATCAAAACTTCTTACGGACCTTATTGTCGCGACAGATGACGAATTGATTAAGGCGGCCGCTGAGGCGGTCGGTGCGAAAGTTGTCATGACGGACAGTGAGTTGCCGTCAGGCAGTGATCGAATTCATGCGGCTATCAAAGGTATGGACTGTGATATTGTGGTCAATATCCAAGGTGATGAGCCTTTGGTGACTGGCGAGCTGATTGATCGTTTAGCCCAAGTTTTTGTTGATGATGCAAAGATGGACATGGCGACGTTAGCTCATCCTATCTCTGAAGAAGAACTTCAATCTCCTAATTCCGTGAAAGTGGTTTTAAACCATAAAGATGAAGCATTGTACTTCAGTCGCTTCCCAATGCCTTATTCCAGAGTAAAAGCCAGTGATATGGGAAATTATGACGGCTGTCTGAAGCATATTGGCATGTATGCCTATTCGAAAAATTTTTTAAAACAGTTTTGTGAAGCGCCTCAGGCTTTGATTGAAAAAGCCGAAAGCTTGGAACAACTCCGAGCTTTGTACTTGGGTGCTAAAATCAAAGTAGTTCGCGTTAAAGAAGCCAGCCTTGGGGTGGATACTCCTGAGGATTTGGTGAAATTGGAAAAACTCTTAAGTCAGGGGAAATAATGGCAAAGAGAAAAGCCGTCAGTACGAAAAGCAAAACAGCAACGCAAGGGACGAAAAAGATCTCTACAAACAAGTCCACGAAGAAAGCTCTTAAGCAAAAATTCATCTTCGTGACGGGCGGGGTTGTTTCATCTATTGGTAAAGGTCTGACCGCAGCAAGCTTGGGTGCTTTATTAGAAACTCGTGGTCATAAAGTTACGATCATGAAGTTTGACCCGTATTTGAATGTCGATCCGGGAACAATGTCTCCATTTCAGCACGGGGAAGTTTATGTGACGGAAGACGGGGCGGAAACAGATTTGGATCTAGGCCACTATGAGCGATTTACCTCTGCCGTCATGACTCGTTCTAATTCAGTTTCAACTGGTCAGATTTATGACACGGTCATCGCGCGGGAACGCCGTGGCGATTACTTGGGTGGTACGGTGCAGGTTATTCCGCATATCACGGAAGAAATCAAAGCGCGTATTTATGAAGCGGCTCAAGGCAGTGAAGTTATTCTAGTAGAAATCGGTGGAACGGTCGGGGATATTGAGTCTCAGCCATTCTTGGAAGCTATTCGCCAAATGCGCATTGATGTTGGAATGGAAAATTCTGTTCTGGTCCATGTGACCTATGTTCCTTACATCGCAGCGGCGGGAGAATTAAAGTCCAAACCAACACAGCACTCCGTTAAAGAGCTGCGCATGATTGGCTTGCAACCAGATTTCCTGGTTTGCCGTAGCGAAAAACATATTGATGAAAATTTAAAAGGTAAAATTGCTTTATTCTGTTCTGTTCAGCCAAACCATGTGGTTGCGGCCCAAGACAGCCGTTTTATTTATGAAGTGCCATTGGCTCTTAATAGAGAACATCTGGATGAGTTGATTGTCCAACGTTTAGGATTGTCAGGTGGCAAGCCGAACCTTAAAGGCTGGCAAGATCTGGTGAACGTTCTAAGTAAGCCGGTTCACGCTGTTAAAATCGGCGTGGTCGGAAAATACGTTGAGCTGAAAGAAGCTTACAAGTCGTTACACGAATCACTGGTGCATGGTGGGATTGCGAATAATGCCCATGTCGAAATCATTTACGTAGACTCTGAAAAAGTAACGGACAAAACAGTTCATCAGCTATTAGGGAAAGTCGATGGCATTCTGGTGCCGGGCGGTTTTGGAACCCGTGGTGTTGAAGGTAAGATTACGGCTATCAAGTATGCCCGTGAAAAAAGAGTGCCTTTCTTTGGTATTTGCTTTGGTATGCAATTGGCAGCGATTGAGTTTGCTCGCAATGTCTGTGGTATCAAAGATGCTACGAGCAGAGAGTTCCATGCGGAAAACAAACGCAATGGGAACTTTGTGATCGATTCGATGGTAGAGCAAAGAGGCGTGATCAACATGGGCGGGACGATGCGTTTGGGGGGATTCCCTTGCGCGATTACGTCTGGAACTCGTACGGCACAGGTTTATAAAATGGCAAACATTTCTGAGCGCCATCGTCATCGCTTTGAATTTAATAATAAATATAAGGCCTTATTTGAGAAAAATGGCATGGTCGCTGCGGGTATTTGTAAAGAGCGCGACCTGGTTGAAATTTTAGAATTACCAGATCATCCTTGGTTTATCGGTGTGCAGTTCCATCCTGAATTCAAATCTAAACCGTTGGCACCGCATCCGTTATTTGTGCACTTTGTGAAGGCCAGTCTTAAGAATAAGTAGGAATTCGTATGTCGAAAGTTATTCAGCAAGCATTGAAAGTTCTTGAAGTGGAGTCCCAAGCGATTTTGGGACTTCGAGAACGTATTGGTTCTGAGTTTGAACAAGTTGTGAAGATGATCACGACTTGTAAAGGGAAATTGATTCTGACGGGGATGGGTAAGTCTGGGCAAATTGCTCGCAAGCTGGCCAGTACTTTTTCTTCGACCGGAACGCCTGCTGTATTTTTGCACCCTGCGGAAGGCAACCATGGCGATTTAGGTATTGTATCCAATGATGATGTCGTGATCGCGTTGTCTTATGGTGGGGAGTCTCCGGAATTCACAGGTATTTTGCGCTTTGTGGCTCGCAAGGGCATTCCCCTGGTCGCAATGACTGGAAATATGAATTCATCCTTGGCGAAGGCGGCTCAGGTTGCCCTGAATGTTTTTGTAAATGAGGAAGCCTGTCCTTTGGGGTTGGCACCGACGGCAAGTTCAACTGCAACATTGGCGATGGGCGATGCGGTCGCAATGTGTGTGATGGCAGAAAAAGGTTTTAGTTCTTCAGACTTTGCCGAATTCCATCCAGGTGGAAGTCTTGGCTATCGTCTTTTGACTCGCGTAAAAGATGTCATGCATGCCGGGGAAGCTTTGCCAATGGTGAGCTTGAGCACTCCTATTCGGGAAGTGTTTTCGATCATGACTCATAAAGATGTGCGTGGTGCTGCCGGTATTGTGGATGATAGTGGGGATTTGATTGGTGTGATCACCGATGGTCAAATTCGCCGCCGTTTGGAAAAAAGTAATGATCCGTTTACGGGTATGGCGAAGGATCTTATGACGACAAACCCTCGCACAGTAGATGTGAATGAGTTGGCCGAAAAAGCATTATTTGTGATGGAACAATTTCAGATCAATATGCTCTTCGTCTTAGATAAGGAATCGAGTCATCCACATAGACCTGTGGGAATTCTACATGTGCAGGATCTATTAAAGGCGAGAGTTCGTTAAGACACTCACGCTCTGATGAAGGATCTTTTTGTGCGAATGACATTAAAAAAATTGTCGCCGTTTTTGGTGTCTCTGATGCTTCATCTTGGAGTATTTGCTTTCCTTACCTTTCAGTTTCGGCCCGAGGCATGGTCTCCGATGGGAGTTCATAAAAAAGGTAGCTCTTCGTCAGAGATCGTGGAAATTAAGATCAGTTCGCCGGTTCAGGTGAATAAAAATTCCCCCGTAAGTGGCCCGTCTTTGTCTCGCGACGGAGATACAGTTGTGCGATCTAAAGCTCCACAGCCAGCAATGCCTCACGAGCTGGGGCATGCTAAGGGCAAGGTGACTGACGGTTTGTTGGGTGAAACCAATGGAGCTGTTGCCAGCGCAAAAGAACGTTATCTGTATGAGCTGCATGTTTTAATCGAAGAACGCAAAGTTTATCCCGTCATGTCTCGTCGTTTGCGTGAGGCGGGGCGAGTCCTAGTTCAGTTCTCCGTTGAAAAAGATGGAACGATCAAAGATGTCACGGTTAAAGAAGGCAGTTCTTATTCACGTCTGAACGATGCCGCTCATGATCTTATTGCTGGAGTAAAGAAGTATAAGCCCTTGCCCGCGGAACTTACTGAGGGTGATGCGAAGCTTGAAATTTCCATTGAATATACTTTGAAATAGAATTGGCCGCATTTGTCGCAGTCTTCGTTACTCAAGGTCGAGTGTCAGACACTGAGGACATAAGTGCGAAGAAATTGAAACAATCTGGTAAAATGTTGCCTATAGCCTAGCAACATCGACTTAGGTCGGGGCCCACTTTGGTCCTGTATCTAAGTGACACACTTGCCCCGTATTCTTTTATTTCCCACAATGAATTCGTGGCAATAGAAATATCAAAACTCAAAAATATCAAGATGTTGGTGCTCGATGTCGACGGAGTCTTAACTGACACACGGCTATGGTTTGACGGCACCGAATGGCGGCGATTTTTTT
Organism: Bdellovibrio sp.; assembly: GCA_046070625.1. Taxonomy (GTDB): domain Bacteria; phylum Bdellovibrionota; class Bdellovibrionia; order Bdellovibrionales; family Bdellovibrionaceae; genus Bdellovibrio. The sequence continues at coordinate 23,166 of JBJTMR010000023.1, read as the reverse complement.
CTATTCGTGATGGCGTGGGAATCAAGCGCCTGGCGGAATCTGGCTACAAGATCGCAGTGATTACTGGCAGTAAAGCTGAAGACATTCGCGCTCGCGTAAAGTCATTGGGCATTCACTATTTCTATGAAGGTGCTCTCGACAAAGAACCCTCTTTCTTACAGCTGCAGCAGGAATCCGGCATTACACCGGATGAAATGGCCTATGTTGGGGATGATATTTTCGATATCCCGATGCTGCAAACTGTAGGTTTTGGAGCGACGGTTCCGGAAGCTGTTGATGAAGTTATTGAAGTTGCGGATTACGTGACGAAGCGGCCCGGCGGATGCGGAGCTGTTCGTGAAGTGAGTGATTACATCTATAAATATGGGGCCTTTTCCTCAGGTAGGTAGTGCATATGCTAAAGAATGGTCTAAAAGCATTTTTCATCATTGTTGCAGCGTTGCTTCTGCATAAAACGGCATTTGCTGCTGACGTAGTAGAGTTGCCAACAGAAGAACTTGCGAAAGAATCAGTTCTTCCAGTTTTTGACAGATCAGTCAGTGTTAAAAACCGTAGTGTTGTTACGGCAAAGCGCTTTGACGTCGACGTGTTTTATGGATTGGCTCTGACAGAACCAATTTATGACGTCAGTAAATTTGGTTTGGGTGTCTACTATAATATGAATGAAAATAGTGCGCTGGGTATTTTGTTCGCAAAAAACTCCTCGGGTGTTTCGACTTATGCCAACCAGTTGCACACTCAGTATCAACTTGATTTCAATCGTGCACCAAAGCCAGAGATGGTTGGAATGCTGGATTACAATTTAAAGTTTTTTTACGGAAAAATGAGCTTAACCAAGTCTTTGGTTATCAACACGATTCTTTACGGGTCGGGTTCCGTCGGTATGGTGAAGTATGAAAACAAAACGAACCCTGCAATTGCGGTAGGTTTAGGACAAAAATTTTTCTTCACTCCGCATTGGGCCTTCCGTTTTGACTTGCGTCTTTATGCGAACCAAGCGCCCATTCCATTCTTGAAGGGGAAGATGAAAGACACAGATACAAAGCCTTCTTTTGACGAGTTCGATGAACGCCTAACCTACACGACAAATCTGGATTTGGGTTTGTCTTACTTGTTTTAAGAAAGGGTTAAAGAGATGTTGAATAGAAAAATAACGACCCTTTTGCTTTTAAGCTCCCTCATTATTCCGGGCATGGCGCAAGCTCAATCAGAAGCTGGTGAAGATCTTGATGTCATTGAATTGGAGATGGGAAAGTCTGCACCTAAACCGCAACAGTCTACCGAGACTTCGGCGGCAGTAAGTGATGATAGCCCTAAAGACAATACGATGAAGGATTTCCAAGGGCTCACAGGGTTGGCTCCTTTTAAAGAAATTTCGATCATTCAAAAACGCTTTATGCCAAAGACAGGTCGCTTTGAGCTTTTCGGCGGCGGTACTGTGGTTACCAATGACCCCTTCTTCAACACGATTGGTGGCGTCGTAAAGCTTGGATACTTCCTGAGTGAAACCTGGGGTGTGGAACTGAACTACTTTGGTTTGACGACATCTGAGCGCGATGCGACTAAAGAGCTTCAAGACATTCAAAATGTCGCTACCGAGAGTTTAGCCTATCCGAAGTCCTACATGGGGGTCGATGTCATGTGGGCTCCAATTTATGGTAAAATGACGTGGTTTAATGACCGTATTATTCCTTTCGACCTATATTTTTCTGGTGGATACGGAACGACCAATACTTCCAGTGGCGAGAATGCAGGAACTATTCACGTTGCGACGGGGCAGATTTTTTCTCTGACGAAGTCCGTTGCATTCAGATGGGACTTTAGCTGGAACTTCTTCAATGCAAGTTTTGTGAACTCTCAAAATGGGAATAAAGAGACGAACTCATTTAATAATCTGTTCCTTACAGTTGGAATGAGCTGGTTCTTTCCGGAGGCTACTTACCGATGAGAAAATTACTTCTTCTCCTAATTGCCACAAGTATGATGACGCCAATGACAGGATTTGCTCAAGGCAAAAAGCCTGTTCAAAGGAAAGCGCCGGTCTCTCGTGAAGGTCAATTGAAAAATCAGTTGAGTAATGCCCTTCGGATGGCTCAAAGCGGACAGTATGCAAATGCAGCGAACAACCTATTTACTTTGGGTCGTCGTCCGGAGCTAGCTGCCGAAAGACCTCAAATTAAATACATTCTGGGAACGATGTTGATGGAGCTCAAGCTTTATCAAACAGCGGCATTCCAGTTTGTGGATGTCATTCGTATGAATAACTCCAAGTACACGAAGCTCGCAGTTGAGAAGCTTTCGATCGTTGCGGATACTTTGGGTGACGATACGATCTTGAATTATGCGATTTCCCGCATTGATGTGAATGAGATTTCGTCCACTCAAAAAGACATGATTTATTTCCGTTTAGGGGAAATCAAACAACGTAATCGTGATTTTGCAAAAGCCGCAGATCTGTACAGTCACGTGAGCCCGGATAGCAACTACTACTATCAAGCGACATATCACAAGGCTTTATCCGAACTTGAATCCAATCAGGTTGGACTTGGTATTTCGACGTTACAGAAAATGCTTGAGGCACGCTCTAACGCTCCGGTGACAGATGTAAACCGTGTGGAAGCCCAGTTAGGTCTTGCTCGTGCTTTGTATCAGAAACAGGATTGGGAAGGGGCGATCGAGGCGTACTCAAGCGTTCCTCGCGACACCTTGATGTGGCATGATGCCGTTTTTGAACAGACATGGGCCATGCTGCGTGCAGCGCGCTTTCGTTCGGCACTGAGTAATTTTCAAACTCTCCACTCGGCATATTATGAAGACTTTTATATGCCGGAGAGTTTACTTCTTCGTTCCATCGTATATCTCTACATCTGTAAGTACGATGAGATGGAAAAGGTCCTCAGTCTTTTTGAAAATACTTATGGACCGGTACGCGTGAAAATTGGGGACTTCATTAAGCAGACAAATGATGCCAATGCATATTATGCAGAGGTTGAAAAAGCCCACTTGATGAAAACCAAAGATAAGAGCTCTAACTTACGTCTTCCTTACATCGTTTCCAAAAATGTCTTGGATCAAGGTGATGTAAAGCGCTCTATGTCGTATTTGGGCAAATTAGCTGCTGAAAAAGCCAAGATTGACGCCAGTCCTTCATTCCGTTCATCTGCACTGGGGCAATATGCTTTAAAAATCATCGCAAACCGCGCGAAGAACACCAAATTCGCAATTGGCGACATGGTCAAAGCTCATTTGTTGAACATGCGCGTAGAGTTGCGTGACCTGTATGAACAAGCTGGATTTATCCGTTACGAAATGATTAACGGGCGCAAAGAAAGCGTTAAAAAGAAAATTGCCGGTAAAGATATCAGCAATCAAATCGACGATGAAGTGGACCGTAAATTCTATATTGAAAACGGCTACCAATACTATCCGTTCCAAGGCGAATTCTGGTTGGATGAAGTCGGAAACTACCACTATCTAGGCAAGCAAAGCTGCGAGTAGGAACTATGAAATTTAACAGACATCAACTTCTTGTTTCAGGTCTCATTACAGTTCTTATGACGGGGAACTTAACCCCCGCTATGGCCAAAACCGTAGTGACTAAAAAGGTCATTAAGAAAAAAACAGTAGGTGATTTGTTATCGCAGGCCAGTGATGGCAGTCGTGGTGGTAAAGCTCCGTTGATGTCCAAAACAGATACGGCGTTGCCAACGACCAGCTTGGGTTTCAAGAAGGAAGTTGCCAATGTGAACATGGAGTCCGTTAAGCCTCCGCGTTCTTCTGAGATTTTCAAACATGAAAGCAGCCAAAAAGCTCAGTATGAAAGAATTTTGGATCAACAAATTCAAGAACTCTACAAACTGACACAAAGATTTAAAACCAGCCCGAACAGAGGGGAACTTTGGTTACGTTTGGCAGAGCTTTATGTTGAAAAAGCCAGTGTCGTCGACGGTCGCAGACAAGACGAATACGACGCAAAACTCAGAGCTTTTCAAGAAGGAAAAACAAAGCATAAGCCAGTTTTAGATACGGCAGAAGCTCGTGATTACAACAAGAAAGCCGTTCAGCTTTATGAATGGTTTCAAAGAGATTTCCCTCGCGACCCTAAAATTGCCCAAGCTTTGTTTTTCTTGGGGTACAACTATTTCGAACTTGGGGATGCCCAAAAAGGGTCTCGTTACTATGAACAATTGACTCAGAGCTATCCTAATTCACCTTTCGTTGGAGAAGCTCACTTTGCTTTAGGTGAATACTTTTTCGAAGGGGAAAAGTGGGGGCAGGCTTATAAAGAGTACTCCCACCTGATTAAAGAAAGAAAACATCGTCTTCACACATTCTCCCTTTATAAAGGGGCGTGGTGCTTATTCCGTTTAGGTAAAACTCAACAGGGTATGAGCTATCTTGAGTACATCATTAAATCCGGTAAGGACGAAACTGGGGATAAAGTTGCGGGCCAAAAAGCCGTCAATCGTACTCGTCTTGAGGGCGAAGCCCTTCGGGATATCGTGGTGTTTTATTCCGAAGGTGGGGATCCAACAAAGGCAGCGTCTTATTTCCAACGTTTGGTTGGCCCAGACACCTCTAGCTACTTGGAAAAACTCGCTTATCAGTATGCGGCCCGTGGTGATAAAGAGTCGGCTCGCGATGTATTTAAAACTTTGATCACGCAAAATCCGTCAGCACCTAAGGCATTTGAGTATCAGTATCAAGTTGTTCAAGGATACTTTTATGCAAAGAACACCTCAGCATTCAAAAACGAACTTTATAGCTGGGTGAAAGATTACGATAAAAACAGTGCATGGTACGCGACTAATAAGGGCAATAAAGAGCTGATCGACAACTCTTATAAACTACGTGAAACAACATTGCGTAACTACGTCTTGCAACAGCATCAGACGGCCCAAAACTCCAGAGCTCAGTTTTCTCAAACACAAGCGAATGAAGGATATCAACTTTACCTCGCTGAGTTCTCTGACGCCCCCTTGGCTGGCGATATGCACTTTTACTATGGTGAATTGCTTTACGATATGGGTAAATACGATGAAGCTTCAACGCAATATAAATGGGTCGTTGATAATGCGCCATCAAGCAAGTTCTATACGAAGTCAGCACAGAATTTAATTTTATCCGTGGAGCGCAGTATTCCTTCGGATAAGGACATGCAGTCTAAAGTTGGAACATCTTTGGATCCTGTACCTTTAGAGCCCAAGGTCGAACGCTTTATCAAGGCGGGTCAGTGGTATGCTGAAAAGTTCCCGACTTCAGAAAAAGTTCCCGAGATCAAATTCCGTATTGGACGCTTGTATTATCAAAGTAATCACTTTGACGAGGCGACAAAGTATTTCCGCGATATCGTAAAAACCGCGCCTACGACGAAGTATGCGGAATACTCTGCAAACTTGTTACTGGATATCTACAACTTGAAGAAAGACTATGCAGGTCTTGAAAAAGTCGGTGCAGAGCTTTTAGCAGTGCCTTCAATTGCCTCCTCAAAAGTGGGCGGTGACATTCGTGATGTCGTAGAAAAGGCATCTTTCAAAAAAGGTCAAGACCTTGAAGGTAGCAAGAAGTACGCGGAAAGCGCGCAAGCTTATGAGAACTTCGCTAAACAAAATCCAAAATCAAATTTGGCAGTGACGGCGTTGTTTAATGCGGGTGTGAACTATGAACGCGCGGGTCTTAATGGCTCTGCAATTGCGGCTTATAAAGGTGTTTTAGCAACGAGCGGCCCTGAGGCAGAAAAATTGAAGCCGAAGGTAACTCGTTTCCTCGCAAAACAGTACCAGGATTCGGCGCAGTTCGAAGAGGCAGCAAAACTATATAAACAGCTGGCGAAGGAAAATCCAAAAGATCCGATTTCTGCAAATATGATGTACAACGCCGCTGTTCTTTATGGAGCGTTGGGACGCAATGATGAATCGATCAAGGCCTATACTGAGTTCACGAAAATGAACAAAAAGCATAGCGACAATTTGGAAGCCATTTACAGTATGGCGACTATTCACCGTAAAGCGGGTCAAAAAGGCCCAGCTATCAATAACTACATGGAGTATGTTGAAAGCGGCGGTCGTGATCAGGAAAAAGTTGTAGAAAGCGCTTATTGGGTTACAGATCTTTCTAAGAGTGTTCGTGCCATCACTCGTGCTAATGAATGGAAGCAGAAAACGCTTTCAATTCAAAAGCGTTTTGCGCCTAACAAAAAAGGCCCGGGTGCCTCTTACGCGGCTAAGTTGAAGCTCGAGGATGCGATCGAGACATTTAAGGAAATGAAAGCCATCAATTTCCCGGCAAATCCTGCAAAGCAGAAGGCCGCAGCTGATCGCAAAATTGCGCTGTTGACGAAGCTCTCTGCGGAACTGGTCGATGTCATCAAATACGATAGTGCTGAAGAAATCGTCAAGGCGTTGAGTATCTTAGGTGATGCGAATCAAAACATGGCCCATGCGATAACCAATGCTCCACTTCCTCCGGGCCTTAACCCTGAAGAAACGAAACAGTATAGGGCAGGGGTCGAGAAGTTTGCTGAGCCATTCAATTCCAAAGCTAAAGATAGCTATAAAGCAACTGTTGATCGCGGCTGGGAACTTGAAGTGTATAACGATGCTTATCATTCAGCCCTTGAGTACATGAATAAGATCGATCCAAAGGCGTATTATGACGGCGGCGAAGTTGGTGCGGACATTCGCCTTGTGAACTGGATGGGACAATAGAATGAAAAAATACACCCTAATTTTACCCGTTCTTTTTTTAGCTGCCTGCTCGTCGGCCCCGGTAGCCACGAATGAAAGTTCTGAGGATTCTGGAATGAATGTGGCGGATGCTCCGGCCGTTGAAGAAAGATCTTCTTTCGATGAAAAGAAGGTTGCACCGGAAGCTGAAAGACCGAAGCCGCCTCCAGTGCAGGCTTCGCAATACTCCAGCCTTAATGCGGCGATTAAGGCTACTAACGATGAGGGTATCTATAGAGCAGCGACGGACATCTTGGCGCAGTCTTCAAATGACCCTCGCGCTTTGAATGCTTTGGCGATGTATCACTATAAACGTGGTCGTTTTGATTTGTCCCGCTATTTGCTAAGCAAGGCTTTGTCGGCAAATGCGAAGTCCCCGGAGCTTTATTCAAACCTTGGTATAGTTCAGTTGGCGCAAAATGAACGTCGCGAGGCAATCAAATCTTTCCGTAAAGCTCTCGAGATCAATCGTGATGATGCTGTTGCCGCGGCAAATTTGGGCGCTATTTATGTTCAAGAGAAAGACTATAATAAAGGCGCTATTGTCCTTGAAACAGCCTACAGAAAAGGAATTCGAGATGCTCGCGTTTTGAATAACTACGCGGTCGCACTGACGGCTCAAGGTAAATTTGATAAAGCTGCAGACTTGTATAAAGGGATCTTGAAAGAGAACAACAGCAACAGAGAAGCGATGTACAACTATGCTGTTCTTTTGATCGATCGAATGGCGAAATACGAAGATGGTTTAGAGGTCCTAGGCAGACTAAAGTTTGTAGGTGGACCAGGTGATACTCGCAATAAAATTATTGCTTTGGAAAACAAGGCGAAAGCTGGTTTAAAATAGAGCGAAGGGTCGGAGTGCAAATGTTGCGAAACTTTAAAGCCTTATTAATATTTGTAGCCTTAGTCGGGGTTAGTGAAATGTCACTAGCTCAGACGACGGCCCGTCAATCAACGACGACCACGACAACGACGACGACGAAGAAGGAACGCAAAGCGACCTTGAACTTCGAAGACGAACTTGTTGAAGGGGGTACGCAAAAGCCAGAGCTTTTCTACCTCTTTCAGAAAAAGAATTTCAATTATAAGAGATTGATTAAGTTACGGGAAAACTTTTTGCCCGAGATGAGAAGATCAGCAGAGGACATTCAGCGAGTTCGGGGTGCTAATTGAGATCGCCGTTAATTTTTAGAATTTTCAAGAACAATCAGCTCGTAGGAGTGAAACAGTTCGATCAAGATCAGATTGTGATCGGTCACTCTGGGGAAGTGCATGTTGACCTTGATGGCGACGGCGTTTCTCCGATTCACTGCCTTATTGAACGCCGAGACACAGGGTATTATATCTGTGATTTGGGCTCTTCGAATGGAACGTTCAAAAACGGCCAAGCTATTTTGGACGAAAGCATCTCTTCAGGTGATGAAGTTGAGGTTGGTCCATTCAAAATCGTTTTCTTCCAGGGTGTGCCAAAGCCAAAAGCGGCGCCAACGGGTGTGGTGACTGAGGCAGCAACAGAAGAAACAATCGTGGCACCACCAGTTGCGGTTGAAGAGCCACCGAAGCCAGCGGCGTCTCCAATGCCTCCAGCTGCAGTGGTTAAAACAGAAGAAATCAAAGTTGTTCCCGTTATTCCTGTAGAGCAACCAAAGACAGAAGATAAGCCAGTGATAGTGGCAGTCCCTGTTCGTCCAGAGATTCGCGCAGAAAAATCTCCATACAAGAAGAAGAAAAAGGGAAAAACATTTGCCCCTCCAAGTGAAGTTCAGGATTTGAAAAAGTACTTGAAGCCCAATAAAGGCCCGATAGTTCAGGTCATTGTTGCGTGGAAAGAACGTATTCTTAATACCTACAACTTTAAGGGAACAAAAGACGTTCGAGTCAATGCAGGCGGTGAAAATGATATCGCGTTGCCTGACGGTTTGGTGCCTAAGGGGTATCCAATTCTAGATCTTTCGAGTGGTTTGCGTGTAAACACAACGGCTGAAATGGGCGTTGAGATGGTTTCCGTAAACGGACAGCTGGGAATCGAGGAGCTTAAGAAGACGGGCAAGTCTTCAGCAGCGGGTTCCGGTTTTGCGACCCGTGTAGATCAAAATGAAATGCTGTGTATTTCATTGCCAGGCGGCTATTTGAATCTTTATGTACGCTTTGTTCCCCAGGCGCCAGTGGTGCCAATCGCGAATGTGATGTTGTCTAGTTCTGAAATGACAGGTCTGGTGATGTCCATCGTAATGGTGGGACTACTGGCTTTGTATATTTCGGCGACGACACCAAAAAATTGGGAAGAGAACAAGCAAGAGGATGTTCAGCGTATTGCGCAAATCGTGTTTAATAAAACACCGACCCCAACGCCTACGCCAACTCCACCAGCTCCTCCGGTTCCAACTCCGACGCCGCCACCGCAAGTGGCTAAGCCGACTCCGACACCAACTCCTAAGAAAGTTGTGGTAGCGGATAAAGATAAAACCGCTCAGAAAAAAGGACCGGCTCAACCTGCAGCTGCAAAAAATGAAGTTGCGGCAAGAGCTAGTGAAGTGGCGCCGAAGCCAAACGCACAAGACCGTACTAAGAAGTTTACTTCCACACGTCAAGGTGGCGCGATCAAAACGGGCCAAACTGCGGGAGCCAATGCGAAGTCAGCTAATAAAGACCTTTCGAAAGTGGGTCTGTTTAGTGCCTTTGGTGGTGGTGGAGCCCGAGCTAAAATCGATCAGGCCTATTCAGGGACCGGAGAAGTTTTGGGGATGGCGGATAAAGCGACAGGAACTTCGGGTTTCAATGAGAATCGTGCAGGCGACGATCTTGGATCTAAATTCAAGGACGCAGGAGCCGGCGGTAAAGGAACTGCAACTCAAGGTATCGCGGGTATCGGAACAAAAGGTCGTGGGTCAGGTCAAGCTGCTTACGGTGCTTCTGAAGGCTTCGGTTCAAAAACCAGCGTCGCTATCGAAGGCGGCGGAATGGAAGAGTCCTTTGATGGTACGATCGATAAAGAAGCTATTCGCCGCGTGATTCGTGCGAAGCTTCACGAAGTGAAAAGTTGCTATGAACGTGCGCTTAACACTTTGGAAAAAGGGCGTAAGCTTGAAGGTAAAATTGTTTTGGGATGGGACATTGTCGAAAAAGGACAAGCTCGTAACGTAAAAGTGAAGAGCTCTACTTTAGGTAACGCGACAGTTGAAAACTGTATTCGTGACCGTTTGGCAAGCTGGACATTCCCAGAGCCACCAGCGGGTCTGGTTGCCGAAGTACAAGCGTATCCATTTATATTGAATCAACAAAATTAATTTAGATTTTAAGAATTTTAAGCAGGAGGATTTTTCGTGAACCCAACAGTAGCAGTAGCAACACCCGACAATATGAACCTTATCCAGCGCGCATTCGCTGAGGGCGGTATCGTGATGTACATCATCGCGGCGATCGCTATTCTTTCAACTATCGTGATCGTTGATCGCATCATGAAGTTGAAAACTTTGAATGTGGATAAAAAAGAATTCACAGATCAAATCTTCCGCATGGTTGTAGCTGGTGATTTGCGCCAAGCAATTTCTTATTGCGATGCTCGCCCGGCTGCTTTAACTAACACAGTTAAAGCCGGTCTTGTGCAAGCAATGAATAAGCGTCCAGATGAAGAAATTCAAGTGGCGATGGATGCAGCAGTTATGAGAGAGATGCCAAAAGTTGAAGGTTGGGTATCCTTCCTTGCAGTTTTCGGTAATATCTCGGTTCTTGCGGGTCTTTTGGGTACGATCATTGGTATGATCGGTTCCTTCCGTGCGGTAGCGGCGGCGGATCCAGCAACTAAAGCATTGGAACTTTCAAAAGGTATTTCTCACGCCTTGAATTGTACGGCGTTTGGTCTTTTGGTTTCTATCGTTTGTATCGTGGCTTACGGTTTGTTCCAACATCGTATCCAAAAGACAGAGAACGAAGTTGTTGAGACTAGCATGAGTCTTTTGAACTTGGTTGTAGCTAATAGAGAAAAAATCAGAGACTAAGTTTTTTAACGTCAGATTTAGAGGTTTAGCATGGCTCACATAGAAGAGGGCAAATCCGGTGGCAGGGCAAAGAATATCGAGTTGAATCTCGTGCCTGTCATCGACTTGATGAGCGTACTTATTACGTTCTTGTTGATCTCCGCGGTTTGGACCCAGGTTTCTATGATTCAAATTGGTAGTTCCTTGTATGGGAAGAAATCCGATACTCAACCGAATCCGACGCCTCCTCCGATGGCGGACGTGGTATTGAAGGTTGACGTTAAGGAGGTTGGCTATGTTTTGACTGTTGGGAAACAGGTCATCAGTCTTCCGTTACAAAGTGGGCAGTTTGACGACGCAGGTCTTATTGCGCAACTGCAAAGAGTGAAACAACTTTATCCTGAGAAAGTTGACGCCATTGTTACGGTGGCGGATGCCATGCCATATGATCAGCTTATTAAGGCAATGGATAACTGTTTAACTGCAGGGTTTTCAGCGATCTCCGTTGCGACAGGGGGGCCTCAGTAATGGCCATCTTTAAACCGGGTGAAAGACATCGTTATCACAATATTTTAAGTAAGAAAAAAGGGAAACGTGGCGTAACTGCTACGCTGTCTTTGACAGCGATGGTGGATATGTTCACGGTTCTTGTGATCTTTCTTCTGCAAAACTATAATACGACCGGCGAGATTCTTTATATCGCTAAAGAAGTAACTTTGCCAAAAGCGGCTAGTGTGCGTGAGCTGAAACCATCTCACGTGGTGACGATTTCAAATAAAGAAATCGTTTTGGATAAGGACGTTGTGGCAACTTTTGATGAAGTACAGGCGTCAGGTCCGGATGATTGGAATATTCCAAAGCTTAAGGAGCAATTGGCCCTGGCGTTACAGCAATCAAAAGCTGAGCATGAAGGTAAGTTGCAAAATAAAATCCGTGATGTCGTAGAAGAAACAAAGGGTCAAAATAATGATGATCCTAATGCATGGAGTAAGGTAACTATTCAGGCGGATAAAGGAATCGACTTCCTGACGGTGAAGAAGGTTATGTACACTGTGACGGAGGCAGGAGCTGGGGAAATCAATTTCGCAGTGACTAAAGTATCGTCTACAGAGTCGACTTCCGCGCAATAGTTTTCTAAACTCTGATTATGGCTAAGTTTAAGAACCTCATATTTATTGCTCTTCTCGTGCTTTTATTTATTGAGGTTCTTATTGTTTTCCCGAGCAAGCTGGAACATGAAAATGATAAAGATGTTCAAGCCCGTATCGAACTCCAAGAAAAAAGAAAAAAAGAACTAGAGGATGCCGGCAAATCTGTAACAGATACGTCGGCTCTGTCTGGGCAAAAAATGTCTGGGATTCATTTTGTTGAAAGCCAGTCTGGTCAACGTGACTGGGAGCTTTTTGCCGAATCCGCAGAGGGCAGTCAAAGTGCTGGTGCCGGAGCTTGGAAGCTGAAGCATGTGCGGGCACTTTTCTATAACAAAGAGCAAGTTGAGTTTACGGTGACGGGTGATGAGGGTAGCATCGATGCCAAGGATTTAAGCATCCGCGGGCACGTGGTGACACGCTCAACAAACGGGTACAGTTTTGAAACTTCTGCTATTTTGTACTCTTCTCAAAAGCGTCAAATTCAAAGTCCCGAAGAGGTCTTGATGAAAGGCCCTGGTGACAAATCCGGATCTGGATTAGTAGTTAAAGGGCGGAAAATGCTGGTTCTGGTGGATCAATCGAAAATGTTGATTCAGGAGCAGGTTAGTGCCACGAAACCAATGATGGGCGGAAAAAAGTTTGATGTGGTTGCAGACGGAGCTGAATTTAGCGGCAAAAGCTATGAAGCCAAGTTTCTGGGAAGCGTTCGTATGGGTTATGATAATATGCGCCTTGAGGGCCCTGAGGCCTCCTTTATTTATAAAACCGGAGTCGGATTGTTAAGCTCGGTGGCCATTAAAGGTGGAGTTAAGGTCAGTGACGCAGACAAGTTCGCTACCTCCGATTCTGTCGATCTGGACCTCTTGGCAAATAAGTATGTGTTCAAAGGCCGTCCAAAAGTTATTCAAAATAACGATGAGCTCAGTGGAGAGGAAATCGTCTTCCTCGACGGCGGAAAAAAGGTTAAAGTAGAACGAGTTCGTGCACAGATGGAGAATAAAGAAAAATGAGTATGCTCACCATCAAAGACATTTCTAAAACTTATAAAAAACGTAAAGTCGTTGATGGCGCTTCATTTTCCGTGGAGTCTGGGCAAGTTGTAGGCTTATTAGGTCCCAACGGCGCAGGTAAAACGACATCATTTTATATGGTGGTTGGTATAGTCCAACCGGACAGTGGCTCGATCAATCTTGATGAAGAAGATATCTCCAATGAACCGATGTATAAAAGAGCACGCGTGGGGTTGAGCTACCTGGCTCAGGAGCCAAGTATTTTCCGTAAACTGACGGTGGCTGAAAATATCATCGTGGCGTTAGAAGCCCATGGTTATAGTGGGGCTCAACGGGCCGAAAAGTTAGAGCAACTCATTGCGGATTTCCGCATTGATCATATCCGCGATAGCTTCGGATATGCATTGTCAGGCGGGGAGCGTCGCCGGGTGGAGATTGCTCGGGCCCTGGCGGGATCTCCGAAGTTCCTCCTGTTGGATGAACCGTTTGCGGGGATTGACCCCATTGCAGTTGGGGACATTCAAAATATCATTCGTGAGCTTAAGGCCAAAGGTATAGGAGTTTTGATCACCGATCACAACGTTCGTGAGACTTTAGGGATTTGTGATTATGCTTATATACTGAAGGACGGGAAAATCCAGGTTAGCGGAAATTCTGATGAAATTGCTAATTCTGAAATTGCTCGCAAGTTCTATCTCGGCGAAAACTTTAGATTGTAGTTGCCGCAAGGCATGTACCTTAAGAAAGGGTAAATAATGGCTCTTCGACAGACCATGAACCTGAGTCAGTCTCTGGTCATCACGCCGCAACTTCAGCAGGCTATCAAGCTTTTGCAGATGTCGCGTATGGAGTTAGAGTCTGCAGTTCGTTCAGAACTTGAAGAGAATCCTATTCTCGAAGAAGCTGAGCAACTTAAGGAAGAGGATCTAAAACGAACGAAAGAAGCTGCTACCGAAGTTGAAGGTGGAGCCGAAGCCGCGAACGATCAGATTTCCCAAGATCCACAAAAACACGATGAGTTTGAGTGGGAATCATACATTGAACAAAACCAAAAACCTCCTCAGTCCGGCATGGCTGGCTCTGAAGAGATTATGAACTATGAAAACGTCATCACTGCAACTCAAACATTGCATGATCATCTGTATTGGCAAGTAAAGATGAATGGCTTCTCTGAAGAAGAAGAGAGAGCTGCTGACGTTCTTATCGGCGCCATTGATGATGACGGGTATTTTAAAGTTCCAATGGATCAACTGGCTGAAGAAGAAAAAATCGATCAAGGTCTTTTGGAAGACACGCTAACATTGATTCACGAGTTTGATCCTCCAGGTGTGGGTGCACGTGACTTAAAAGAGTGTCTATTGATTCAAGCAAAGCACTTGGAAGAAGACACTCATGACCTGGTCAGCTTGATCAATAATCACTTGAAAGACCTGGAAAAGAAAAACTACGAAGCGATTGCTAAGGCTTTGGGCCGCGATATCGAAGACGTGGTTGAGATGTGTAAAATCATCTATGCCATGGATCCAAAGCCAGGGCGTGCTTTTGTCAGCTCTGATACGCACTATGTTACTCCGGACGTTTATGTGTATAAAGTTGGGGATGACTATGTCGTGTCTTTGAATGAAGACGGTCTGCCGCGTTTGAAGATTTCTAACTTCTACAAAAACATGTTGAAGGGTGGAAAAACCACTGGCGACAAAACGCAGGATTATATTCAAGAAAAACTGCGTTCGGCGGTGTGGTTGATCAAATCAATCCATCAACGCCAAAGAACGATCTACAAAGTTGCTGAATCCATCGTGAAACATCAAAGAGAGTTCTTTGAAAAGGGTTCTGAGCATCTGAAGCCGATGGTATTGCGTGATATCGCTAATGATATCGGAATGCATGAGTCCACGGTCAGTCGTGTGACGACAGCGAAGTATGTTCATACACCGCAAGGGATCTATGAGCTTAAATACTTCTTCAATTCGGGTATTGCTTCTTCAGATGGGGAATCTTTGGCATCCGAATCTGTGAAGATCAAAATCAAAGATCTGGTGGCGAAAGAAGATTCCAAAAATCCTCTTTCCGATCAGAAGATTGTGGATCTCCTTAAGGTGGATGGGATCCAGATTGCTCGTCGTACGGTTGCGAAATACCGCGACGTCTTAAAAATTCTTCCTTCATCGCAACGGAAGAAGTACTTTTAGATACGACCGGTTTTCCACAGCCCCTTACCACTGCTTAAATATTTCGGACAGTCCTCGCTCTTTTAGATCGGGGACTTTTTTTGTTTTAGGGTTCGATGGTTTTTGTGGGTTATTTAGAGGGCTTGGCTTTTGCTGCGGAACTCATATTTAAGCAGTGGTAAGGGGCTGTGGAGAACCTCTCATATCTTGATGTTTGAGATCTTTGGGGAACTGTGAGAGAACCAGGTGGTTGGGTTTTGTTGGATTTCGTGGACCTAGCATTTTTAAATACAATTTCGTTGCGAAGAGGTTTTTCCCTTGTTCAGTATTAATGATGTCGCTTTGTTGATGGCTTTGCCTAATGAATCTCAGGGGCTTTTTGAGAAAGAAAACATTCCGGTTTTTTATACTGGTATTGGTAAGGTCAATGCTGCTTTGACTGCTATGGATGTTATTCATAAAACCAAGTGTAAAGTGATTGTGAATTTGGGAACTGCTGGCAGTGGTAAGTTTTCAACCCATGACCTTGTCGAAGTTTCTATGTTTGTTCAGCGTGATATGGATATTTCTCCTTTAGGATTTAAAGTCGGGGAAACTCCCTTTGATCCAATTCCTGGGGCCATTGATTTGATTCCCTATTTTCCGGAATTGTCGAAAGGTGTTTGCAGTACCGGAGACAACTTTGAAACGGGAACTCCCAAAGTTCCTTGCGATCTGGTTGATATGGAAGGTTATGCAATTGCCAAAGTATGCAGAAAAATGGGCGTGCAAATGATTTCGTTAAAATACATCACCGATGGTGCGGATCACAATGCCCACAATGATTGGGAAGCGAACTTAAAGCCAGGAGCGGAAAAACTTCTTCAATACTACAATAAGATGATCAGTCGTTAGTTGATTTAAAGCCCTCTCAGTGAGGGCTTTTTTGTCACAATCTTGACAAAGACGCGACACTTAAATGCTGACGGGGTCAAAAAATCCTGATCTGATTGTTCGCATGCAAAGGAGTGCATGATGAAGTTAAACTTATTGTCGTTCGTGTTTGTTGTTCTTTCAGCGAGTTTTTCGGTTGCGGCCGCACCAGACTGTTTGGGTAAGAGCCAGGTTTTGCCAGTGATGAATGAGCAAATTCTTACTTGGAAAAGACAGACTAAAAATGGCTACAAAAGCCGTGGCCACCTTGAAGGCACTTTAACAAAAATTTACCCTAATAAGACCGGTCATATCCACATTCAAGTGCAAATCGGTCAGAACTCTTATGACACTATCGAAGTGATCTACAACGAGATGTTCGGTAAAGTGCCTTCAATGCAAATCGGAGCGCAAGTTGAAGCTTGTGGGGACTACATCACTGCAAAAGCAATCAATGGAAAATATAGAGCTTCTCCAGATGGCGCAATTCTACATTGGGTGCACGAATCCACACGCCCTGGCAGTCACGCTAGTGGTTACATGATGATCGATGGTGTGGTTTATGGCGACAGAGATGGCGATGGATTTCCCCAAATTCTCGAAATGGAACAATTGAACTAAGCAATTATTCTAGTGCCGAATGCGATTTTCAATTGGAGGTCGCATTCTTCGGTAAGCACGAATTTCTCTTACAGTTATCTCCTTCCTTCAAAAATTCGGTCCATAAATTAACCGGAAATAAATCCTGCTGAGTCTCAAAATAAGGCTCATCTTTGGTCGACCTAGACCGATAAGAAGTCCAGGACATACAGGTGCTGAACGAGGCACGAAGGAGACAAAACATGAAACTCAACACAACCTTCAAGCATATTGACCACTCCGAATCCCTTGTAGCTCATACGGAAGCTAAAATGGATGAAATCGGTCAGTTTCTTCTGAGGGATGGTTACGGCAGCGTCTATTTCAGTAAAGTTAAAAATGAATTCTGCGTGGAGATTTCGGTGAACACGCGAGAAAAGTACTTTAAAGCAACGGCTTATGGGCCGGATGCTTATGTGGCCGTTGATGCCTGCGTAGATAAGCTGGAAAAGCAGTTCCTGAAAACCTGCAAGCAGTACAAGGATCATAAAAAACCAGAACTGTCCCGTGAAGGGCGCTTGGATCAAGCTCTGCGTCTTCGCAAAGCGGCTTAGTGATTACGAATTCAATCGAATATAAGCAAAAGGTGGTTTTTAACCACCTTTTGTCGTTTAATAGCGCCCATGAACAGATTTGAATCTAGCGCTGAGATTGGTAATTGGTTATTTTCTAGAGTCGTCAAAGACGACGCGCTGACTCGTTCATATAAGTACCGTTTGCTTGTCAGTATTACGATCCTCACGGGGTTGTTAATGTGGACCTATACGTTAATGGCCTTTTTCTTCGTGTCAGGCCAGACACTTTCGTGGATCGGGCTGAGTTGTTCCTTAGTGCATGCGATGTCCCCTTGGGTTTACAAGCGCACGGGGTCTTTGGTGGCTGCGGCGTACTCCATGGTCTCGGCTGGTGCAATTTTTCAATTTAGTTTTTCTTTTTTTACGGGTGGATTTTTTGCTCCCACTCTTCTTTGGCTTGCCGTTTTACCGATGATTGTGGGGATTTTGACGAATAGAACTCACGCTGCGGTTTGGATGTATGTCACGGTGGCCGGCTATGTTCTGATGTTTTTTCTAAACCAAAATAATTTAATACCGATCAATCAGCTTCGATACGAAGGAAGCGTGATCACTCAGTTTCTGGTGGGCCTGGGTTTGATAGGATTAGTGGGTGGCTTTACGTTGTTTTTTATTGAGTTGGGGTACTTCTATCACAACAAGATCGCCGCTAAAAATGGTCATATTCGTCAGCTGTTTCGCGCTATCACGCACGATATTTTGAATCCACTGGCGGCCTTGGAGTTAAGCCAAAATCGCATGCTCCGAAACAGTGCAGACAATGCGGCAGAATGCGAACAAAGCAAAAGAATCATCTCTAACATTCGTCAAACCGTGGAAAATGCGCGGTACTTTGATGCCGCTGAATCAGGTCGGGTCAGTCTAAAAATTTTGCCGATTTCCTTTAAAAGAGTATTGGATTCAGCGCTGTTTTCTTTAGAGGCGCGAATTTCTGAAAAGAACTTGCGCATCGATATCGCGCCAGAGCTTGAACCACTGATGGTTTTGGGCGACGAGGTCAGTTTGCGAGTTCAGATTGTCTCAAATGCGCTCTCGAATGCGATTAAATTCAGTCATCCCGGCGGGAGCATAGAGCTTTCCACGGTCTCTTATGGGGATGAGTGTGAAGTTATTATTCGTGACCACGGGAAGGGTATTAGTAGGGACCGCCTTCAGCAGTGGGAGGCCGCAGGAGCTTTGTCTTCCACTGTGGGAACCCTCGGGGAGAAGGGAACTGGCTTCGGATTGTTGCTCATGAAGCACTATTTGGAGAAAGTACATGGCTCTTTGCAAATTTGCAGTATCTCGGACGAGATAGATCCTCAGAATTGTGGGACTCGAGTCAGTCTTTTCCTGAAGAAGGTCTCTGATCTGGGTTGACCCTCTATTGCGAGTTTGATAGGTTCCCGACCTGATTTAAAATCTCTTTAATAATCATTGTTTGCGCTCTGCCCCGGTTAGGGTGTGACAAGCCTCTCCATAAGGAAAACAAGAAGTGAAAAACTATCTTTTTACGAGTGAGTCTGTTTCTGAAGGTCATCCGGATAAAATGGCCGATCAAATCTCTGATGGCATTCTGGATGCTATCTTGGCTCAAGATCCTAAAGGTCGCGTTGCCTGTGAGACTTTGCTAACGACAGGTTTGGTTGTTGTTGCTGGTGAAATCACGACTTCTGCAAGAGTGAATTTTTCAGAAATCGCTCGTGATGTGATTAAGCGTATCGGTTACGATCATTCTGATAAGGGTTTTGATTACAAAACTTGCGCAGTAACCGTAGCGGTTGGTCAGCAATCTCCAGATATCGCTGTAGGCGTTAAAGAGACTTTGTCTGACGATCAAGGTGCTGGCGACCAAGGTTTGATGTTCGGTTATGCAGTAAATGAAACTCCAGAGTTAATGCCTCTTTCAATCGCGATGTCTCACAAACTTGTGAAAGACTTGGCAACAATCCGTAAAGCTAACAAAGTGGACTGGTTGCGCCCGGATGCTAAATCCCAAGTAACTGTTCAATACGAAAATGGTATTGCAAAACGTATCGACGCGGTCGTTATTTCGACTCAACATGCTGACAGCGTGTCGAATGCAACTATCAAAGAATTCATCACTGAAGAGTTGATTAAAAAATCAATCCCGGCTCAGTGGATCGATGCAAAAACTAAATTCTTTATCAATCCAACAGGCCGTTTCGTAACGGGTGGCCCAATGGGTGACGCTGGTTTGACTGGTCGTAAAATCATCGTAGACACTTACGGTGGTCACGGTGCCCACGGTGGCGGTGCGTTTTCTGGAAAAGATCCTTCTAAAGTGGATCGTTCTGCAGCTTACGCAGCTCGTCATATCGCTAAGAACATCGTTGCTGCTGGTTTGGCAGACCGCTGCTTGCTTCAAGTGGCTTATGCGATTGGCGTTGCGGAACCAGTTTCTATTTCCGTAAACGACTTCGGCACAAGCAAAGTGGGCTCTGAAGTGCTTGAAAAAGCAGTTCGCCAGTGCTTTGATTTGCGTCCAGCTCGCATTACAAAGGATTTGGACCTTTTAAGACCAATTTACTCTCAAACAGCTGCTTACGGTCACTTCGGTCGTACTGAAGAAGGCTTCACTTGGGAGAAATTGAATAAAGTGGAACAATTGAAAGAAGCTGTAAAAAGTCTTTCTTAAGTTTTCGGTTTTTTTAAATTAATGAATCATTGCGCCGAGTTGTCCCTAGCAACTCGGCGCTTCTTTTATATAATGGCGCAAATGGATCCTAAGTTTATACGTAACTTCGCAATTATCGCTCATATCGACCACGGCAAATCAACTTTGGCGGATGGTCTTCTTTCTGCAACTGGTTCTCTTTCTGATCGTGAAAAGAAAGAACAGTTTCTGGACAACATGGAACTTGAGCGTGAGCGTGGGATCACAATCAAAGCTCAAACAGTCTGTTTGGATTTTAAATCCAAAGACGGCAACATGTATCAGATCAATTTGATCGATACGCCGGGGCACGTGGACTTCTCTTACGAAGTTTCCCGCTCACTCGCTGCTTGCGAAGGTGCGATCTTGGTGGTCGATGCCGCCCAAGGTGTTGAAGCTCAAACCCTTGCGAACGTTTATCTCGCAATGGAAAATAATCTCGAGATCATTCCAGTTTTAAATAAAATCGATTTGCCATCTGCAGACCCAGAAGGCGTTGCCAGACAGATCGAAGATACTGTGGGATTGGATACAACGGGAATCATTCACGCCTCTGCTAAAGAGAAAATTGGTATTACAGATATTCTTGAAGCGATCGTTGAAAAAGTTCCACCACCTAAAGCAGATCGCACACTGACTCCTCGCGGTTTGATCTTTGACTCTTGGTTTGATGCTTACCAGGGCGTTGTGGTCTTGGTTCGTATGGTCGATGGCGCTATTAAAAAAGGCGACAGAATTAAGTTCATGGCCACGGATCGTGACTATGAAGTTTTGCGCATGGGTAAATACAAGCCGTTTCCTGCTATGCAAGACACTCTTGAAGCGGGTGAAGTGGGCTTTATCATTTGTGGTATCAAGGATATCCGCGACGTTAAGGTCGGTGATACGGTCACTAGCGCTAAGAATCCAGCTCCAGAAGCTTTGTCGGGATTTCAGCGTATTAAGCCAATGGTTTTCGCAGGTATTTTCCCTGTGGTGGCATCGGAATATGAAAGCTTGAAAGATGCGTTGGACAAGCTTTGCTTAAATGACTCTTCGTTGTCATTCGAGGTAGAGAAATCTGCGGCACTTGGCTTCGGTTACCGTTGTGGTTTCTTGGGCCTTCTTCATATGGAAATCGTTCAAGAACGTTTGGAGCGTGAGTTCAATCTTGATTTGATCACGACAGCTCCGACGGTGGTTTATAAAATCACGAAAACTGATGGAACAGTTATGATGTTGGAAAATCCATCAGGCATGCCAGAAGAAACTCAAATTGCGAAATTTGAAGAGCCTTATGTCAAAGTGACGTTGCATACACCAACCGAATACATCGGTGGCATTTTAAAGCTTTGCGAAGACAAGCGCGGCGCTCAGCTTAAAATGGAATATGTGAACGAGAAAAAAGTGATCATTGAATACAAACTTCCGATGAATGAAATGGTTATGGATTTCTACGACCGTTTGAAGTCAATTTCCAAAGGCTACGCGTCTTTAGAATATGAATTCATCGGGTTTGAAGAAGCAGATCTGGTAAAATTGGATATTTTGATCAACTCAGAACCGATTGATGCATTGTCGTTGATCGTTCACAGATCAAAAGCAGTGACTCGCGGTCGCAAGTTGACGGAAAAGATGAAAGAACTCATCCCTCGCCAGCAGTTCCAAATTAATATCCAGGCCGCAATTGGATCTAAAATTATCGCTCGAGAAACTCAAGGCGCTATTAGAAAAGACGTTACTGCCAAATGTTATGGCGGTGACATCTCTCGTAAACGTAAGCTCCTAGAGAAACAAAAAGAGGGTAAGAAACGTATGAAGTCCGTCGGCTCAGTCGACGTTCCTCAAGAAGCGTTCCTTGCAATCTTGAAAGTAGAGGACTAACAGCATGGCGAAACATCAAGGACCGAAACCACCACCATGGGACTGGAGAACGAAACACTTTTGGGCAGAGGGCTGGGGCTCTTTGTTCTTGGCTGTGTTCATTGCGCTTTTCATTCGTTGGGGGTTTGTTGAAGCTTACGTGATTCCATCAGGATCCATGCTTCCATCTCTTTTGATCCACGACCATATTTTCGTGAATAAATTGACCTATGGATTGCGCGTTCCATTCAGTGAAAACTGGTTGGTTAAGTTCAGTGAACCGAAGCGCGGTGAAGTGATCGTCTTTAAATATCCTCGTGATATGAGCACGTTCTTCATCAAACGTATTGTCGGTGAATCCGGCGATAAAATTTATTATGAAAACGGGACTTTGTACGTCAACGATAAACCCGTTGAAAAAAAGGTTCCAGCCAACATGGCTGATTTCGAGTGGTTGCGTGATGCGGACTTTACTCGTGATGGAAATACGAACGATGCAAAAGGCAACTACGTAGAGTTCACCGAAGCTTTGCCCCCGGGTAAAGTGGGAGGCGATGGTAAAGACCACGCGATCCTTCTTCGCAAAGGCGACTTCTATGAAACCTTTGGCCCTGTGGTAGTTCCTGATGATCACTTGTTTGTTATGGGTGACAATCGCATGAACTCTATGGATAGCCGTGTATGGGGCTTCCTGCCTAAACAAAATATTTTGGGCCGTGCGATGTTTGTATGGCTTTCTTGTGAAGAGACCATTCCGGCTCTTCCCTTCCTGTGTAATCCAGCGACGATTCGTTGGACTCGATTCTTCCATCCAGTTAATTAATGGATTCAAATCAAGCAGAGAAAAATTTAAAAGGAACGTGGAATCAGGCGATTCTCACGTTTCTTTTTCCTATCCTGCTGGTGCTCGGTGTCCGCTGGGCCTTGTTTGAGCCTTTCGTAATTCCTTCCGGAAGTATGATCCCAAATCTTTTGATTCATGATCATATTTTAGTTAAAAAATTCGCCTTTGGTATCCATGTGCCGTTTAGTGATAAATGGCTTGTACAGTGGCAAAAACCCTCGCGCGGGGAAATTGTTGTCTTTAAATACCCAGAAAATCCCGAAGTCTATTACATCAAACGCCTTGTCGGCTTGCCCGGTGATGAAGTTGTCGTGACCGGAGGACATATCAAGGTCAATGGGCAACAGTGGCCTTTGGAAAAAACGGAGTTTCCGGGAGCTGAAAAAGGCTTTACCTATTACTCCGAATCCATCGATAAAGTGCCACACACAGTTCGTTTCATGAACTTCAAATTCGATGATGAACCGACAGCACAAACTTTCAAAGTCCCAGAAGGTCATTACTTTTTCATGGGCGACAATCGTGATCAATCCAGTGACTCACGCTATTGGGGCTTCGTAAAAGAAGATTACCTAGTCGGAAAAGCCTGGGCTATCTGGCTTTCTTGTGAATCGACTTTGCCGTCGATGACTTTTATGTGTGATCCGGCGCAAATGCGATGGAA
>JBJTMR010000022.1:0-3239 GCA_046070625.1 Bdellovibrio sp. | reverse complement strand
TTCGCGCTGTGGTGAAGTATCAAGGCGAATACAAAATAAGCAGTGAATTCAGCCCCGTAAGTGTTTTTAATAAAGCAGAAAATCAAAGCGTTTTAATTTCAACGTTCCTAAAAAACGACACGCCAAAGGTGGCAAAGGCCTTACGTCATCTTAAAGTAAGTCTTCAAGTTGTGGAGCGAAGGTCAATCATTGCCTTGATTCCTCGAGGTCTTATTCAGCAAGCTGCAAACCTGACGGGTGTTGAGCACATTCAGCCAACTCTGCAGATCGAGTCTTTTCATTTTCCAATTGAGGGGGAGTTAACGTCAATTGAGCCCAGAACGCCAGGGGATTATTCAGACCTTGCCGGCGATGAAACTGGGGGGAAATCTATTAAGTTTCCCGAAATGTGGGCCGCCGGCTTTCAAGGGAGAAATCAAATCGCCTCCATGTCGGATACTGGATTGGATTCTGGCGACCCTTCCAATATCCATCCAGATTTCAGCGGTGCTGTGAAGTCGGGCTACGCTCTGGGGTTGTGGTCTAAGTCATGGAACGACCCGATGGGACACGGGACTCATGTGGCAGGTTCCATTGTTGGCCGAGGCACTCAGTCAAAAGGCGTTCTTAAAGGGGCTGCTTCCGAGGCGCAGTTTGTGGTGGAGGGGCTTTGGTCGCCGATGCTCAACAATCTCAGTGTTCCTTCAAGGTTGGCGGATCTTTTCGATAAGGCGGCTAATGATGGCGCGCGAGTGCATTCAAACTCTTGGGGTGCCGCTCGCACTTTTGGTGCCTATGACAGCATGGCGACTCAAGTGGATGCCTGGATGTTCGATAACCCAGATATGTTGATCTTGTTTGCGGCAGGTAACAGTGGTGTGGATCACGACAAAGATGGCCGTATCGACTCTGGCAGTATGGCGACGCCAGCGACGGCAAAAAATTGTCTGACAGTGGGGGCTTCAAAAAACTTTACCAAAACTGGAGGCATCCAAGTCCCGATCAGCAAGCTTCGGGCGGCCAAAGACGATTGGTCAGCGGAACCTATTTTTTCGTCGTACCTGTCGGATCGTGATGATGGCTTGGCGATGTTTTCTTCCCGTGGGCCAACGCTGGATGGGCGAGTGAAGCCTGATATCGTAGCACCGGGAACAAATATTTTAAGTGCGCGATCTCATGTGAAAGGCGCGAGTGCTTTGTGGGGCGCTTATAATGATGATTATGCATGGGCGGGCGGAACATCAATGGCGACTCCGATTACCGCGGGGGCGGTGACCGCGGCTCGGCAAGTTTTGGTGGAAAAATGGAATATGCCAAATCCCTCATCGGCCTTACTTAAAGCCGTCATGATTCATTCCGCAGACGACTTGTACCCTGGACAGTTTGGAGAGGTTGGGGTCGGCAAGGGCCAAGAGCTTTTAACTCGTCGTCCAAACTCGGACGAGGGATATGGGCGAGTCAATATGGCAAACCTGGTAAATCTGGGGTCCAACACCCGCATGGTGGATAACCGTGATGGTGTGGGGCAAGGGAAGGAAGTTGCCTACGAGTTCACTTTACAGAAATCAGGTCGCTTGCAGGCGAATCTTGTGTGGACCGATGCTCCGGGGTCTGCGAACGCGCAAAAAGCCTTAGTAAATGACCTGGATTTGGTGTTGTTGACTCCCGATGGGCAAAGTGTTGGTGGCAATGATCATATCAATAATTTGGAGATGATCGAAAAAAGTGATCTGACCGCCGGCACGTACAAACTTGTCGTGCGTGGAGTAAATGTACCAATGGGTAAGGCGGGGGTGCAGCCCTATGCCCTTATTTTCAGCATTTTTGAGCAATAAATGTCATTTATTAACTTATTGAAATCATTTGGAAAAGGCTGGCGCTGCGTCAGCCTTTTTACACTTATAAAAATCCTCTGAAAACTTTTCCAACGCTCTGCTCAGATTTGATAACTCGTGTCAAATTTGATAGAACAGACGAGGTCAGAATACTGTCCAGTGGAGGTTACCGGATGCAGGCGTTTAATATCGGTGATAATGCAGTTTATCCCGGCTATGGCGTTGTGAAGGTCGTGGCTATCGAGACTAAAGAGATGCTCGGCACGAAAACAACGTTCTATAACATGCAGTTGGTAGACACGGGTCTTAAGATCATGATCCCAACGACTAACGTAAAATCTGCGGGTCTTCGCCCGATTATTTCTAAGGATGAAGCTGCACGCGTTGTAGGCATTCTTAAGGAAAAAGACGTTAAAATCGACAACCAGACATGGAATCGCCGTTATCGCGAATACATGGAAAAGATCAAAACTGGTTCCGTATTTGAAATTGCTGAAGTTTTACGCGACTTGTTCCTTTTGAAAGCTGACAAAGAGCTTTCTTTTGGAGAGCGCAAGATGCTTGATGCAGCTCGTTCTTTGCTTTTGAAAGAGCTGACGTTGGCAACAAGTGAACAAGAGCTTTTCAACGAAGAAGAAGTGAAAGCGATCTTCGGAATTACAGCGTAAGGAACGATCATTCAGGCGGGCTTCTTCTTCGTTGCTCGTCGTTGCAGTACAGAAGTACAGCTTCCTCCTCGCGCCTCGAATAATCCCACCTGACTGACCGTTCGAGAGCTTTACTACTCCCAAAAAACATATTAGTTTCAAGGCTTGGATTTTCCAGGCCTTTTTTATTTTTAGGCTTACTTTCTGGGGTGCATTTAATGTCTTCGCAAATTTCTCCGCATGTTCGTGTTCGTTTTGCTCCATCACCAACAGGTTACCTCCATGTAGGTGGTGCAAGAACTGCTTTATATAACTATCTTTTCGCGAAAAAAAATGGCGGGGAGTTCATCCTTCGTATTGAGGACACCGATGAAGCGCGTTCCACAGAAGAATCTCTTCGTGGTGTTGTGGATGATTTGGTTTGGTTGAATCTTCTTTGGGCAGAAGGAGTTGATCCAGTCACTTTGAAAGATCAAGGTCCTTTGGGGCCTTACAAGCAAAGTGAACGCATGGACATCTATAAAAAAATCGCCGAGCAACTTTTAAATGACGGTAAAGCGTACTACTGCTTTTTGACGGACGAAGAAATTGAAAAGCAACGTGAAGCCCAAATGAAAGCGGGCCAGCAGCCTCATGTTCAATCGCCGTATGCGGATTGGACTTTGGATCAAGCCAAAGTGAAAATGGCTGAAGGTGGCAAGCCACCAGTTGTTCGTTTTAAAACAAAACATCTTAAAAAAGACTACATATTCACGGATCTTGTTCGTGGCGAAGTGAA
>JBJTMR010000021.1:0-2520 GCA_046070625.1 Bdellovibrio sp. | reverse complement strand
CTTAGAAGCTTGGGCTTTTTGATTAAAAAGACCTGTTTCTTTTTCAGTCGTTGGCGCCGCACCCATTTTTTCCATCGTGTTTTTCATGTTCGCCGTTGGCGTGTGAATAAACTTTTGAAGGGCATTCGGACGTTGAGTCATGTTGTAGGTATTTACATCGTTTACCGCCAACTCTTTCTTCAAAAAGCCTTTAAGCTCTTTCGCTCTTTCGTTTGCCAACTTCACATCCGCATCTGAGGCTTTTGTATCTGGAGATGGGTATTCGCGATCTGCCCATACGGCAACTTTAACTTCACCGATCTTGCCTTGATCACGGGCGGTTTTAATGAAATCCCGAATCTCTTGTTTAGATGTATCTGTAAGAGATGTTTTACCTTCTTCAAAGCTAATCTCATTCGCCATTTTCGCACCGAGTGCCTTTGATGATGCTTCGGTTTCGCTGGTTACACTTGCGTGAGATGCAAAGCCTGTAAACGTTGACAACACAATAGCCATTTCTAGAATTCTTTTTGTAGAAATCATGACATACTCCTTGGTTTTCTTTTGTTTACAATAATCTCGGAGCTCCGAGCAGAAACATTCGAGAACTTTGACGGAATACAAAAAGAAAGAACCTGTCCGGTAGCCCACGTCAAGGCAACGACTTTGAATTTCCTTTCTTCGGTACCCAACCAACAAGTAAAGTTACGTAAATTTAGTATCTTGACTCGTAATGAATGATATCTAACCATGAAAGCAGCCACAAACTTGGGATCGGTTAATGACTTCACCGTTGCGATCTCAAGACCGAAAGAACATTATGATACCCAAGTACAAAATTTCGAAATGGATCGCATACATCACAAAGCTTGCGCTGCCGCTGGCCTATTTATTTGTCTCATTTATAATGGGTTATTCCTATGGAGAATCTGGAGTCAATAGAGACAGCGCTGCACCGCTTTTTTTAGGCATGCTCTGGGGCTTCATCTTTGCCGTTGTCGGCACATCGGTTGGACGATTGCTGTCAACTCTTGTCGATCGGCGCAAAACCATCCGGGGCCAACTGTTAGTTCTATTTATTGCAATTTTGCCTCTGGCCTCAATCAAAGGATATTTCCTTTGGCAAAAACACAAGCTTGACCTTCAAAACAAAAAAATCACGGAAGATGTCGCAAGCTTCAATCAACGGGAACGAGCTAAGTACCCCCCTGTCAAAAAAACTGGAAAGGGAGTTTTCCCCGACTATCTTTCCGTGACACTTGATCCAGAGGGAGGAGTCCGGGTAACGAATCGCTATCAAGAAACCCTCGAGGTAAAGCTTTACCTTGGAAGTAATTCCTATCAATGCAAATTGTCCGTTGTTTCAGAAGCCCAAACTTCTAACCCATCGCATGCTCCAGACCCGCGACAAATTCCGGTTTGGTTATCTCCAGGCGCTTCGGCCCAACTAAAGTTCCCGACAACCGGGTGCCCATCGCCTCATGCCTTGGCAGAGATTGGCCTACTTGTTTACGGACAGGGGTGGCTGATTTTTAATAGTATTGAATAACCCTGGGTCCCTGTTTCTAGAATCATGGAGAATGAACTTATGCAATTATGCTCGAGACCGCAAAGATTTGCTTCAAGCCTTATCACTCTATTTATAATAGTCGCCTGGTCAATGAGTTCCCTTGCCAGCCCACCAGTATCTTACACTACACAAAAAGCTTTATTTTCGAGTCTGATTAGCCAGCTTCCAAAAAATGACAAGGCTCGCGAGATAAAGCTGTTTCGCCTGCGAGTAGCAGAAATCTTAAGCGGCAAACCAGAATATGAGACCAGCACGTCACGTCAGCCGCTAGACTCCACAAATGTTGCTGATGCAATAGATCTTTTCTTCTATTTGAAAACGGCGTTGAAAGATCAACGAAAGTTTCAGAAAAACGAGTTCGTCGAAATCCGGCGTCTAGCACAGGCTATCGGCGCCAAGCCCCCCGATGTCCTTTTGATCTTGGGTTGGATCGATGCGAAGGAAAATCAAAAAGACGCTGCTGCCAAGAACCTGGAGGCTGCACTTCGATATTACATCGATCACTTTGAAAAAGATGAGACTCGTTTTGGGTGTAACGATTTGGAGTTGAGAGAAAAATCAATTTTCGTTCACAAGCTATTAGTACCGCTGATAGATGCAAAAAAGAAAGACGAGCTTGACCGACTAATGAAGCCAGTCGAAGAATCGAAAGTAAAATCCATAGCGTGCTGAAGCCGCCAAGGACAGCAAACGACTACTTAAAAATCAAAAGTTAACGGCATATAAGAAGAAAAGAAAAAGTGGTAGGGAGTGCGGCGGTTGAAATTCGTCAATAATTTCAACCCCTAAATTCTCCAATTACTACCAAATACTACACAAACCCTATCCCTCGAACTGAACACAGCCTTTTCCAGCTGCTGCTATACGGACGAGATCGTCAGTGAGACGTACAGCCATTCCATAAAATACTATTCTCGTCCCTTTGCCAGCACCTGCTGCCGCTATACGTACCAGGTCATCAGTAAGCTTTT
>JBJTMR010000020.1:0-11730 GCA_046070625.1 Bdellovibrio sp. | reverse complement strand
GATCAAGATAATGCGACCTCAAAGAGAATTTCTATCGGACGTCGCCTGTTTGGAGAAAAAACAATTCTACGTATGACTTATGGAACCGGCTTCAAACACCCGAGCCTATTTCAACTTTACTCAAGCTTCGGCAACACGACGCTAGAGTCCGAATCCTCACAAAGTTTCGATCTATCTTGGGAGCAATCCTTAACGACCAGTCTTAAAGGAACCATAGATTACTTTAGAAACACGTATAAAAACCTAATTGATTTCGATACGGCGACTAGTAAATACATGAATGTTTCCGCAGCCGACACTGATGGAGTCGAAGTGCAAGGTCAATTCGAACCGGTTTCTGGAAATGGGGTTCGCGCCGTCTATACCTATTTACATACTCATGATGAAACCACCGGACAACGCCTGCTCCGCCGCGCCCAGAACTCAGCCACCCTTATTGCCTATGTCCAGGCCCAAAAGTTTTCGGGAGCTGTGCAGTACCGCTATGTGGGCGACCGTGAGGATATCGACCCCGTCAGCTATGCGCGTGTAAAAAATCCCTCCTATGATGTAGTCCATCTTCAGGCGAATTACCAGCTTGTGGACTCCTTCAAAATCTCTATGCGCATCCAGAACCTTTTGGATCGCCAGTATGAAGAGATCCTTGGTTACGGTACTGCCGGCAGATCTTTTTACATTGGCCTCAGTAACTAAAGCGGGTATAAGGGTTCTATGCATTTTGAAAATAGAATCCCGCTTATCAAAGAGTTGGGTTTCCGCGAGGAAGCTCTTCCCCAACTAAAAAGTTATATTGATCTTTTGTGGTCTTCCAACGAAGAGCTTAATTTGATCAGCCGTAAGATGACTTTCGAAGAGCTGATCGACAATCACGTTATTGACTGCTTGTTGCCGCTTAAGCAATTTCCGAAAAATGCAAAAGTGGTCGCTGATTTTGGATCCGGAGGCGGATTGCCTGGTGTGATCTATGCCATTCAATTTCCCGAAGTTGCTTTTCATCTTTATGAAAAAAGTATTTTGAAGCAGAACTTTTTAAATCGCTGTAAAACGATTGCTCCGAATTTACAAGTTCATGGTGAGATTCCTAAAGATCTGCCTCAAGTAGATGTCGTGACTGCACGAGGATTCAAACCCGTTGATGTGATTTTGGATGTAAGCCGTAGCTACTACCAAAAAAAGGGTAAATACTTTTTGCTGAAAGCTCGTCGCGAAAAAATCGACGAAGAGCTCACTTTGGCCAACAAGAAGTTCAAAGACCTGAAGGTCACTGTCGAGCCTTTGAAGTCACCCGTGCTGGATGTTGAGCGCCATTTAGTATTGATTTAGTTTGTGCGGGGTAAAGTTTTCTAAGTAACTATCCCCGTTCCTTCCATAGAAAATAATTTTTCTGCCCTTCATGTAGATCGTATAGCTCGTAATTCCGGCATTCATAATGCGTTTTAAAAATTCTTTATACTCAAGATGAGTTTTCTTAAGGTCAGAAATCGCAGAACGTATTTCTCCATCATCGAAATCTTGCGCAATTTCACCTTCAAAATGAAAAGACTCCGACATCACCTCACCATTTAGCATGTGATAGCAGGTCAATTGTTGCGCTATATCTACGCGATAGGATTCCACCGCCATTTTTTCTAGGGTCGCAATCAGGCTGAAAAATGGCATTCTGCTAGTAAATGAAAAATCAGAGGTATCCTTAATACTATTTGTTTCCATGACGAAGCCTCCTATTTAGATCGAAACAACAGAGCACGTGTCAAAATCACATGACAAGCAACGATACTTCCGAAATAGATGGGTGAAATAAGGAAATATGGCAAATGGTAAGTCAGTCTCATCGGAGGACTGACATGCCATCCAAATGAAACTGGCGTTGACATCACCAGGACAAAAAGAAAATTACCCAACATCACACTTCCAAAAATGTTAAACAACCAAGCGATCCATGGGTGGTTTTTCGCAAAGGGGGCTACGCAAAGAGCGAGAATCCCCGACAGCACATCCCAGTTGCTACCACTCCAAGATACAGTCGTTGGCACAGTCCCCTGCAAAACCCATTGATGCAAAATAAGTTCCATAGGAAGTCTAACAACCTGAAAACTGACAAGCGCATTCAGCGAAAGCCCCAGAGCTAATCTTGAACCATAAGATGACAAGCTCACACCCACTGGCACCACTACTGCCAGCAAAAGAAATACCGGCCCCAAGGGCAGCGGACTGGTTATCGCAGTGACTCGTGCTAAAGAATACCCGCCCAACCAAATAATGAGAACAGCGCAAGCCCGAATAACTTCCTTATTTACAGAAAACTCAAGCCTTTCACTGGCAACACCGATCCCAAAAATGATAGAAAAGCAAATCGCGACAAGAACTGCGATAAATGAAATTATCGAAAAGCCACTGCCTGGGGAAAAGTCCATACGACCATTACATTCCTATTTTAAATTTACGGTTCAATAATTGAATTGTGGGCCCCATAACTTAAATGTCCAATTCCTTGAACCTCTATGTGAAGAATCAACCTAAATCTTGGATGCCATCTGCCCTAAATGTTTTAAATTAGAGCTATGAACAAACTCCTCATTTTTATAATTGGTTTAGTCTGCGGCTTTATTCTTTCTCATGTATCCGTGGACCGACCAAAAATTGATACCGCTCTGGAAGCACCCTCTGATTCGGAAGATATAAAAACTTTGTCCCCACATTCTGGCCATGATCAAATTCCTGTCGTTCGTCGCTCTGAACCCACCACAACGGCAGCATTGCCTGTGGTGTCGCAAACTCCTCTGGATGATCCCAGGGAACCTACTGCACCTCCGCATCCAGTAAACTTTCTTTTTAATGAGCAGACTCTAGAAACTATGGAGGAAAATATTGTCACTTTACAAAAGGAAGTTTCGGTTATTAAGGACCGCGAGGGATGGGTTATTCGCTTTCATTCGGCAGACAACTTAATGTCTCACATAGGACTATCTGACAATGACATGATTCGTTTTAATCAACTGGATGAAATGCGCCTAAACCCAG
The DNA here is from genome assembly GCA_046070625.1 of Bdellovibrio sp. Taxonomy (GTDB): domain Bacteria; phylum Bdellovibrionota; class Bdellovibrionia; order Bdellovibrionales; family Bdellovibrionaceae; genus Bdellovibrio. The sequence goes on along the minus strand of JBJTMR010000020.1, from coordinate 8,709 downwards.
ATACGCAGGATTTGGCAATGCGTATGGAGTCGGTCCTAGCAAACCTTGAACGCTAAAAAAAAGGGGATCTTCCGATCCCCTTTTCCTATTTAAAATTCTTTTTAAACCCTTGCCAGCATTCTTGATAGTCCGCTTGCAAGAAATCATTTTGCATCGCAAAGTCCGTCACTCTGTAAGGAGTGCGCGACTCAAACATAAAGGCCATAGTTTCACTTAAGCGGATTGGCTTAAGATCTGCGTTGCTGGCTTTTTCGAACGTGTCACTGTCAGGGCCGTGAGCAGAGAAAAAGTTGTGCAAGCTTCCACCACCGGGAACAAAGCCACCACTGGTTTTCGCATCATACTCGCCATAAATAAGTCCCATGTACTCACTCATAAAATTGCGATGGAAGTACGGGGGACGGAATGTGTTTTCTGCGACCATCCAACGAGGCGGAAAAATTACGAAGTCCACATTCGCAGTTCCCGGAGTTTCACTTGGTGATGTCAGCACGGTGAAAATAGAAGGATCTGGGTGATCAAAACTGACAGTATTGATGGTATTAAATTTTTTAAGATCATATTTAAATGGCACATAGGTCCCGTGCCAAGCTACAACGTCCAGAGGCGAATGACTCAGCTCTGCACTCCACAACTCTCCGGCAAATTTGCCAATAAGCTCGCACTTTCCATCCCGATCTTCAAAAGCCGCATGCGGAGTTAAAAAATGACGACGGTGCGCCAAACCATTCGCACCGATCGGCCCTAATTCAGGCAATTGCAAGGGCGCGCCAAAATTTTCACCAATATAGCCTGTGCATGTTCCAGCACTTGATGGATTTACTTGGAATTTCATTCCGCGAGGGACCAGAACGATCTCCCCGGGGCCCGCATCAATAATTCCCAATTCCGTTTTTACCTGCAGAGAACCCTTTTGAGGAACCATAACAAAATCGCCATCCGCACTCATGAAGTAACGAGAGCCCATGGCTTTATCAAAAGCATAAACGTGAATTTCAATTCCGCGATGTTCTTCGCTAGAACCATTTCCGCAAACGGTACGAATGCTTTCTACGAAATCTTGATTGGGAGTGGGCTTTACCGGATTCCAGCGCATTTGGTTGGGATTAAGATGCTGCGGTTTGAAAAATGTTCTTTGAGTCAGATCTTTCATCGGCACAAAAGGCTTATGCATCACGGAAGGACGGATACGATACAACCATGTAAAAAGATTATGCGCACGAGGTGCCGTGAAGGCAGTTCCACTCAATTGCTCCGCATAAAGCCCAAGAGGTGCCACTTGCGGAGAGTTCTGGTCAGCAGGCAAAGCCCCTGCTCGAGCCTCTGAAGAAAAATGATTTCCAAAGCCGGATTGATACTGATTTTCCATAGGGCAAGCTAAACAGGTTTCACGCACCAAAGTCAATGCAGAGCAGGTTGTCAGCCCCCTGAAGACTCCCCTGATTCCACCAAGGGAGGACCGGGGTCTAAAAAGAAGAATTTACTTTTGATATTAAATGTATGCAATAAACAGCCTGTTAAATCAAAATGATTGGAACATAGAGGGCTTTTCAGGGATAAGGAGGCCATGATGATGCCTAAAACTAGAGTAGAAATTGATTCAGATCTTAAGGATCTGATCCCCCAATTCATCGAGAACCGCAAAAAGGACATAGAGTCTTTGCATAGCCTCGTTGCGAATCATGATCTTACATCCATAGCGGCATTAGCCCATAAAATAAAAGGCGCGGCGGCAGGTTACGGTTTTGCGGAACTCAGTGCCATCGCTGCCGAAATGGAAAAAGAAGCCAAAAATCTCAATGAAGCTCCTTTGCAAAAGCTCGCTCAAAATATGAAAACACATTTTGACAGCATTGAGATTCATTTCGTTCCAATGTAAATATGACGATACGCTCACGGTTGCTTCTTTTTTCTGTGCTTTTAGTCGTTGGCACTATGCTAGCCGCTGGGATTATGGGCTACCAGATTGGAGCCTCTTCCGTTGAAAGCAACCTCAGTGAGCACTTAACCCAAATTCGCACAAGCAAAGCACAGGCACTGCAAAGTGAAATGGAAAATCTGGGAAATTCCTTGCTAACCATGGCAGAAATGACCCGGATTCGCGAAGGCCTACACGACATTTTTCAAAGTGAAAAAGAAATTCGCAAAATTGCCAAGACTCAGCCGTCAAGCAAACTGACCGCTCTACTGGAAACTTATTACGCTGGCAGCGCTCAGAGCGATCAAGCAAAGATTATTCCTCGCCTAAATCCGTTCGCCTTGTTTCTACAGTCTCAATTTGTGTCTGAAGCAAAAAGAAATGAAGCCCCGCTAAAAAATGTTATCGGAGTCAAAGAACACGGTAATCTTACGTATTTCAAGTTGCACGAAGGTTTACATCCGTTTTTCCTAGATTATGCAGATCGCATGCAGCTATCAGATATTCTTCTGATAGATAAAGATGGTTCGATTGCTTATTCGCTTCAAAAGAACCTTAGCTTTGGAACTAACTTAAATTCTGGAGTTTTCAGTGGAACCCGACTGGGTGATATCTATCGCTGGTCGCTCACCGCTTCTCCGCGCTCATTTCATTTTTTCGACTTTACACAGATGACGCCTCTCTTTCGGGAGCCAACGGCCTATCTGGCTTCACCAATTTTTGATAAATCGGCTTACCTAGGCACGGTCGTCTTCCAAATTCCCTTAAGTAAGTTCGACAAAATTTTGAGCGACAACCACCAATGGAAAAAAGCCGGACTTCGTGAAACAGGGGAAGTCATAGCTTTTGGTTCTGACGGCTATATGCGCACGAACTCGAGACTCTATTTTGAAAACCCTGTAGAGTTCGAAAAAGTATTCTCCCACACTGGAAACCACGACGCCATGTTCAGCAAAGTTCGAGCTGCTGATACAACGGCGTTGCAAGTTTCTTTGCCGACAGACCAGATCCGTCGATATATTCACAGCGAAGACCTAATCGAATATTCTTCCGACTACATGGGAGTGCCTTCATTAAAATCTATTGGCAAAATCGCTTTGCCTGGTGGTGGTGCTTGGGTATTGGAGGCAAAAATCAGCACGATCGAAATAGCGGCACCTTTAAGTCGTTATTTATGGGTTTTTTTCTGGGCCACTCTCTTTGTAATTATTGGAGTTCTCTTGAGTTCCCTTGTTTTCGCACGTCGCTTGACTCTTCCTTTGAGCTATTTGCAAAAGGGACTCAAGAGACTTAAAGAGGGCAGCTCTCACACCACTTTAGAGTACAACAAAGGCGACGAGTACGGGCCTGTGTTCGACGACTATAATGCTTTAGCTGAAAACCTAGAAAAAACCGTCAAAGAGAAAGAAGTTCTGTTTGATATCGTAGATTCATTGAATGAGCTGTTGTTCGTGGTTGAAGTACAGAATTCTCAAGATCTTTCCCTACGCAAGATGGTTGTCTTAAGCGCCAATCATGCGGCAGCTGAAGCTATCGGATTAACGGCCGAGTCTTTAAAAAAGTCGAACCTCAGTGCCTGGCTTGATGGTGAACTAGACGATATTATGAGCAGCTTAGAGTTCTCAACTCACTCTGATGAAAACTTTCACGAAGCTTACTTGAAATCTATTACCGGCGAAAAAATCCCTTTGAACCTTTCTTGGTCTAAATTGAAGGGCGCCCCTGACACCATTCATCTGGTCATTATCGGCACCGACATACGCTGGAAAAAAGAGGCTGAAAGAGAACTCAAGCTTCAAGAAGGGCTACTAAAAGCTTCTCAAGCTATTTCAAAAACAGGTTCATTCCGCTGGGATATGAACTCGGGCCGTTTATTCTGGTCCGACGAACAATTCAACATTTTGGGATTAGATCCTTTAAGAACGAAACCGAGCTTTGATCTGTTCCGCAATTTGGTGTTGCCTGAGGATTTGCCACTTTTGAATAAAGCTCTGCATGAGTCACAAACGAGCATGACAGCGATTAATGTGGACCTACGCATTCGCCGAGCTGACACGAATGAATACATCTGGATTCGTATTATCGGCGAAACTGAGTATGACGGCTATGGCAATGCCATCTCCACCTGGGGTGTTAATCAAGACATCACAGATTTGAAAAAAACTGAACAAGATCTTATTGCCGCAAAAAATGAAGCGCTTAAGTCATCACAAGCAAAGTCTCATTTCTTAGCCCACATGTCCCATGAGATCCGCACTCCCATGAACGCGATCATGGGCATGGCAGAGTTACTTAAAGAAACTCCCCTCAATGAAGAACAAAAATATTATCTCCAGATCTTTCACAAAGCTGGTGAAGTATTAATGAGCCTTATCAATGACATCTTAGATCTTTCAAAAATTGAAGCCGGGGAAGTTTCAATCGAGAACATTCCATTCGACTTGCAAAAAATGATGGTTGATATCCAAGAAATGATGCGTCCTAAAGCTCTTGAGAAGGGTATTGAGTATTCATTTGAAATCGGAAATGGAATTTCTAAAAACTTACTTGGAGACCCCACAAAGGTTCGGCAAGTACTGATAAATCTAGTCAGCAACTCCATTAAATTCACAGAGCGCGGACAAATTAAAGTTACTGTGGTAAAAAATCCCACAAAAAAGGACACCCTCCTTATAAGCGTTAATGATTCCGGAATCGGCATCCCCGTCAAAAAGCAGCACCTGATTTTCCAAAAATTCTCTCAAGCTGATAACTCGATTACCCGTCGCTATGGCGGTACAGGACTGGGGTTGGCTATTTCCAAAAGCTTAGTGGAGCTGATGGGTGGCACAATCTGGTTTAAGAGCCGGGAAAATATAGGGACAACATTCCTATTCACAATGCCCTACCGCGAACATAGTTATGGAACTCTTTTGCCAAAGCCGCTGGCCTTCCAAGCAAACGGCTTGAATTTTATTGAGGAGTCTGAGAATCACTCAAAAATCCCCCAAACACTGCGGGACCCGAACAAGAAGGTCCGCATTCTTTTAGCTGACGACACGGAAGATAATCGCATTCTCTTTACCCATTATCTTAAAAATGGACCTTTCGAAATAATTGAAGCGGAGAATGGACTTGAGGCTGTAGATAAGGTAAAGTCACAGGAGTTTGATATCGTCTTTATGGACGTGCAAATGCCAGAGATGGACGGCTATGCAGCAACATCAATTATTCGTGAATGGGAAAAGGAAACTCATCATTCACATATTCCTATTGTTGCTTTAACAGCCCACGCTCTCTCTGATGACATGCAAAAATCTTTAAAAGCAGGTTGTGATGATCACGTCACAAAACCATTTAAAAAAGATGTCTTGCTTGGAGTAATCAACCGCTATTCGCATTAAGGAGTCGCATGACGACTGCCCCGGAAGAGAAAAGCAGACTACTGATCGTCGAGGATGATTCCGACATTCGTGAGCTATTAAAGCACTTCATGAAAGAGTTCGTCGACGAGATCGTAGAAGCCGAAAATGGCTCTGCTGCTCTTCAGTATGTGAAAGCCCAAGAGTTCGATACAATTCTTTCTGATATCGAAATGCCACAAATGAACGGTCTTAAATTTTTAGCCTATGTCCGCTCTTTGGGACATATGACTCCATTTGTGGTTCTGACAGCTCACGGCGATCACTCTCGCGCCTTGGAAGCCTTGTCTTTGGGGGCCTTTGATTTCATTACTAAAGATTCTAAAAGAAAACTGGTGATTGAAAGCGTTTGTGCAGCCTTGAAAATAGGCCGCGAAATGAAATCTTCAAAAAATGATCCAGTTCAATCCAACCACTTACGCAAACTCTATGCAGATATGTCCAAATCTTCAGAGATGCGTTTGCGTAAAATTATTGAACAAATGTCCACTTAGTCCGAGGTTCCTATGGTTAAAACGACGTCTTTCTATCAAGGCGAGAAACACTGCGACATCACTCATGAGCCATCATCTGCACGCATTGGTACTGATGCCCCTAAAGATAATCACGGTAAGGGTGAGCTTTTCTCTCCGACAGATCTTGTCGGAGCGGCTATGGGCAGTTGCATGCTAACAACGATGGCAATCAACTGTGAAAAAGATGGTGTAACGCTGAAAGGTTCTTGGGCGTCAGTCGAAAAAGAGATGATCGCAAATCCTCGTCGCATCACGAAACTTCACGTGGTATTGCACTTACCAATGAATGTTCCCCACGAATATCGCAAGAAACTTGAGGAGTATGCAAAAGGCTGTCCCGTTAAAGAAAGCCTTCATCCTGATTTGCAAACCCCTACTGTTATTCATTACGACGTTTAGCTATTTGACTAGAACTTCCACCTTCTGCGTAAGGCGGTTGTTTTTTAATAGTTCAAAAGTATGGCGCCCCGGTGTGGGCGTCCATAAGTAAGTTCCCTGAGCTGAAGCCATTCGGCGTCCGTTAATTCTCCAAGAAAGATTCTTTTTATTTTCAGCTTCAGCCATTAACGGCAGCTTTTGATTTTTCAATGGAATCGAGGGATCCACAGCCAAAATCATTCCATCTTGAGGATAAGAAATTCTGGCAACCGGATAAATCTTGGGAGCCCTTACTGGCTCTGATTCGATCGTCGGTATCGTTAAAGGCTCACTTGGATATTGTTCCTGAAGCCAGCGCATGACCTGATTCCATATCGGTGCCGCCCCCGTAACCCCCATCACGTTCCACATGGGTTGTCCCTCAAAGTTACCGACCCAAACTCCCACCGTAAAGCGAGAATTATAACCCACACACCAGTTATCACGCATATCTTTACTAGTGCCCGTTTTCACTGCCGCAGAGCTATCTAGATTTAATGCGGATTCCATTCCGAAACCCAGGACACGATTTTCTTTTCTGGAAAGTATCTCGGTAATTTCCGTCGCAGCTTTTTGACTGAAGACTTTCTCTGGAACACTCCTGATGATCTCTGATTTTAAGAATTTTAACGGTGTGTAAATACCCTCGTTAGCAAGAGTGCGATATGCTTGTGTCAAATCTTCCAAAGTGACATCCGCTACCCCTAGCGCCAGCGCGGGCCCGTAATGCTCCGGAGACTGCAAACCTTGAAAGTGCAACCGTTGCAGATTCTCCCAAAATGAATCGTCATTCAGAAGCTTTAAAACTTTCACTGCAGGCACGTTCAAAGATGAAGCCAATGCCATCTTGGCTTGCACCCAGCCGTTAAATTGATGATCATGATTTTGCGGTTTATACACACCACGATCAAAAACAATATCGACAGCGCTGTCTTCAATCCAGGACTGAGAATTCAAAAGATTTTTTTCAAAGGCGGTCGCATATAAAAAAGGCTTCAGCGTTGAGCCCGCCTGACGTTGAGATTGAATACCATCAACATAAGATGCCGACGACAGAGGTCCACTGCCTCCCACATACGCCCACACCTCGCCCGTTTTATTTTCAATCACAAGCACAGACGCATCGTGAACGTTTTGCTCTGCTAGCTCGCGAATTTTTGAAACCACGATCTCTTGAGTCATGATTTGCAAATCACGATTTAGAGTCGTTTGCACAGGTCCTTTTAATCCTTCTTTGGACAATCGCTGAGCTAAGTGGAGCGCTCTCTGGTCTTCGCTTGGAATTTTTCCCAGCCGTTGAAGAGCGCGAGACACCAATCCTGAAAATTCATTGCAGCTTTCAGGTTCCTGCCAACAAGAACGCTTTACCCAGTCTTTAACCAAAGCATTCGGTGAACGAATTAGTACCGCAAGCACTGTCGCTTCATTCTTGGTTAAACCCGAAGGAGCTTTATTAAAAAGCCCCCAAGAAACGGCCGCTAAACCACGATACTCTCCGCGGAATGGCACAAGATTCAAGTAAGCTTCCAGAATTTCTTCTTTAGTCCATACGTTCTCAAGTTTACCTGCCGCCCAAATTTGTCGAAGCTTCCCCGCAACTCCATTCCAGGACTTACTCGGCACAGTAAGCTTTACTACTTGCATAGACAATGTGCTTCCGCCACGCGAAGAGGACTTAAAAATTCTTTGATAGAAACTGGCTGCCAAAGACCTATAATCGACGCCACCATGACGAAAGAAATCACGATCTTCAGATTTCAGAAGCGCCTGAATAAACGCTGGAGACGTGTCTTTTAAGGAGACCCATGCAAAGATACGCTGATGAGGATCTTGCCGCCACTGATGGAGAGGGCGTCCGACCTGATCTAACAAGACCAGCTCTGAGGTCTGATGACTCTTTTTTATTTCTTCATAAGGTTTCATGGAAGGGACGGAGTGGATCAGCCATCCCCCACTGCCTATCAGTATAATCAGAAAAATAAGAATCGTTTTTCTCATTCAACAACCACCCAAGAGCTTTCCGGAAGCTCAGAATAAATATCCGGACTGTACATAGCTTCAACACGACTTGCTGGTAACTGATAGGTACCTGCTTGGTTGAAACGAATTTTGTAACTAATCGTCTGTGTTCCACCCGGAAACCAATCGTAGTAAAATCTAACTAGTTCTTCTTTGCGCTCAATCGCTGTTGCTGACGAAGTTTCCAAAACAGAGGTGCTGATGGGCAAAGGGTCCTCAACGACCACCCATGTCTGAGGTGTTTTCGCCGTTATGATCAATTCTACCTGGGCCGTGTCTCCAACACTCCATCGGCCTTTTATTTTTTGTTCTAATGGAGTGATTTTTTTGTCGACTGTGAAACCAGCAAAGGTGGGTTTCGTCACTGGCAAAGCCGCTTTTGACGAAACTGTCATCCAAGGTTTTCCAGATCCTGTTTGAGTCAGCATAACATTTTCAT
>JBJTMR010000019.1:0-4876 GCA_046070625.1 Bdellovibrio sp. | reverse complement strand
AGAAAATTCCAGAAAGACAATGGATTAGCCATAGATGGTACCATCGGAATCAATCGCTCTGCGGTTTTACAAACCCTTAATAAAAATATTGATGAGCGCATTTCGCAAATTGAAGTGACCATGGAAAAGCTTCGTTGGTTGCCGAGAACTTTTGAAACTCGATTTATTTTCGTAAATTTAGCGACGTCGGAATTTCGCTTGTTTGAAGGTAATAAATTGGTGATGTCTTTTAGAACCGTTAATGGTCAAAAATTACGTCAGACACCCTCTATGAAAGACCATATTGGAGCAATTAAATTTAATCCATCTTGGACGGTGCCTGAGTCCCTTGCAATTCGAGATAAGTTGCCATTGTTGAGGTCAGATAGAAGTTATCTGGTGAAGCACAATATGTATCTGATGCAGAGCGAGAGAGTGGTTGATTCAACTCAAATTGATTGGAAAATGCAAGATGAGTTCAATTTTAAGTGGAACAACCCAAATCACTTCGTTATCAGACAGCGCCCGGGGTATGATAATGCTTTGGGTGTGGTGAAGTTCGAATTGAATGATAATGACGACGATATTTATCTACATGACACAAATGAGCGTGATCTATTTAAACAAGGCGAGCGCCATAAAAGTTCTGGATGCATACGCTTGGAAGAACCATTGAAGCTTGCTGAATACTTGCTGCAGGATCAAAATGACTGGTCATTAAGTAAGATCATGCAAGTGGTGCCGTCGGCAATCGAGCCGCAGCCTCGCAAGACGAAATATGTTTCCCTCACAAAAAAAATGCCGGTGTACCTGATGTATCTAACTGTGGAACGCGGGACTGATGGATCCATTCGCTTCTTGCGTGATGACTATGGTCAAGATGAGCGTTTGAGCAAAGCTTTACGGCAAATAAAGTCAGAAGTTGTTGGTCTTCAGTAGTGCTTCCATTTAAATAATGGTGACGTATCCTCTGGAATGCGGATTAATTGAGTTATCCGTAAGCGTTCGATAGAGGGGCCTCATGTTTAAAAAGATTTTCATGACCTTTGTTCTGGTATTGGGCTCGCAACCTGGTTGGGCCCAAAAAAAGAAGCCGGTTTCTGTTTCTTATGAAAACGTCGTCCATTGCTTTCCAGAACTGCAAAACGAAGATCTTTCCTTCAAGGTAGACCTCAATAAGCTTAAAGAATTGGCAGATGAAAAGTTCGTGACGGCTCAGTCGCAGTTGCGTCAAAGGAAAGTCCGGTACATCGATGCGGACAATAACGACATGATTTTGACTTTGACGACCACGGTCCAGGGATTTAAGGCGTCTACGGAGTTAGCGCTCCAAACTGTGGACGAAAAGGGCGTCATTACAGACAATAGTTTGACCAAGAATCAGCGCATCAATCCAAAACAGGAGATTATTAACTCTTTTTTGCTAAACGCGACGGTTAAAAGTGATGAGTATTCGTACAATGACACGAAGCTGAATGGAGTTAAGTCTTTCTATCGTCGGAACTTCAAAGACATCGTCGAATATGATCTCGATGAAAAGGCAGGAAATCGTTCTGTGAATTGCGAAAAACAGAAGGATCTCGGCATTATATGCACCTGCTCTAAGAAATAATCTGTTGAATATCGACTCCCATTATAGCTATACTTTTTTTAGTGTTGTTCTAGGAATTTTTCTAGAGTTTTAAAAGGTTTAGCCTATATAGCTATTTGGTTGAGGTGTGCAGGTGACTGCTGAAAAGAAGAACTTTAATTTCCTCATTGCAGGGGTCCCTTACAAGTTAAAAACCTCCCATGACGATGCGACAGTTCAAGAACTTGTCGACTTTGTTAATAACAAAATGAATCAAGCTATGGCCGTTACAAAGAACGGATCCTTCCAAAATGCCGCTGTTTTGACAGCAATGAACATCGCGGAAGAACTCATCCTTTTGAAAAGAAAGGCTCAACGTGAACTCGATAAAATCGAGGAAAAGGCGTTGCAACTTTCTGCTGAACTCGAAAATTCCAAAGGCAACAAGGTTTTGAACAATTAACCTTGAGTGATCTCTTGGAGTGTCCATGCTTTCTTGGAGCTCTAAACAGGAATGTCGTTCCTTTTATAAATCTCTTTGCGCTCAGGAGTTTGCGCAGGGTCTTGTTCAAAATCAGCAGCAACTGAATGTTCATCTGCGTGACTTTATGTCGTCGCAGAGTGGAGTGTGGGGTGCGTACCGTGCTCTGGCTCAAGAAGTCAGCGTCGACGAGGTTTTTCAAATCGAAGATGCTGAATGGTTGTTTCCCCGTGTTAAGGGAAACCAGCTTGAGTTTTGTTTGGCTTCGGGATTTAGCCAAGGTGCTTTTGGCGTTTTGGAACCTGACCCAACTTCGACTCCTGTGAATCTTCACCTCATTCGAGGGTTGCTGATCCCCGGTTTAGTTTTTAATAAGAATGGCAATCGCCTTGGTAAAGGTAAGGGTTTTTATGATAAGACCCTCGCCGACTTTCAAGGAGTCAAGGTCGGTGTCTGTTTTGACTTTCAAGTTTCAGAACGGATGCTGCCCATGGAAGAGCATGATATCAAGATGGATTATCTCATCACAGAGTCAGGGCTTATCGAATGCCGACAGTTTGAAGTCCATTAGGGGCTTATTGTAGGAGTACTGGAATATGGAAATTTTAATTACCGCAATTATCTGTTTGCTGGTTGGCGGCCTTGTTGTTTTCTTGGTGAAAAGAATCCAAGACAATAACAGCAAGAAATCTGCGCGTGTGGAAGCTGAACGCATTATTAATAAATCAAAATCTGAAGCGGCGAAGGTTAAGAAAGACGCTGAAACCCGCGCAAAGGATTTTGAAGGTCGTGCTCGTAAAAACGTCGAAGCAGACATTCACAAACAAAATTCCACTTTGAAAAACAAAGAAGCTCAGTTGGATCGCCGTTTGAAAGAGATCGAACAGCAATTCAAACAAAAGATGGAAGAAAATGAACGTTACCTTGGTACGTTGAAAGACCGCGAAGAAAAAATCGCGATCTCCGAAAACCGCATCAAAGAACTTGAGAAAAAAGGCGAAGCTCACATCGGGGAGTTGAAACAAAAACTGGAGTCTGTGGCGACAATGTCCCAAGACGAAGCTAAACGCCAGTTGTTGGCTGCAATCGAAGACGAAGCTAAAATTGAGGCTTCCAAAAAGATCACTCAAATCGAAGAAGCCGCCCAAAAAGAATCAGAAGTTAAAGCAAAACGTATTTTGGCAACAGCCCTTTCACGTTTCGCGTCTGAGTTCACATCAGAAAGAACCGTCAGCGTGTTGGCGCTTCCGAACGACGAGATGAAAGGTAAAATCATCGGTCGCGAGGGTCGTAACATCAGAACTTTGGAAGCACACTGCGGTGTGGATTTGATCGTAGATGATACTCCAGAAGCTGTGGTGATCTCTGGTTTCGATCCGGTTCGCCGTGAGTTGGCTCGTCGTACAATTGAAAAGTTGATGGAAGACGGTCGTGTACATCCCGCACGAATCGAAGAAGTTGTAGAGAAGCAACGTAACGAATTGATGAAGTCGATCAAAGAAGAAGGCGAACGTCATGTGATGGAACTAGGTATTCCAAACATGCATCCTGAGTTGGTTAAAATCATCGGTGGTTTGAAGTACCGTAATTACCAAGGTCAAAACGCTTTGAACCAAGCCCTTGAAGTTGCCAACATCGCTGGATTGCTAGCAGGTGAGTTGGGCGTAAGTGTAAAACAAGCTCGTCGTGCGGGTCTTTTGCATAACGTGGGTAAAGCGATTGATCATACAGTTGAAGGCAGCTATTCCCTTGTTGGGGCAGAAGCCGCTAAAAAATATGGTGAATCTGAAGACGTCTGCCACGCAATTCGTGCTCACGATGAAGAGGAAAAACCTCATTCTATCTTGGCTTGGATTATTCATGCTGCGTACATCTTGTCGAGTGCGCGCCCAGGTGCGCGTCGTCCACAAATGGATTCCTTCATTCACCGTTTAGAAGATCTTGAAAGTATCGGGAACAGCTTTGATGGCGTTTTAAAAACATTAGCTCTTCAAGCGGGTAAAGATGTTCGCGTGCTTGTTGAATCCAGCAAAGTGACGGATGACCAAGCTGTGATGCTTTCTCGCGATATCGCTCGTAAGATCGAACGTGAAGTGCCGCAAGCTGGCCAAGTGAAAGTAACTGTTGTTCGCGAAACTCGTTCTGTGGAGCACGCTCGCTAGGCGGGCAGAGCCGAAGCGCGCGGGCGCCGAGGCTGACGCAGTATTTGAATTGGAATAGAAAATGTTTTTAGACCCTAAAGAGCAGCTAGAGAGAATTAAGTTCGGCGTTGCTGAATTCATTAATGATGAAGAGATGCTTAAGAAGCTTAAGCGCTCTAAAGAGACCAATACACCATTAAGAATTAAGTTGGGTGCAGATCCAACTCGTCCAGATATTCATATTGGTCACACTGTCGTAATCAATAAATTGAAGACGTTCCAAGATCTGGGTCACCATGTGATCTTTTTGATCGGGGATTTCACGGCAACGATCGGTGATCCAACAGGTAAAAGTACGACGCGCCCGGTTTTGTCTCGTGAAGAGATCGAAGAAAATGGTCGCACTTACGCCAAGCAAATTTTTAAAATCCTAGACCCGAACAAGACAGAGATAGTTTACAACTCTTCTTGGATCGGGAAAATGACTCCCGGTGAATTCATCAAAATGGCGGCACAGTATACAGTGGCGCAAATGCTTGAGCGTGACGACTTTACAAAGCGTTACCGTGCAGGGGTTCCGATTGCGATTCATGAGTTCTTATATCCTTTGACTCAAGGATATGACTCTGTGGCATTGAAGGCGGATGTCGAGTTGGGTGGTACGGATCAGAAGTTCAATCTTCTTGTCGGTCGTGCGATGCAATC
>JBJTMR010000018.1:0-18680 GCA_046070625.1 Bdellovibrio sp. | reverse complement strand
CTGCTTTGTTTGCGCACGTATTTAAAGTCATGGGCCAGAGCTTTATGTAAAAACACCACCGCTTCGCCCATCATCAGGCCACTCTTCGTGCCACCAAAGGAAATGACATCAACGCCTAGATCCGCTGTGAACTCTTTAAAGGGCAGTTGCAGGTGCAGGGCTGCATTAGCAATGCGAGAGCCATCTATATGAATTAAAATCTTTTTGTCTTTGGCCCATTTCGTAAGGGCTTTGAGTTCACTCAATGAATAAGTTGTTCCCAATTCTGTGGGTTGAGTAATGCTCAAAACCTGGCCTTGGGAAAAATGCTGATCGCCCCGACGGATGTAGTTTTGCTCTAAAGCTTCGACAGAAATTTTGCCGTTGACGGAAGGAATCGGGTGCAGCTTAAAGCCGCCCATTTGTTCTGGAGCCCCGCACTCGTCGACATTGATATGCGCCACGTCTGCACAAAACACAGACTGCCAGGGACGGGTGATTGCGCGCAGAGCGGTAACATTTGCGGCGGTCCCATTGAAAACAAAAAACACCTGGGCCTGGTCGCCAAAGTGTTTACGAAAAGCCTGGCTGGCTTCTTCGGTCCAATCATCGGTTCCGTAAGAAGGGGCATGCTCGATATTGGCCTGACCAATGGATTGAAGAATCCGTGGATGAACGCCCGCGTGGTTGTCGCTCCCAAATCCGCGTTTCATGATTACGCCTTATTCAAATTTCCGAAAATAAAACCGTGTGACAAAAGCGCTGCCAGTTTGCTGGTGCGTTTGTCAGAGTCTAAAGGCGGAGAGACTTCATAAATACCCATGCCGCGAACGTCGTGGTTCTTTAGAATCCATTGCAAAGCCTCAAGGAACTCTTTCGTGAACAGTCCCGTCGTCCAAGACTGACTGCAGCCAGGGGCTTCATTTGAAGTAAAGGCATCGATATCCACACTTAAGAAAATCTTCTTTGATTTTTTATCTTTAAGATAGTTTTGCAAAGTCGCCAGCAAGCCGTGGCTGTTGATATCGTCTAAAGTAAAAATCTGAGCGCCCTTGGATTTTGCCCAAGTGACATGAAATTGGCTATTGCACTGATTCTGAATGCCGACTTCGGCAAAATCAACTTGGCCTGAAAACTCTGACAGCAAACGGAAAAAAGGGGTGCCCGAATTGAGACCCTTATCGGTCGGGCGAACATCCATGTGGGCATCAAAGTTGATCACCACAGCCTCACCCGGGAATGTTTGGGCAAAGCCCGTGCTATCGCAATAGCCATAGTCGTGACCGCCGCCAAAGGAAACCCAGCGTTTGCCAGACTGTGCGATGGAAGCGATAATCTCGCGGCCTTTTTCGTGGCGTTCAGCCAACGGCTTTTCTTTGTCGAGATCCCCAAGGTCTAAAATTTTAGGTAGAGTTGTGCTGTGCAAATGGGGAGTCATTTTATACAACGGTGTGCGGATTTCCCGCGGAGCTACCTGCGCGCCCACGCGTCCACCGTTTAAGCCAATGCCTTCGTCGTCGGGATAACCAAGGATTGCGAAATCATAGTCATAGTTCGAGAGATTGCCTAGGTCGTCCTTGGGAAGAAGCTGTACGCATTCCCCCAGGCGAGGATCCTCTTTGTCATTTTTGGTGAAAAGAAGATGCTTGTCTGTGGGATGTAGCCAGCTCATTAGTTTCCTTTGCGGAAGAGAATCATGGTCTTAATCACGTCACCACTCTCAGAGTAGATTTTCAAGATAACAGGACCTTTAGAGAATTGAAGAGTCGCGAATGTCGTTGTCTTTTTATCAGAAAGAAACATCACCCATTCTTTTCCTTCGGAAGGAATCACGCTGTATTTATAGTCGACGGATACAGGTTTCATGCCACTTGTAAAGTCTGGCATAACCGGTGGATAGATGCTCATCTCGTTGTAATTGCGAATTTCTACAATAGCTTCTCTGGAGTACCAAATGCCTAAAAGACGTTTCAAGCCAACATAGTCGATGGTGTCGACATTGATTTGGCAAGACGCTGGAAGTTTACTTCCTGTGGCAGTGATAACATCGCCATCAGAGAGCTTTAACAAGGACTCCATGGCTGCTTCATTGCGGGTTGTAAGTTCATAGCGAGTGCACGGGTCGGTGGACATAAGGAAGAGACTTTGACCCCTGCGCGCAATAGTGCCCGACACAGGTGAACCTGCGAGCGTCGCTGTTGACGAAACAATGGTGAGGACGAAAAGCAAAAATCTCATGCCCCACCTTGTTTCATGGGAGTTATGGTGGGTCAATAGTAAAACAGCTCTAGTATTTGACCAAGAGTGTTAACTGCTAGTTTAAGAGGCAAAAATGGGTTTTTTCCTCTCGAATCGTCTCGCTATTTTGTCAATTGAAAGTGTGTCCGCAAGACGCTCCGAAATGGACAGAGCTTGCCGCATAGTTGCTGTCTGCATAATATAAGGACAATGATTCAAGATCCAAATTTGACACCCATTTTATTTCCGTGGAATGGGGTTGTTCCAACCACGGAGACAGTTTTAATTCGCGACATAGATGTTGTTGGTGTTGGTGCTTTACGGCGTGCTCAACTCGAAAGTCTTCAAAACAAAAAAGAAATTATTTTGCAAACGCACGGTTCATTTATTCCGCCTGTGGTAAGGGCGATTTATGACGAGGAGTTGCTCCGCACGCTTCAGTGGTTGCGCCCGTTAAAAGAACAGAGTGTTCGTGAATTTGATTTTTTAAAAGAGCAGCAAGACTTGTTCGAAAAAATGTTTCCACGAACCAAGACCCTGCTGGGCCTTGCCGCAGGAAAAGTGCGCTCTGAATATTTACAAGAGATGGAGTGGAGTAGTTGGTTGCTTCAAGATCATTGGCGATATTTGAGCGGATTCATTCGTCAAAAGTTTCCCGACAATATAGAACTAAAGGAACTTGTCCACTGGGAGTGGGTGCAGGCTTGGTTGGAAATTCAACCCTTTGTATCTGTGTACGAAGACGAAGGTGGGACCGTTGTTTTAAACCCCAGCCTTCAGGTCGTTAGGCTTTCAAAGGATCATTCTGTCTTAGGAAAGGCCAGAGGTCTTTACGCCTTTGTCTATGACCCCATGAAAACTCAAATTACAGAAAGACAGCTTGATATTCATGAGGCCGCTTTTTTGGATTTGCTTGGCGAAGACCGTAAATACAGTGAAGCGCAACTTCTTGATACAGTACTACTGTTGGAAGAGATTGCGGACAAATTTTCAAGGTCACAGTGGGAAGAAAAATTATTCAGTCTTATTGATTCAAATGTACTGATCCGAGTTTAAAAGAAAGTGCTTATAGAAGTCTTGTCAACGTCTGCTGATGCTGTTAATTTTCAAGTTCTGTTGGGGGGAAATAGATGAGTTTGCAAGATTCTAAATTGGCTCCGTTTTTGAAAGATTGTCGTCTGAAGTCAGACTTATCACAAAAAGAAGTAGCAGATCATTTGGGATACGATACGGCTCAGTTCATTTCTAATTGGGAACGTGGAGTTTCTTCGCCGCCGATTTCCAGTTTGTGGAGGCTTGCGAGCTTCTACGGAATTTCCGCACAAAAATTATTTGATATTGTGTTGGAAGAAGAGATCCGTTTGACGACATTAAGCCTGAAGGCAAAGTTTAAACAGTCTAAAACGTAATTTAAATATTTTTTGTCCAGACCCACGACCGCGTTGAGAGTTGTGGGTCATCTGTACCTCTGAAAGAGGCATTCTGTTTTTTCTAATAATGTGGTGGCTTTTCGTTCCCGCGGATTTCTGATTCATCCTCGCCCAAAGAGTCTTGGAACTTTTGCGCCAATTTTTTTAAATGATTTTCAAGCTTATCAATAGTTTTTTGCTGCTCATATACGACCTGGTTCAATTGCTCCAGAGCGTATTCTTGGTGAGCCAACTTTGTTTCAATTGCGATAAAGCGTTCTTCAGCCATGTAAAATCCTTATATGGCGTCGTCATCGCATTTTTCTTCAGAAAAGTCGAAGAATTAATAACCCTCTGTAAGATCTTGCTCTGTAAGCCCCAACATCTTGTCCTGAATATCGGCGATCTCCTGATTTCTCAAGGAGGCTTTTTTATGGTGGAAGATGCTCACTAACAAGGAGTAAGTGACCGCCGTCTGCTTCCCCAGATCGGCGCAGGCCTTATAGGGCTCTAGGTTGTGGGGATTGTTGTCAGTAATACTTTTCAGAACTCGATTAAAGCGCTTAGCCGTATTGGCTTGGGTGCACTTTAAAATGTCCTCTGGTTTACCTTTGCAACCTTTCTTCGCCGGGACATAGTCCGTGACTTCAGGGGTGATGGCGCTGAAGTCGGCCTCGGAGTTAGCAACCATGTTTTTCAAGAGGTTCCCCATATAGCGAATCCGTTCGGCATAGACGGAGTCAGTAAAGACTGAAGCGTCCTGCTGAGGCTGGCAATTGCGGTAATACTGTCGGGTGTAATCGAAGGTCAGATCTTTATAGTCGTTGAGGCTTGACGAGGCCGTACGGAGTTCCTCTGATGTAATAAGTTGTTTTTTGAATAAAGCATTGAGGTTTTTAAATCCCTCGGGAATGCGGGCGCTAAAATAGTCTTCCGCTTCTTTATCGCCCATTGGTGTTTGCAGACCTTTAGTGACCAGGGCCTTCAGCGTAAACTCGTAAAAGATGTTATTGCTCAGGCGAATTTGCGCAAAGCCTGTTTTAGATCCAAAGCTCAAACCTGTAGAATCAAAGGTGAAAAGAACAGAGCAGGTTTTTTTCATTCCAAGTGCTGCGCAATTGCCCGTGTTTATGCTAAAGCCGTCGCCGTAAATTTGTTGTTCCAAAATGCGCGTGGATTTTTTCGTGTTGTTATAGATATAAAACTTCACCGTAGATTTTAAGCCGGACGGAACGTCAGCAAAATCGATGATGCTGTATTCAGTGCCTCCGGCCAGGCCGATGGAAGAACTCATTCCCAGGAAGGTGATGATAACCAAGAAGATTTTGCCCATAATTCTATCATGGGCAAAATCAGGGGCTCCTTCAAAATAATAGATTCAACTGTGTGAACTTTCAGGAGAGTCAGTTATCGGCAGCGAGGGTTCTTTTTCGTGAAAAAAATCCTCTTTCACTAAATCATAGAAAGAATGTTTATGAATGATTTTTGCCACAGCCGCAGCAATGGCCGCACTCAGCATCATCGGAAAAAGCGAAGAGTGGCGGTCTGTCATCTCAAAAACCAAGATGAAGGCCGTAAAGGGAGTTTTCATAAAACCCGTTAAAAAACCAATCATTCCGCACATGATGAGTAAATGATGATTGTGGGTCCAGAAGAGCTCGGAAAAAAGCGATCCGATGGAGGCACCAATTGCAAGTGTTGGGGCAAAAAGTCCCCCAGCAACTCCGGCAACAGACATCAATAAAGGTCCCAAGGTGCGCACGATGACATCACTAGGTTGGGCCCAGGCGTTTTTAAATAGCAAATCTAAAATCAGGCTTTTACCGCCACCGACGCCGTGATCATTCCAAAAATAGATTCCCAGCCAGAAGATCAGACCACAGGTGATATTGATCGAGATCAAGCGTGCAATGGATTTCGCGGCTTTTCTTTTTTTTGAAATCCAGTAAAGAATCATCCCGAATAAACACCCGATTATTCCCGTCAGAGCGGAGACCGCAATTACATTGATATAGGTTTCAAGCGAGACGGATTCTATTGTTGGGAATCCCAGATAAAGATACCCCCCCAGGGCTGTTTGTACCAAAATCCCTGTGGTGATTACTGACCAGAGCACATAGGTTTTAAAGTTATTGAAATAATCTTTACTGAGTTCCTCAAGTGCATAGGCGATTCCTCCCAGCGGTGTATTGAAGGCGGCGGCTAAGCCCGATGCGCCTCCCGCTAAAATAAAAGATCTGGCAGATATTTGTTGAACCCACTTTGTGGATTTTTCGCCGATGCGATAAAAGATACCTGAAGCAATCTGTAATGTCGGACCTTCCTGTCCAACGGCGCCGCCACCCAGAACGCAAATAATAGAGGAGATAATTTTGACAATGATGACTCGAATTCCAATCAGAGAACGAATGAGTTTGCTGTCACTTGCCGGATCGAGTTCGTTCGCGATGAGCATCTGAGGAATGCCGCTGCCGCCGGCCTGAGGGGCCAAACGATAAGGAATGTACCAACTTAGAAAAATTGTAGCGAGGGTTGCAAATAGTGAGATACTCCAATGCGTCTCGTGAAGAAGTTTGAGAGAAACCTCTTCGGCGGCAAAAAATAACTTTGTATAAAGAATAGAAACCGTGGCCGCCACTAAGCTTGCAATAAGAAAGGGCAGGACTCTGAGGGAATCTTGGTATTCAATTTTTGCCAACAACGAGGAAATTTTGTTTTTAAGAGCAACTTGGAGCATGACACACAAATACTCCTGTCTTGCGTTAAAAGGTATTATTTTTTGTCGGATGGGACTGTGGTCCATTCCCCCGAGGAGCGTCTTTTATAGAAATCATCAAAGTCATGGCGATAACGGGTTTTGATTTCTGATGAATACCACTTTTCAGTCAAGGATCTGAATTCCTCTGTGGCGGCGATTTTTTGCATCGTTTTATCAAGCATCCGAATGACGTGTTTACCCCATTCGTTCTTGGGGCAAGAGATATAAACGACATAGGGCGTACGTTGTTCTTCGACTTCGACAGATACCATCGGTGTGCTCAGAAGTTTTTCATTTTGCATGTAGCGAAAAACTTCTGCGTATTCCAAGGTGTAATCAACGCGCTGAAGATCGACCATAGAAACAAGGCTTAACGACTGCGAACGCGGGATCCGAGAGATTTTAGAATTTTTCTGCTGGCCATTGATCAGAGTATCTAGCGTTTCACCATAGGATCGCCCCGCGGCGAATGCCCCACGCAGGGGAGACTCGAAGAGTTGTTTCAAAGAGATCACCTTGGCTTCGAAAAATATTTTTTTCCAGTCAGAGGTGCGCATGATAATTTGTACCGGAGGTTGCAGGTAAAAAGCACTGAGATAGGCCTTTTTTTCACGCTCCTTGGTTCTGAGGACCGCACCATTGCATGTCCGCTCTAAGGAATTACTGCGATAATCAAGTTGCTCGATTTCAGAATGAACGGAGTTGAAGGTGAAATCTGGGGTTTGTTTTTCAATTAAAGAAAGCAATTGATCCAGATGGCCTTTGCCGGCTTTCGGTCCTTCCGCGATGTAGTAGGGAGGCCAGTGGGGTTTATTCCAGACAATACGTTCAGGCGCAGCAACGCTGAAGTGGGACAAAAAGAGAATGGTATGAATCAGGATTAAATGCAGCATAAAATAGTCTCTTCAGGAGCTATTTTATGCTGCTAAGGCAAAGCACACAGTATGTAGTTTTACACACCCTTCAGGATTTCGCTGAGAAACTGAATGTGTTGTAAAGGATGGTTTCCGACTTGCTCTAGCATCATTTTTTTTGCCGCCTCGGCTTTGGGAACACCTTCGAAGGTGATAAGGCGATCAATTGCATTCGCAGACGAAACGATGATAGACAGAGGATCCAAATCTTTTTCACGCAGTCCTAAGGGGCCGGTGCCGTTGATGGCTTCCTCATGTTGGGCAATGATGTTGATGACCGTTTGATCAAAGTGCTTTTTGTCTTGAACTTTCCCAGCACCTTCGGAGGGATGTTTTTTCCACATCGCGAGATCGGTGGCATTCATTTTCGCGAGCTCTTGATTTAGGTTCAAGGGGGAGTTGTGGTGTCCGTAATCATGAAGAAGTGCGCCTAAGGTCAACAGTTGTGTTTTTTTAGCGTCCGCGATTCCCAATTTTTGAGCCAGAGCAATAGCCAGCGTTGACACCGTCACACCATGGTGCGCGATGTTTTTGTCTGAGTTTTCAATGTTCATGACCGTCGATAAGGCTTGGACATTTGATAAAATGAAGTTCACATACTTGCCCGCGGCGTCTTTGGCATAGTTATAGGACTCTACATTTTCCGGATTTTCAAAAACTTCTTCGGTGTTACTTTGTTGAGACCCTTGAATAATTTCTGCGCGGGTTTGGATATCCTTTCCGGACTTGTCATCATAAGCAGTGTCGATGTTTTTTTGCAGGTAGTTGCGATAGGAATTCTCTTCATCGGTGATGATGTACATTTTGCGAAGCTTCTTGTCCTTAAGGCGCTTCAGGCGCTCACCTTCAAAGGAGTCACCACGACGAAGGTAGAGAATCATTTTGTCATTGATTTTGATATAGGCATTGAAATCGATCCTTTGATCTCCACGCAAGGTACTTACGCGTATAGAAACATAATCCATTGCTTCAAAACCCTTCGGTTGATATTGTTGTCATGATGTCTATCGATAGAGAAATTGTAGAAGATTTTGTGAGCGAGTCAAAGACCTTGATTGAAGATCTGATAGATCTTCTCGAAGGTATTGAAGGTGATTTTTCACAAGTAAAGAAGCTGGCTGATTACGGAAATAACGTAGATCGAATCATGGGTGGGGCAAAAAATTTGGCTTTGATGGCACCACCAGAACATGCTGTGCACATGATTTCGGATTACACGGCACTTTGTAAGGCCGTGGGCTACAAGGCTTCACAGATTACCAGCAACGAAAATTTTTATGACATTTGTGTGGCCCTATTGCTGGACGCAACAGAGACGCTAGAAGTTTTGCTTGAGAGAATTCATGAGCCTCTGGCGGAACTTAAAAAAACTATTCCTCAAGCCTTCGCAGAAAGACTGCGTTGGGTATCCGATCAGTTCAGTGCAGATTACAGCATGAGTGTTGATGCTGCGGCAGAGCCTAATAAGAAAATGAAACAATCCGAAATTGATGAGCTTTTGAAGAAGTTGGGTCTTTAGCTTCGTTCTTAGCTCTCGGTCATTCCCAAACAAAATGGTGAGGCTAAGGGGGCGCATTTTCAATTGTTCAAAATTGAGGGGGATATGGGCTCTGGGGTGTTTTTATTCTTGGAGTTTGGTGAGGGACCATTTTGCTAGGTCGCCGAGTTTTTCGTGCTCGATGAGGGTTTGGATTTCTGGGGCGAGGGATTTTAGGTTTCGGTTGGTGGCTACGATGATGGCATTTCTTTTGAGGCCGAAGCTGCCGGCTCTGGCTAGAGGGGTGCCTAGGAAATCTTTGGTTAGTTTTTTTCCTGATGAAATAAGTATGTAACGTAATTCTTCTTCCAAAGAGTTTTCTTTTTCTTTGGAGAGGTTGAGGGTTTTCTCGATAGTCAGTTGGCCTTTGAAGGCCTTTTGATTCCAGGGGCAGACTGTTTGGCAGAGGTCACAGCCGAAAAACCAATCGCCGATTTTTTCTCTAAGATCTTCAGCTGGGATTTGTCTGGATTCAATGGTCAGATAGGAAATGCATTTTCGGGCGTCCATTTTTTTAGGTTCTACCAGAGCGCCGGTGGGACAGATATCTATGCACCTTGTGCAGGTGCCGCAAAAATCTGGCAGCGGGGCGAAGTCGGTTTCTAATTTTAACGACGTTAGAATTTCACCAATAAAAAATAAGCTGCCCTTTTTGGGATGAATGATGCAGGTGTTTTTGCCGACCCAGCCAAGGCCTGCGCGTTTTGCCAGGTCTCTTTCTAAAACCGGGCTGCTGTCTGTGAAAGCCAGGAATTCCTCCGCGGGAAAGTTTTCCTTCAAGCGATCGCAGAGTGTTTGCATGCGTTGTTTAAACCAAAAGTGATAGTCGTATCCTTGGGCGTACAAACTTACGCGGGCTTCTTTAAGTGGGAAGTCGGGCTTTTGTTCCGGATGAGGAAAATAAGGGATGGCAAAAACCAAGGCGCTTTGCACTCCGGGCCACTTGCTTTGTGGGTTTTCTTTGATTGGGGCGTGATCGGCTAAGTATTTCATGTCGCCATGAAGGCCTTCATTAAGCCATTCCCGATAAAAATCAAAACTCAGGGGTTTTTCCAAGGCCGACAGGCCGAAATGGGAAAAGCCCATTTCAGCTAAAGTTGGATTTAACAAGTCGGTCATTTCCTCTGGCGTCACGCTAACAATTTCTTTCTTTCAGGCAGATTCTTTTGCACACTTAGTTCATGGATCAAGTTCGTCAGTTATTACAATCTCATCCCCATTGGCCCGTTGTGGAGGCAATCTACCACAAGTTGACAGGTCATGGCTATAAAGCCTTTTTAGCCGGGGGCTGCGTTCGGGATGCCCTGTTGGGAATTATGGCCAACGATCTGGATATAGCCACAGATGCCACCCCAGATACCATTGAAAAGCTCTTTGTGAAGACCATCAACGTGGGTAAAACTTTTGGGGTCATGAGAGTTGTCATCGAGGGGGCAGATATTGAGGTTGCGACCTTCCGCAATGATGGCGACTACAAGGACGGTCGCCGCCCAGAACACGTGGTTTTCTCGACTCCGGAAGAAGATGCAGAACGCCGTGATTTCACCGTGAATGCCTTGTTTTATGATTTACAACGAAATCAGGTCTTAGACTACGTCAACGGTCGAAAAGATTTAGAGCAGAGGATTCTGAAAACCGTCGGGGATCCCGCCAAGCGTTTCCAAGAAGACCAATTGCGACTGTTGCGAGGAGCTCGCTTTGCGGCGCAGTTAGGGTTCACGGTCGTTGATGAAACTAAGTTTGCTATGAAGCAAATGGCGCAAGCCGTGTTGAATGTCAGCGGTGAACGGATACGCGAGGAAATGTCGAAACTTTTGAAAGCGAAAAACGTCCAAGCGGGCTTGGATGTTATGGATGAAACAAATCTGATGAAGGTTTTGTTTCCTTGGCGGGCCGCGCATCTTGTCTGGCGCAGCTATGGTGCCACTGAGGCTTGGCAAAATTTAAGTTTGTTTTTAAGTACGGCAACTGCAAATGACTTGAAACAAAGTCTTGATCTTTTGAAGCTATCCACCAAAGAGCGTCGTGGAATTGAAGACGCTTGCGGCCTTTGGGAAAATGCCGAGACTTTCATGAAACTTCGTCGTGGAGAGCAGCTCCAGCAGCTGCAAAAACCCGGTAAGGAATGGGCCTTGGATGTGCTTTCCAAAAAGGGTCAATTTGTTTCCGAAATCAAAACGGTGATGGAAGATAAGCACAGCTGGGGTCCGGTCTTGCCAAAGCCTTTTTTAAATGGCGAGGATTTGCGGGGGCAATTGGCCGGAGAGGCCATTGGCCAGTGTCTACAAGAAGCCTTGCGTTTACAACTGGAAAGACAGCTTCAAAGTCGTGAAGAGGCTCTGTTGTGGCTGAAGAAATATTTAAAGGATTGAAGCATGGATGAAGTGTACGTCCCCAGCACGTGGAAAAGACTTGCGGCTTTAACTATTGATCAAATGATGATTTTGCCGTTTTATCTGCCTTTTGCGAAAAAATTCTTTTCTGTCTTTTTCACAGACGATGATGTGTACCTGTCGTTGGTGCAATTGCTGGTCTTGTTTATGGTGCCGGCGCTTTTTGAATTTTTGTTTCTAGTGGTGATGCAGGCGACTCCCGGAAAATGGATCATGGGGTTGAAAGTGGTACCTCAGGAAAATCCTTTTGCAGAGCTGCATTGGGCTCAATGTGTGATGCGCCCTCTTGCGGGTCGCTTGAGTTTCTTTTTCGCCTGGGGGATTTATGCCTTGGCCTTCTTCAGATATGATCGGACCCATCTAGCGGATTGGTTGGCGGAAACCCGAGTGATTCAATTTGTGCCTCGCGTACGTCGAGCAAAAGTGCGCTGGATTTGGGGGCTGTTTTTTGTCCTAATGTATAGCTATGAAGGATTGAATTATTCGAGTGCAGTGCTGAACGAGATTGATTGGGGTAATCACCAGGTTGATTTACGTGCGTTGGTTGATGTCGGAGGTTTTGCGGACATCCAATTCGAGGATTTCGACGACTACGATCTCTAGGGTTTAAATTTTTTAGCAATAGTCGTAATCATCACTAAGTCATGGGCGCCATTGCCGCTTAAAGAATGATCTTTCAGGGCTGCTATCGCCACTTGGGGAGGAGCTGCTTGATGGGTGTCGCGCAGGGCTGTGGCCTCGTGGAAGCTATAAGCAATTGCCAAAAGTTTCCCAAAATCAGAAATGTCTTTCGCTGGGAGCGCTTTAGGAAAACCGTTTCCTTGAACTGATTCCCGATGCTGTAGGATTCCATCGGTCATTTCTTGGGTCAGTGGGACCTTCTTGGCTTTCACCAGATTCACGGATCTTTCGGGATAGTATTTGTAGGCCTTTTGATCCTCTGCCGAAAGCTCAGTGAACTTCTTTTCAATGCCATCAAAGGTCATCTGTGACAGACCGACGTTGTGGAGAAGACCGGCGATGGCTGCGGCTTCTCTTTTTTCAGCGGACCAATCTAAAAGCTGCGCAAAGTACGCGGCATAGGCTGATACGCAAAGGCAATCATGATAGTAACTTCGAATGTTTCCCGTATAGCGGCACACTTCCTCATAGACTTCGTTTGTAGTCAGGTTTTTATTCAGTTCGAGATCAGCAATGATGTCTTTACATTTATCCAAGATGGCTTTGCCTTCTTGATAGTCCGTCGAGGCGCTATTTAAAAATTGTGCCATAAATTCATAGATATTGCGCTTGGATCTTTGAAACTTCTCCGTCATCGAGATCGGGAAGTTGACATTGCGTAAGCTCATCACCGTGCGCGCATATTCAAAAAACGGTTTGAGTTGCGTTTTTTTGACGTACATCTGCTGATGAAGGTTTTTAAATTTATCAACCTGTTTCTGATCCACGATATCACCCGAGCGTCGTAAAACGACGGAGCGGTGATTCGCGGGGAGGTGGACATAGATATCAAAATTGATATTTAGTCCTGCCTCGATATCGCGTAAATCCACCGGCATCAAGGCGGTGATCGGAATGCTATCGCCCTCCATGTCGATGGGCGCGAGCTGTAAAACCATGTCAGAGATGAATTCGCGATCAAAGTTGATATGCATCACTTCATCGGCGCCATTTTTCTTTACCAGGTTGAAGTCTAAAGGGGCGGCCGCAGAATGCAGGACGATCAATGGGCAATCCGGAAAATTCATCTTCGTCGATTGCACCCATTCGATCGTGGCTTGAGTGCCCCGAGTGCCATCAATGATGGCAAGAATGGGGTTGAAGTGTTCCGGAGCTTTTTCAAGAACTTCATCAGCAGATTTAAAATGCTGAAGTTTGTAAGGATAATAACCCTTCAGGATGCCCTTCATAGTCTCTAGGAAGCGCTCGTTAGGGCTTCCTAAGAGAACATCGACGGTCCGTCCTGAAGAAGTGGTCATTATTGCACCGTGATCTCCACGTAAAAAGTGGAGTTGTTTGGCAGATTAAAAGGAATGACTAAGGTCGCGCCTTTATCTGAATGGGTGATGTTGAACTTACCAGAGATGACCGTGGGAATGGCCATTTCAAAGTTATAACCTAGTTGATTCAATGTTGTCTTTGCAGACCCATAGATCATATTCGTCATTTCTCCGACGGCATCGGAAACTTCACCGTTGATTTCAGTGTGCTTTTCTCCAAGCATATTCTCAAGAATATGGAAAATGCTATCCTTGCCGTAGGAAATCAAAAGAGTTCCTTTAAGTGGGGGAGCGACCATTCCCACCATGCCCGCGATCTCGCCTTTTAGAACGAACTGGGGTTCGATGAAGGGTTTACCCGGGGTGGCATCTGTATTGCCGATAGTTTTTAGAGTTTTAAGTACGCCATCGACAAACGCATTGATAAGTCGTTTGTCGAATAGCGGATTTATTGCTTCCACTTTTGGTGCAGCAGACATTTTGTTCTCCGAAGTTTCAAAGAGTTAGTTATGATGCTTTAGGCTGAGCAGAAGGATGGTGTTTCGCGTAAACACGCTCCATCTTGCCTTTCAATGTTTGTGAATTGAAAGGCTTCACAACGTAATCTGACACTCCGGCTTTTGCCGCTTCAAGAATGTGCTTCTGTTCAGATTCCGCAGTGATCAGCATAAATGGTGTAGACTTAAAGCGAGGGTCCGCTTTGCAGGCCTTAAGAAGGTCGATTCCTTGCATTCCCGGCATATTCCAATCGGAAATAATGAATTCGTAGGGCTTACCCGCATCATGAGCCGCCTGGATCATTGGGAGGGCTGTTTTTCCATCGTCAGCTTCCTCGACATTGGTATAACCAAGCTCAGTTAGCACTTTTTTGATGATTTTTCGCATAGTTGCGAAGTCATCGACGACGAGAAACTTCGTAGTATTGGGAAACATAATATCTCCTAGAATGTGGGCATTGTGTAAAATCTCCCATATTATCGGTCTAGTTTTTTAAAACTAGAGTCCAAAGCTATTGCGAATCCCAGAATTTGTGTCAGACTTTATTACAGGTGGTCGTGCTATTTTTGGACATGAGTCCTGGGTGGCGCAAAGGTTTAGACGAAAAAATAAAAAACAATTAGCGGGAGGGAGCAAGGATGCTCAGAGATGTCCTGATTCAAAAAGGTCTTTCAAATAGAGAGGCAGAAGTTGCTGAACTTGTGTCTAAAGGCTTGTCCAACAAGGAAGTTGCGAACCAGCTTTTTGTAACTGAAAAAACAGTTAAATTTCACCTTACGAACATTTACAAAAAAATGAACGTTAAGTCTCGTGCACAGTTGATCGTATGGTGCTTACCTCACCTTGGTTTTGTTGAAAGCGAAATTCGCGCTGAAAGCAACAATCAAAGTGCAGCAGCAACAACTGCTTACAACAATAACGCGACTCAAACGATCCCAGCGGGATCTGCGACAGTTGCGGGTGCGACAACTCTTCCAGGTGGCGGTATGAACCGTAATGGTAATTCCGACATCGGTATGGGTGGCATCTAATAAACGCCTAAAAGCGTTTGCAACCTAGACTCTTTATGGGTTTAGAATAAGAAAGGCACGGCACAAGTTGCTGTGCCTTTTGTTTTTTGATAATCATCTAGAGAGATCTCTTCGCTTTTTCCTCTCTTGAAAGGCTCATCTATGAGTAAGCCAACTAAAACCGTCGCCTCTTCTCAAGTAATTATGACTCAACTCGTTTTACCTTCGCACACGAATGCCATTGGTTCCGTGTTTGGGGGGACAATCATGTCGTGGATAGATATTGCTGCGGCCGTGGCTGCGCAACGCCACTCTGGTAAGGAAGTCGTAACTGCGAGTATTGATCGCATTGACTTTGTCGCGCCGGTTTATAAGGGCTGGGTTGTAAACTTAAAGGCGAGCGTGAACTTTACTTCGCGCACTTCGATGGAAGTCGGGGTTCGTGTTGATGCGGAAAATCCAAAAAATGGAGAGACCTTTCACACGGCAACAGCCTACACCACATTTGTGGCTTTAGGTTCTAACGGGAAGCCGATCGAAGTACCTGGGTTGGAGTTGCTAACGGATGAAGATAAGCGCCGTTTTGCGCAAGCAGCTCATCGTCGTGAAGTACGCCTTGCGGAAAAACGCAAATAATCCTTCGTTAAATTTGAAGTGTCTTCTTAAGAAAATAGCTCCAGTGAGGAGCTATTTCACTATGTAGTCTTTCCAGCGGTTGATCAGTGAAGGGGTCAGCTGAGTGTAGCAGACAGTGCCTTCGGTCGCAGTTTCTTTACGACTGATCTGTGCCTCTCGTCCCAAATCAAAGATTTTATATTCTTCAGATCGTGGGAAGTAGAGCTGCACGTCGGTTTGCATTTCGCTGACCATTTGGGCCATCAATTTTTTAAGTTGCTCCATGCCTTGTCCGGTCAGGGCGCTTACAAAGACGCGAGGGTATTGCTTTACTCTAAATTGGCGTTCTAAAGGTGCGACATCGCTCTTGTTAAAGATATGGATCACCTTTTTGTCGGCCCAATTAAACTCTTTAATAAGCTCATCCACTACTTCAATTTGGCGTTCCATATTTGGGGATGATAAGTCGATCACATGTAAAAGAACATCGGCCTCTGCAGACTCTTCAAGTGTTGCTTTAAATGCTTCAATCAACTGGGTGGGAAGTTTTCTGATAAACCCCACGGTGTCGGTTACGACAGCGGGTGGTCCATCATTAAGGAAGATCTTACGCGTTGTCGGATCTAGGGTCGCAAAGACTTGGTTTTTCGTCATGACCTGAGCTCCGGTCAAACGATTCAGTAAAGAGCTTTTTCCGGAGTTAGTATATCCAATTAAGGCAAAGGACGGGATCTCATGACGGCGGCGAGATTGTCTGTGTTGCGCGCGATTTTGACGAACGCTCTCTAGTTTTTTCTTAATTAAAGCAATGCGCTCGCGAATGCGACGGCGGTCATTTTCGAGGGCTGTTTCCCCAGGGCCTCGTGTTCCGATACCCCCACCTTGGCGGGAAAGGGAGTCCAACCAAGCGCCGACGTTGCGAGGCATTTGGTCAAGCAACTGTGCAAGTTCCACTTGAAGTTTTCCTTCAAAGGTCTGCGCACGTTGTGCGAAAATGTCTAAGATCAGTTGATTGCGATCCACCACGCGAACTTTGACAATTTGTTCTAAGTTTCTTTGTTGAACCCCAGAAAGCTGATGATCCATCACAACTAAATTGGCTTGGCTGTCGCGGACCATTTCGGCCACTTCCTCGACTTTACCTGTGCCTATAAGTGTTGCGGGATTCCATGAGGGAAGAACTTGGATGATGGAACCAACGACTTCACCGCCTGCGGCAGAAACGAGTTCCTCAAGTTCGAGCAGATTTTCTTTAATCTCCGTAAGCGGTTCGGTTTTTAAGCCGACACCGATGACAATGACACGATCGTGAACTTTGACATGGGCTTGTTGAGTCAAATCGTTAACCCTCCCTTGGTCTGTCTTAATCGTAGCACTGACCAGGAAAGGGACAAAGTTAAATTTATGTGGGAAAGCTTGAAAATGCCCGAATCCTTCGTTGCTCGTCGTCGGCGTACGAGGAGTACGCCGACCTTCTTGCTTTAGTTCTTCTTTTGGCGACTCTTTAGAACTTCCTTGATGAATTGGGCTTCGAGAGCCGTAAAGACTACGGAATTCACGATACCATCCACTGTTGTTGTTCTTTGTAACACGTTGCTGGATCTGCGAACACCAGTCAGGAAGGGTCCAATGACTTCGACTTTGCCGATCTGTTGGATCAGTTTGTAAGCGATATTGGAAGATTCCAAGTTCGGGAAGATCAAGACGTTCGCGCCACCTTTTAAGTCAGAGAACGGGAAAAGTCTTTCCATGATTTCGGGATTTACAGCTGTGTCAGCTTGCATATCACCATCGACCATAAGGCCTGGACGAAGTTTTTTGACTAACTCGCCGGCTTTCTTCATTTTATTCGGAGTGCCCTCTGCGCCGCTGAAGTTCGAATAAGACAACATAGCGACTTTAGGTTCGATGCCAAAGTACTCTACGATTTTTGCGGCTTGCAAAGCGATTTGCGCGCATTGCTCTGCTGTCGGATTCAAATTCACCGTGGTGTCTGCAAGGACCAGGAATTTGTCTTCTAGCAAGATGAAGTTTAAACCAGCGGGAACACCATTTTGGTAAACACCCACAGTTTGCAAGATCGGGCGAACGGCATCCGCATAGTTTATAGAGGCGCCGTTGACAACGCCATCGGCGTCACCCATCGAGACCATCATCGCCGCAAAATAATTTGGATCCGCCATCAAACGTTCTGCTTCACGCAAGTTGATGCCTTTGCGTTGGCGAAGAGAATAAAGCTTTTCGACATAGGCAAAGTATTTTGGAAAAGAAGACGGGTGAATGATTGGCACGTCTTTCAATGTTGGGATGTCCAAGGCATTGATTTTTTCTTTGACGCGTTCTGGGTAACCCAAAAGGATCGGTTGACAGATTTTTTCTTCAACCAAGGTCGCAAGGGCCTTTAAAACTTTTGTGCTCGTGCCTTCAGGGAAAACAATGCGTGGCAGTTCGCCACCCGCAGCCTGGGCATTTTGGTGGACGCGGTTGATGGCATTGCGAATGAAAACTTTTGAAGGACCCTGTTGAGCCTCTAAAGATTCACGATATTGATCCCAATCTTCAATCGTGCGAGTTGCCACGCCGGTTTTGATAGCAGCTTTAGCCACTTCAGGAGCCACCCATAGCAATACGCGAGTATCGAAAGGTTTTGGAATCAAATACTCACGACCAAATTTAAAGCTTTTTCCACCGTAAGTTGCAGAAACGCGATCAGGAACATCTTCGCGGGCTAATTTTGCCAACGCTTGAACCGCAGCCAATTTCATTTCTTCATTAATTTGTGTTGAACGTGTATCCAAAGCTCCTCTGAAGATCGAAGGAAAGCCCAAGACGTTATTTACTTGGTTTGGATAGTCGGAGCGACCTGTGGCGATGATCGCATCCGGACGAGCTGCGCGCGCTTTATCTGGTGTAATCTCTGGTTCAGGATTTGCCATCGCGAAGATGATAGGATCTTTCGCCATGTCTTTCAACATTTCCGGAGTCAATGCGCCAGCAACCGAAAGACCAATGAAAACGTCAGCGCCACGCAAAGCATCGTTTAAGCTGCGTGCTTCCGTTTCAGAGGCAAAGAACTCTTTGTATTTGTTCATGCCGGCTGTGCGACCTTTGTAGATAACACCTTGAGAGTCACACATGATAATGTTCTCGCGACGAGCACCTAGAGAGATGAAAATCTTCGCGCAAGAGTTTGCGGCGGCTCCCGCTCCGTTGATAACGATGCGCAACTCTTCCATTTTGCGATTTGTAATTGCAGCGGCATTCAAAAGCGCTGCACCGGAAACAATAGCCGTTCCGTGTTGGTCGTCATGGAAAACCGGAATTTTCAT
>JBJTMR010000017.1:0-1455 GCA_046070625.1 Bdellovibrio sp. | reverse complement strand
CAAGAATCCCGCACGGAATATCGTGTGATTGAAGCTTCGAAATTCTTTTCCCTGATTGAAGACAACCTACTGACAGGGCGACAACATCAAATCCGCAAACACTCTGCCATGGCAAAACACAGCATCATCGGAGATGCCCGCTATGGCGACCCTAAGTACAATTCTCGTATGGCGGAAATGTACGGGACAGACCGCATGTTCTTACATGCCGCGCGTTTAAAAATTTCTATTGATGGCAAAGAGCAAGTCTTTGAAGCCGCCTTGCCACCGGAGTTCAAAAAACTTTTGACCGGATAAGGAATCACAATGGGGTTGGAAACATTATTCTCTCAAGATTATGTTTTCACCCGACTGATCTTCCAAAAAACTCTGGGACTTATTTATCTGGTCGCCTTTCTAATCGCCGCCCTGCAAAGTCGCGGGCTTATGGGGGAACATGGAATCTTACCTGCTAAGCTCTATCTGGCACGCACCACCTTCGCGGAAAATCCCAGTCTTTTTTATTTCTATTTTAGCGATATCGCGATGATCGCATTGGCATGGATTGGTGTGGCCTTATCCATGTTGGCCATTTCCGGCTTTGCCGATTCCCAGGGGTATTTTCTTTCGATGACCGTGTGGGCGGCGCTGTGGTTTTTGTATATGTCTTTCGTCAATATCGGTCAGACGTTTTATGGTTTTGGCTGGGAGATCTTACTTTTAGAAGCGGGCTTCCTGGCGATCTTTTTAGGACCCCATTCGTCGCCTGTGCCGTTACTCATTATTTGGCTTTATCGTTGGCTGGCGTTTCGAGTGATGTTCGGTGCGGGACTGATCAAAATACGCGGCGACGATTGTTGGCGGGACATGACCTGCATGTACTATCATTATGAAACTCAACCCTTACCGGGACCGCTTTCGTGGCATTTTCACCACTTGCCGAAAGTCATTCAACGATTTTCAGTGTGGGTCAACCACTATGTGGAACTGATTGCGCCCTTTGGATTATTTGGCCCGGGTATCGTTCGTTATATCGCCGGGATCTCCACGATTTTATTTCAGCTCACGATTTTTGCTGGCGGCAACTATAGCTGGCTTAACTGCATCAGCATTGCCATTTGCATCCCCTGCTTTGACGACAAGTTTTTGAGTTATTTTATTAATCTGCCAGATATCATACAACTGCCACCAGCCACATGGCACATGGTTTTAGTGTGTTTTATTTTTGCTGTGATCGTGCTTCTAAGTTATCAACCGGCCATGAATTTGATTTCTAAAAACCAGGCGATGAATCGCAATTATGATCCCTTGAATTTGGTGAACACCTATGGGGCTTTTGGATCGATCACGCGGGACCGCTATGAAATTATCATCGAAGGCACTTCTGAAAATATAGTCACTCCCACGACGACGTGGCGGGCGTATGAGTTTAAGGGCAAGCCTGGCGATCCGCGGCGCTGGTCACCGCAGGTCAGT
>JBJTMR010000016.1:0-4303 GCA_046070625.1 Bdellovibrio sp. | reverse complement strand
GATGCGTAAATATGATGTCAGCTCTCTCGTTTAGTTCAGTTAAAAGCTCCTGGGATGTCTTTATGCTTTTCGCAGTTCCAATTGGCGGAGGCATTCCTGCGGGTGTTGTTTTAGCGCAAAGTCGAGGCATCGGTTGGCTTGCGATGATGGTCTTATACTTAGTTTCAGATATCGCTTTGGCATTTGTCTTTGAACCCATGATGGTGGTGTTTTTAAAAATCGCTCAGCATGTTCCGTTTTTACAGCGCATGCGGGAAACATCACAACAACTCACGCACAAAACTCTTGCCCGCTATGGACAGAAGCCCGGTCCATTTCTTTTGATCTTGATCGCCTTCGGTGTGGATCCGATGACAGGGCGAGCTGCCGCTCTTTCGCAAGGACATGGGTTCCTTGCCGGATGGGCTATTGCTATCGTTGGCGATATGATGTTCTTTACGGTCCTTATGGTGTCGACTATTTTCCTGAATAACTTATTGGGAGATGGAACTTGGGCCGCTGTGATCGTCATGGTGTTGATGTTCGCTGTGCCGCCGTTGCTTCGTCGCGCGAAAATCCTTAAGTCCTATTAAGACCGTTTGTATTTTCCATCGTGTAGCTGAATCAAGCCCGCTGCCGTCATTTCTGTAACTAGCAGTCCCGGATCTGGATAGATCTCCATGAGTAAATCTTTGAGGTCGGTCGGGGAGTATGTTTTGTTACTCGCCAGATTCTCTGCCACTCGAACTAGGACCCATTCACGCTTCATTTTCTGGGCAGGAACTTTGATAAGTTTTCCATATTTGAAGAACGACTTCAGAACTTTTTCTTTGTATTGCTCTTCGACTTTGTCTTGTTCTTTAAGTTTTACTCCGGCACCCAAAACTAAATTCTTAAGACTGACTTCGGCAAAATCAGGCACAGCAAAGTAGATGGTATAGTATTGATCTTTTTTGCTGGCCACGAGTCCCGCCTCGACCAACTTTTTAAGGTGAAAGGATACTGTCGAAGGAGCGAGCTTCAAACGCTCGGAGATCACTTCGATATAAGCATCCCTTTCCAAAAGAAGTCGGAAGATACTAAGGCGGGATTCATCGGACAGAGCTTTAAGTATAGTGAGACTTTGCATTAGTGAGTACGAGCTCCTTGAAGGCTACGACGAACCTGATCTAAAAAGGCAATTTGGATTTTGCCGATTTCAACTTCATTCGTAATATCGTGCTTAAAGCTATTTACAAACTTTTGAGTAAAGTCCAATTCCATTCTTTCAATGAGGTCACCCATAGCGAAATACGCACGGTGCTCTGAGGGATGAGCTGAAATACCAGGTTGTGCTGGGAAGTTTGAACCACTTTTTGCGGCATCGTCGTACTTGTCAGCCATAGTTAAGTAGATACCAGAGAGCTCGTCGATAATTTGATTTTCTACATGGGAACTCAATTCCCCACGTGAGAAAGACTTCATTTCATCTTGAATCTCTTTGATGCGATTTTTAAAAATATCCTTATTAAACATAAAATACTCCTTTTCTGATTTGATAAGTATCGAATTAGAAATAGCATGTCAATATTAAATAATTCGATATTCATCGAAATGGAATAAAACTTAGTCTTTTCTCCGCGAACAGGTTATGAGAGAATAAATCCATCTTAGCGCCGAATCTTGGTGCATTGGGATATTCAAGTCTCCCCAAAACCAATGACTTACAAAAATTAAAAGAAGGATCGTTATCATGACATCACAAATGGCATGGGTGCTTTTGGTTATTGCAGGTGTTCTAGAATTTATGTGGGCGACAGGGTTAAAGTACTCTGAGGGTTTTACGAAGCTATGGCCCTCGGTATTCACGCTGATCACCATGGGGATTAGCTTTTATTTATTGTCCTTGTCCATGAAGGTCTTGCCGGTGGGGGTCTCTTATACAGTATGGACGGGGATCGGGGCCGTGGGCGCTATTGTCATTGGCTTTGTCGTGTTTAAAGAGCCGCTATCCCTGATGAAACTCATTTTTCTGGGGATGATTGTCGGCGGGATTTTGGGGCTTAAGTTCGTTGAATCCTAATAGGTTGGATTAGGGATCGAAATTGCCCTGGTTTTGTTGTAAAAAATGGAAACCGGGGCGTGTTTTCCTCCAAAAGTCCAAAATCACTTGAGGCGCAGTGCGTCTTAAGGCTATAAGGGCCCATTATTGGAGGCTCATTATGATCAGGATTTTAACTGCCGTATTGTTGGCAAGTACTGTTATTCCCCTCTCTGCATTTGCTGTTTTGGAGGATTTGCCAGAAGTTGGCGTTGATGTCGGAATTGATGTTGGTAACAATTCCAATTCAGGTGGTAGCAGTGTTGAAGTGCCCCCAGAGCCAACTCCAGCTCCATCTCCATATCCGTCTCAACAATATTCAAGTGCTTACGATGCCTCATTGCAAATTATCGACGTTTCCCGCCGTCCTCAAGGTCAATGGTACCGAGTGACTTTGGCGCAAGCGACAGAACTCACTCGGATCGATCTTCAAGTGACCTATGCGCGTTTAAGAGTTCATGAAGTCAGCTTGATCACGGAGTATGGTGAACGTGTGCAACTTGATGGCGTTGATAGAAACGCTGTTCTGTTGGCCGGTACAACTATTTCAGGTATGGCCGCTGGTGCAAGAATTGTTGCTATCGATATGCGCCTAGAGTCCTTCGGTGAAGGTGCTTCTCTCAGAGTGGGTGTGGTGTCTTCTTATCGTGACAGCAGTCCAATATTGGCTTTGCAAAGAGTTGAAACTCAAGAACCAGCGAATAACGGTTCACAGAATTCAAATTCAGGTGGCTATGATACGAATTTGTATACCGAGTTTTACGCATTCGCGTCCTCTGAGTACGGTTTGAATTTACCTGATTACAAGGCTCGTAACCTGTCAGCAGCTTGGGCTCAAAACCGTTGTGAAGGTGGCGTAGAGTTGAGAGGTCTTGTGGCTCGTTTCCAAAAGGCTTTCGATAAAGCGAGCAACTCATGGTTCAAAAAGAGAACTAGTGACGAAGCGATCGCGAAAGCGGCGAAAAAAATCTCTAAGTATTCACGCTGTGGTGATTTACTTAAAGGATTGTGAAAATAAAAAAAGGCTTCCGGAAGGAAGCCTTTTTTATTTCTGGATCATAACAGATCTATGGTTGTAGAAAATGAACCAGCCATCTCCAAACCTCAGGTCGCCTTTCTCCAATGTCAAAATGAGTTCCCTCAAATTCCACGTAATCATGTCCAATACGAAGGCCTTTCAAAATCGCTGAAATCTGGCGTGACCCATATTGCAGATTGAAGTTGTCTTTGGTTCCCACATCCAGATAAAGGCCGTGCAGTTTCTTTAAATTGCCCTGACGTTCCTTTAAAAAGTGCAGGGGATCTTTTGCAAGGATTTCATTCCAAATGGCAGGGATCTTTTCACCCGTTTTTGGATCCAACGGGAAATGGAAATCGCCATGTTCACCCTTAGCCGCATAACAAGCACACATGCCGAAAGCATTCAGATAAGAATGCCAGTTTTTATACTTCGTCAGTTTGCCATTGCGAAGCTCCTCTAAAGCGCGCAGTCCAGATTGTCCGAATTTTTCCCACAACGGGAGTGTCTGATAAAGATCATGCACTAAGCTGGCTTCAAAAAAAGAATCTGGCGCAATAGCGGCAACATAACCAAAGATGTCAGGATATTTACTTCCTAAATGAAGTGCGCCATAGCCACCGCTAGAACCACCCATCACGCACCAGTTCTTGGAATCTTTCGAAACCGGGTAGTGAGCTTTCAGGGCGGGAACGATTTCTTGAATAATGTAGTCTTCATAGTTGCCCACGGCTTTTGAGTTGATGAATTGAGATCCACCCCAAGTCGTCAGTGCATCGACAAAGACATAAAGTGCGCCGGGCGCTTCGCCGCGAGCAAAGGCCTGATCAATTCCTTGAATGGTGTTTTGCTCGTTGAACTTGGGATTGAAATAAAACGGGGCGTTTCCGCTGAATCCTCCCAGAACAAGCACCACGGGCCAAGGGCCGTCGTGCTGAGGGATCAACAGAGGATTGAAGCGCACAGTGCTGTCCCCCAGGGGGTTGCCCTTCAGGCATTGGCTGTGGATCTGTAAAGTCTCAATTCTGAAATGGAGTAGTTCATAGGCACGAAAGTTTTGAAGTGTTTCAAATTGATTCATATCTCGATGCTAACAGGAGTGATTTTGTTAGTCCTTAGAAATGCAGGGCTCCAAATTTGAGATTTTTAAAATGAGACCTATATTGTGGGGTGAAAAAATCCGAAAATAGAAGAGTCGAGAGGTTTTGGCATGCTCCGCAGAACTT
>JBJTMR010000015.1:0-1992 GCA_046070625.1 Bdellovibrio sp. | reverse complement strand
GACAACGGGTGAAGCGTTTTTCTTTAAATCATCTCATACGTCACATCTGTTGCGCTTCTTGCAAATCTTGCCAGTCGCTGAAATCGTGATCGCGAAAGATCACGAAGCTTTGTTGACGGGTGTCGATGGGATTCTTATCAGTCATCACGAAGACGTGATGGATGGTGGAAATATCTTGTTGGCAAAACAAGCGCCACAATCTGCGGCACGTTTGCTGAGCTACGTGAAACAGCTTTCTGGTGAGGAAGCGCTGAAAACACTTTCTCCATTTGAAGAAAGAGATTTGGAACATCGTCTCGAAATCACTAACACAACTCTTCGCCATCTAGAGATTTTTTCGACCTATAAAGGCGAAGGCCTGGGCAGTTTGTTCCACGCGATCAATCGCACGCAAACTTCGGCAGGAAGTCGTATGTTGCGTCAGTGGTTGAGTTTCCCACTGCGTGATTTGAAAGCGATTGAAAATCGTTTGAACTCTGTGGAGTTCTGGCGCAGTCATGTTTTGGAATTAAAGCGCACTCGTCAAATCCTAGGGCAAATGGGAGACATCGAACGTCGTTTGGGTAAGATCTCTCAACCACAATGCAATGGTCGTGATTTACAGGCATTAGCGGGCAGCGTGCACGCGGGTATCAGCGCATTGGAAGTTTACGTGAACGCCAGCGGTGGTTCGGCGAATTTTGAAAGCTTGCGCGATTTGGCGTACAAGATCGAACGCACTTTAGTGGAAGAACCACCATTGACGACGAAGCAAGGTTACTTGATTCGTAACGGAGTTTCTTCAGAGCTTGACGAGTTGATTGAGCTTTCAACAAATGCGCAGGCCATGGTGGCGCGTATGGAAGCTGATGAAAAAGAAAAAACCGGAATTTCAAGTCTGAAGATCCGTTACAACAATGTCTTCGGTTATTATATCGAAATCACCAATACTCATAAGGACAAAGCGCCGTCACATTATCAGCGTAAACAAACACTGACGAATGCAGAACGCTATTGCACGGACGAGTTGGTTGAGCTTGAACGAAAAGTTTTGAGTGCGAACACGAAACGCGCCGATCTGGAATTTGAATTTTTTGAAGCTCTTCGCAAAGAGATTCTTTCACAATGCCCGGCATTGCTGACTCTTGCGCATGAGTGCAGTGAGATGGATGTGATTTCAAGTCTTGCGTGGTTAAGTCTTGAAGAAAAGTACACGCGTCCTCACTTTACTACAAACGGCGCTATTAAATTAAAAGCCAGCCGCCATCCGGTGGTGGAACAAACAGTGAAAACGAACTTCGTGGCGAATGACATCGAGTTGCGCCCACATTCTTGCCTGTTGCTAACAGGTCCCAATATGGCCGGTAAATCGACTTTGATGCGTCAGGTGGCTTTGAACGCGATCATGGCACAAATGGGTTCCTTCGTTCCTGCGGACGAAGCACATTTACCAGTGTTCGATGCGATCTTCACCCGTATCGGGGCGAGCGATCAATTGTCCGAAGGTCTATCCACATTCATGGTCGAAATGACCGAAACTTCGGCAATGCTTAAAAATGCAACGAAGGATTCTTTAGTGATTCTGGATGAGGTGGGTCGCGGGACATCCACGTTTGATGGAATGTGCTTGGCACAATCCATTCTTGAACATCTATTAAGCGAGGTGAAGGCCTTGACCTTCTTTGCAACTCACTATCATGAGTTGACCTTCCTTGATCAGAGTTATGGTCAAATCACGAATGCGCACATGACGGTTGCAGAAAGAAACGGCGAAATCCGTTTCCTTCATACTCTCGCAAAAGGTCCAGCTTTGAAATCCTATGGGGTTCAAGTGGCGGAGCTTGCGGGATTACCAGTATCTGTGACGAAACGTGCGAAGAGTTTGTTGCGCGAAATTGAATCAAAAAAAGTTCAAGCAAGTTCTCAACTTTCTTTGCTAGATCAGCTTCATCAGGATGTTCCGGTGTATCATGAAGTTCCTGTGGCTCCTGCACTAGACCCTGAGATGCAACG
>JBJTMR010000014.1:0-12831 GCA_046070625.1 Bdellovibrio sp. | reverse complement strand
CCTTGAAGGCCTTCATCCATTCCTTTTTTTACGGTCAGTAAAATACGGATGTGACGAGCCACCAAAGAGATAATACCGATTTCGTTTTGGCCTTGATCCAACAAATGAACCAAGTTTTCCAAAGCTTTTACACGATCATTTTCGCCGACAGCTTTGGTGAAATCAAAAACGCTTTCTTCTTTAGAACGGGAAACAACTTGAGCCACGTCAGAGACTTCAATGCGACGCTGCCCTTCGACGAACTCACCCAGTTTTTTCAACTCAGATTCGATCTCAGTCAAATGATGGCCAACCAACTTGTGAAGCAAATGAATGGCTTCATTGCTGATCGTAAGTCCCAGCGATTGAGCAATATAATTGATCCATGAAGGAATCTGATTTTCGTAAGGCTTTTTAAATTCCACACACGCGGCTTTATCCAACATTTGGCGGATTTGTTTTTTACGCTTGTCCACTCGGGAAGCCAAAATCACAAACACCGTGCTGTCCACGGGTTCTTCAATAAGTGGTTCTAACTGAGCCCACTCTTTATCGTTCAACTCTTGAGATTCTTTAAGGATCACCAAACGACGAGGCGCCATCATCGGCAACGTTTCCACAGCATCGCGCACTTGCACGATATCAGCGTCACTGGCGTAAAAAAGACTGTAATTGAAATCAATAGCGCCCTCGGTAAGGACTGCATATTTGAAACGCTCAACACTTTGATTCAACAGATAAGGCTCTTCACCGAACAGGAAATACATAGGCGCAAGTTCGCCCTTTTCCAAATCGCGATAAAATTTTTGAGCATCAATCAAAGCCATCAGGTCTCTTAGCTGTTTTTCAATTAGAAATTTTCGGTAATACGATCGTGAGCTTCCAACATCAAATCGTTCGCCATGAGGTCAATGTTTTGCCTGCGCGCTGACAGATTGTAAAGAGGATCTACCGAGTTTACGCCAGCCAGCGTTACCTGAGGTGCTGCATAAGTACGCTCCCCTGTGAACGCTCCACTCCAAAGCTCTGTGCCATCGGCTTGACGAACGACCTTCACAGTTACTGTCAGAAGAATACGATACTCTGACGCGATAACAGAACCTTGCGGCAAATACTGAGCTGCGGAGTCACCCGACACGCGCTTTGCTCCAGGTAAGTATTGAACGGAATCAACCTGACCAATCACAGCCACTTCCGACAAAGAATTGTCCACAACTCGAGCAACGCGCGAACGTTGAAATTCATGAATCAGCGCATTGGTAAAACCAACTTCCAGACCCGGCTCTTGCGTTTTATTCTTAAAAATGGGCACAGAAATTTGTTTGTAACCACCAGGAATCGTACGACTGGCAACGCCCAGATGATAGGCACATCCCGAGATAAAAACTGATAAGATCAAAGTGCTGCGAAAGGCTTTAAAGATTGCGTCCACAAACCCAGTTGAGTATAAATTAATCAATAGATCAAGGAAGAAAAATGACATCCTTCAATGACGAATACAGCTTACTTGCTCCGGGCCCCGTAAATCTTCATCCTGAGGTGCGTAAAGCTCTCGCACTTCCCATGATCCATCACCGCACACCTGAATTTGATAAAATTTTAAAGCGCGTTCTCTCCGGAATTAAATCCATTTTTCAAACCTCGGAGAACGTCTATCTTCTTAGCTGCACGGGTTCCGGCGGCATGGAGACTTTGCTTGTCAATGTGCTCTCCCCGGGTGACAAAGTTTTGGCAATTGTATCTGGAAAATTTGGCGAACGTTGGGCCGAGATGGCGAAAACTTACGGGGCTGACGTCTCAATCATGAACGTTCCTTGGGGTGAGGCTGCAAAACCTGAGCATGTCGCGGATCATCTGAAACGCTTTCCACAAACGCGCGCCGTTCTTTGCCAGGCCTGCGAGACCAGCACGGCGGTGGCTCATCCCATTAAAGAAATTGCCGAAATTGTCAGTCAATACAATGAAACTTTATTGCTCATCGATGCGATCACCGCTCTAGGCGCCTATCCGTTACCAATGGACGAATGGAAAATTGACGGTTTGGTTGCGGGCTCACAAAAAGCCTTTATGTTGCCAACAGGAATGGCCTTTGTTTCTTTTTCTCAGAAGGCTGCAAAGTTTATTGAGGATGCCAAATTCCCGAGATTTTATTTCGACATTCGCAAAGAAAGAAAAGCCAACGCCGCAGGTGAAACGTTCTTTTCTTCCAACGTGGCGATTTTGCGCGCCTTGGACGTGGTCTTGAACCTTATCAATCAGCGCGGTCTTAACGGCCTTTTCCACGACATTCACCGCCGAGCGGAATTCACACGTTTGTTCGCTCCTAAGTTGGGTTTTACTCTGTACGCAAAAGCGCCCAGCGATTCAGTAACAGCTTTGAATGTGCCGGCTCATCTGGACGGACAAAAGATCCGCTTGGAGCTTGAAGAAACCCACAACATCACTATCATGGGTGGCCAAGATCAGGTTAAAGGGAAAATTATTCGCGTTGGCCACATGGGCTACATTCAAGACAAAGAACTGCTAAGATTAATTGAGTCTTTGGGGAAAACACTTCGCCATTTTGATCCGGGCTCTTTGTCGTTGGAACAAATTTCGACTGTGGTTAATGAAGGTCGTCTGTGGTTGGAGCACAATCCATGAAAAAGAAAATTTTAATTACGGATCGTTTTGCTCAAGATAGTTTTTTATATTTGGCCCAAAATTCTGATTTCGAAGTCATTCGTTGTGATAACCCCAAGCACTTACCCTTAGAGCATTTGGTATCAGCACATGCGCTCATTATTCGTAGTCGTACAAAAATTGATGAGACTTTGTTGCAAAAAGCCCGTCAACTGCAATTGATCATTACTTGCACCAGCGGTTTTGATCACATTGATTTAGATGCCACAGAAAAATGGGGCATCACCGTCATGCACACTCCAACTGCAAACATCCAATCTGCAGCGCAACTGACTTGGGGCTTAGTTCTTGCGTGCGTGAACAACTTGTTACCAGCCCACAAGATGATCAAAGCGGGAGAATGGCAAAGAGACTCTATCACCGGTATTGAGTTATCCGGGCGCACCTATGGAATCGTGGGGCTCGGCCGCATCGGTTCCCGTGTGGCGGATTTTGCGCAAGCCTTTGGCATGAATATCGTCGCCTATGATCCTTACGCTCCTGATGAAAATTTCGAGCGCTTGAATATTCCACGCCTAAGCTATGAAGAAGTCCTCAAGTCTGCTGATGTCTTAAGTTTCCATGTTCCCAAAACCTTGGAAACAGAACACATGTTAAATCGCTCGCACTTTGAATACATCCATCGTGGCATTGTGCTAATTAATACTTCGCGCGGATCTGTGATTAATGAAAATGATCTGTGCGAAGCGTTGGGCAAAGGCTGGTTACGTTCAGTGGGGTTGGACGTTTTTGAGAAGGAACCTTTGCCGCGCACATCCAATCTTTTAACCTATCCGAATGTGATTTTAACTCCCCACATTGGAGCAAATACTGAAGATGCTTTCTTTAAAGCCTCTCAGGTTGCAGCTAATAAACTTATGGCCTTTTTTATTGATGGCAGCACTTCTGACACCCTCCCACCACGAACACCTTGGTACGGAGCCGCTCCATTCCAGGGAGAATAATCCTAGACAAACCCCGTCTCGATTTCTATCTTATTCCGTAACCTTGTCTAAAAGGGGCTGGATATTATGTCTGGAATAGTAGTTGTTGGCGCTCAATGGGGCGATGAGGGTAAAGGAAAATTGATCGACGTGTTCGCCGAAAAGGCAGACATGGTGGTGCGCTACCAAGGTGGCGCGAATGCGGGTCACACCTTAGTCGTCAATGGACAAAAAACTATCCTGCATCTGGTACCTAGCGGGGTTCTTCGCCCCGACACAACCTGTGTCATTACTTCAGGTGTTGTGATCGATGTCTTTGGTATTCGCGACGAAATCAACGGTCTGATTGCTTCAGGTCTTTTGCAAAATCCAAAACAACTTTTGATCTCAGATACAGCGACCATCATTCTTCCTTACCATAAAGCGATGGATGCGGCTCGCGAAGCGGCTTTGCAAGACGGAAAAATTGGCACCACGGGCAAAGGCATCGGTCCAGCATATGAAGACCGCGCTTCTCGTCGAGCGGTTTTGTTTGGAGATTTATTCTCTCCAGAAACATTGAAGG
Organism: Bdellovibrio sp.; assembly: GCA_046070625.1. Classification (GTDB taxonomy): domain Bacteria; phylum Bdellovibrionota; class Bdellovibrionia; order Bdellovibrionales; family Bdellovibrionaceae; genus Bdellovibrio. Next base: position 8,682 of record JBJTMR010000014.1, on the reverse strand, counting down.
CAAAACTTGAACTCGCGTTGCGTGAAAAAAACTTCATGCTTGAGAATTACTACAAAGCACCAACATTTAAATTAGATGAATTGCTTGCCGATCTGGCAAAAGTTGCTGAAGACTTGGCTCCCTACCGCGCTAAAGACACGTCTTTGTTAATCTCTAAAGGTCTGAAGTCTGGTAAACGTGTGATGTTTGAAGGCGCGCAAGGAACGATGCTAGATGTGTTACACGGGACTTATCCTTTCGTGACAAGCTCGTCGACATTATCCGCAAATGCGTGCGTAAGCGCTGGCATCGGCCCCATGAGTATTCAAAAAGTGATCGGCGTTTTCAAAGCTTACACAACACGCGTAGGCTCTGGGCCCTTCCCTACAGAATTAAGCGATGAGATCGGTAAAAAAATCCAAGCAGATGGTCATGAATTCGGTTCCACCACAGGACGCGCTCGTCGCTGTGGCTGGATTGACTTGGTGGCTTTGAAATATGCGATCCGTGTGAATGGCATCACAAACCTAGCGATGATGAAGCTTGATGTTTTAACTGGCCATGATCGTATTGGCGTTTGCACAGCTTATAAATTGAATGGCGAAACCATCACAGAGCTTCCTACATCCCCGTGGGAGTTGTCGAAAGTTGAGCCCGTCATTGAGTGGGTTCCCGGCTGGACTCAAGATTTAACGAAGGTCAAAACTTTGTCTGACCTTCCTCGTCCGGCGACAAACTATATCGACTATATTGGTTCGCAATTGGGAACACCGATTGACGTGATCTCTATCGGACCTGGGCGAGAACAAACTCTCTGGGTTAAACCTCTTTTTAATAACTAAGACTCAGGCTCCGCAAGGGGCCTGATCTTTAGGTAAAATACGATAGCTCTTTTTGACCTCATCCCACTTTTCAACATCTTGAATCCCAAAACGAAAACTTGAAGTTTCTCATATTTTATAGAGCGTAAATGAGTCTCGAAATAGCCCCTGGACTTGTTGAATAACAAGGATCAGTTAAGATAACTCTGAGGGAAAAATTATGCTCAAGTATCCGGTTGTTTTACTCGTTGGCGCTTCTTTGTTATTTTCACACACAGCTTTTGCAAAAGAATTTCCGGCGCAAGCTCGCCTCTTTGTTGGAGTGACTTCCGTCAACCCAACCAATGTCAACGAAACAACAGAAGCTCAAGGCCTCCAGAAAATCGACAAGTCCACACAACTGGGCGTAGAAATCACTTATCCCCTGATGTCTTATTTAAATGTGGGTATCCGATATTCTAAACGAATTATTGCCTTAGACGAAAACCCGTCCAATGCAGCAACGGACTACTATGTGAAGGCGGACCAAGACGCCTTGCTCTTGTTGGCGCGCGTCCCCTTTGTAAAATCTGATACTTTCAAAGCCGACGTCTTTGCTGGCGTGGGCGGAACCAACTCCACTTTAAAAATTAAAACCGCCAGTCAAGATGGCGAACTCACTTCAAGCGCCGGAGAAGGTTGGGCAAGTTCCCCTTATGCAGCGGCAGGTGTTTCCGTGGCTGTCGGGTTGAAGCAACTTTTTTTGGTATTCGAAGGCGGTTACGAATACAACAAAGTCAGCAGCTTTAAACGCTCCGGCACCGCAAGCAGCGCAATTGACTCGATGGATTTATCCGGTGGCTATGTAACAATTGGTCTTATGTTCGACGGCATTACAGCTACCAGTCGATAGTTCATCCGAATTTTTTCGGTGCTTTTTTTTTAAAAGGTCTATCTTTCGGATAGACCTTTCCCCCTAAGACCTACCGTTTTGATTGCACAACCTCAGCTATTTTTGGATAAAGAGCAAAGGACGCGCCGAAAACCAAGTGCGCGGCCCAGTCCCAGAATAATGGAATCTCGCGATTCCAAATATCAATTCCATAAAGAGACTTCATAAGCGTGGGAATCAAAATATAAGGCCCCACCATAGCAATCACTCCCACACCGAGACCAAGTCCCAGCGCCGCAGAGAGCGTTTGAACTGAAAATCTGTTTGCAAGAAAACCATAGACCCCACCCCAAAGAAGAGACGGACCGAGCTGATGCAAAATAAGTCCCGCAATAAATGCCCCCAAATGAAATCCCTGCAAAGCAGATTCACCAAATGCCATAGATCCAATAACCTGAACGGGATACAGCAGACTCTTTCCTAAAAAAAGTGCGAAGACTAGCATCACGACAACAGCCATAATAAGGCCCGCAATTTGCCCCGTGAGGATTCCTGATAAAAGCGACCGAAATGATGTTCCAATTTGATTCTGCGACAAGGATGTCGGCTTGATTGTGGTTTCCATATTTTCTCCTGGTTATGTTTTCAATTTCTTTGGCTAGAATCGCCTGGTATATTAAAATGGTAAATACTGTTTAAATTGTTTAAATAGCCGGAGCTTTTTATGATCGGACTGCATGAAAATCAGAAAAAGATATTGGAATACCTGCTCGACCACCACGCGGGTGCGACCTTAGACGAAATCGCCGAGTTCCTCCAAATCACCAAAACGGCGGCCAAGGAACATCTAATCAAAATCGACAATGCGGGCCTTCTCACCTATCAAGATCAAAAAGGCTCCGTCGGTCGTCCTCGTCGCTATTACATGCTTTCTGAAAAAGGGGCTGAAACATTCCCTCGGCAATATTCGTGGTTGTCTAATATTATTCTGGAACTTCTTTCTGAAGAAATGGGCTCTCAAAAAACTTCAAAAATGATGGAGCGCCTGGCTGACAAAGTTGCCGCTTCTATGAAGACACGCTTTGAAAACACCAGATCTTCCGCCGAGATGATGGCCGAAGTAACCAAAGCCTTAAACGAGTTAGGATATAGAGCTTCCTTAAAACAAAGCGACTTGCGAAAAGGCGCCATCATTGAAGCCACAAATTGCGTTTACCATTCCGTCGCAAAACTCCATCCAGAACTTTGTCGTTTTGATACACGGTTTATTGAGCAGGCTTCAGGGGGACTTCACGTCAAACTAGAAAGCTGTATTGCCAGAGGGGGCGCTACGTGCCGCTTCTGTATTAAAAGAAAACCATAAGTCAGATGGGGAAAATAAAAAACCCGATCTTTTGGATCGGGTTTTGAATTCAAAAAATTGGCGTTCCCAAGGGGATTTGAACCCCTGTATCCTCCGTGAAAGGGAGGTGTCCTAGGCCCCTAGACGATGGGAACGTACTAGGTAAATCAAATGAACAAAAAATGGTGGCTCGCGATGGATTCGAACCATCGACCCCTTCATTAAAAGTGAAGTGCTCTACCAGCTGAGCTAGCGAACCACTGTCCGTTTGAGGAAGTGCTAATTTGTTCTAAGAGGGGTCTAATGTCAATACGAAATCTTGCAGTATTTTAAAAAAATATCGAAGTTTTTCGAGGCGCGGCGCATGGTTGCTTACAAGCTCAGCAAGTTTCCCGAGAAACTCTTAAGTCTTTGATAAATCTGCATAATAAGCAAGCACGCGACCTGGCAAATTCTACAGACCGCTTTCGCAATTCGTGATTTTCAACTCTTCCATCCGCGCATTCACCTCCAAAGAAACTGAAATTTTTTTTGAACTTCCTTTAGCTGCTGGAAAACACCGCAACTTTCCTTCTCTTTTTCATCACTTAGCTCCAATCTTGACGAAATAGCATTTTCAAGGCTATAATTAACCATTAGGTTAATTAACCTTGAGGTAAATTATGCAAGACAATCTCAGCCTCACGTTCCAAGCTCTCGCCGACCCCACTCGTCGGGCTATGCTCGCGCAGCTCTCTAAAGGCGATGCGAACGTTTCAGATCTGGCGAAACCTTTTTTGAAAGATATGAGCCTCCCCGCCGTCACCAAACACCTTAAGGTCCTTGAAAAGGCGGGCCTGATCACAAAAACCCGCGAGGCCCAATGGAGGCCTTGCAAACTCAATGCAGAACCGTTCAAAGATGTTGCTGATTGGATGGATCAGTACCGCATATTTTGGGAAGAAAGCTTTGATCGTCTGGATGCTTATTTAAAGACTGTCACCGACAAAAAGAAAAAACCGAAAGGGAAAACTCATGGGCGCAAAAAATAAATCGAACGAACTTAAATTATCACGTCTCTATGATGCCCCACTGAAAGCTGTCTGGGAGGCATGGGCCGATCCCGCGCAAGCAGCAAAATGGTGGGGCCCTCGTGGCTTCACTATCACCACTCATGGCAAGGATCTTAAGCCCGGTGGTTTTTGGAAATACACCATGCACGGTCCTGATGGCGTAAACTATGAAAACGTAACTATTTACCACGAGGTCGAAAAATACTCGCGCCTGGTCTATGACCATGGTGGCAGCGAAGATCGCCCACCCCTTTTCCGTGTGACCGTAACCTTTACAGAGGTTAAAGGAAAAACCAAATTGGATATGACCATGGCCTTACCGACTCCAGAGGCCGCAGAAGAAACTCGCAAGTTCATCAAAAAAGCCGGCGGAGATTCCACTTGGGATCGCTTGGGTGAATATCTCGACAAGGAAGCCACTGGTCAGGAAGAATTCCTTATCAATCGCAGCTTCAACGTGCCTTTAAATACCATGTTTGAAATGTGGACCGACGCCAAACACTTTTCGCAGTGGTTGCCGCCCACAGGATTCACCATGACGTTTATCAATGTCGACATCAAACCTGGCGGTTCTAGCTTTTATTCTATGACCAATGGGGAATTCACTATGTACGGCAAAACCAAATATCTGGAAATAACTCCTCCCGATCGTATGATTTACCTGCAAGAGTTCGCCGACGAAAACGGAAACATGTCCCGTCACCCCATGATGCCGACTTGGCCCGCAACCATGAAAACCACAGTGCAGCTGACAGAAGAAGGGCCCGAGCAAACTCGAGTCACCGTAACATGGCAACCTTATGGTGATGTGAGCCCCGCGGAACTCGAATCCTTTGTGAACGCGAAAACGGGCATGACGCAAGGTTGGACAGGCTCCTTCGATAAACTTGAAGACTATCTGATCAAGTAACCACTATGAAAACTTTAAAAAGCAGAATTGCCACTCGCTTCTCTTTAAAGATTCCATTGATTGTGGCCCCCATGGCTGGAGGCCCCACGACTCCAGAGCTGGTCGCAGCCAGCTGTGAAGCCGGCGCCCTCGGCGCCTTGGCGGCCCCGTACCTCAAACCGTCAGACATTGAGTTAATGACCGCTAGAGTTCGCTCGCTGACTGACAAGCCTTTTGCGATTAATTTATTTGCTCCGACGCCGGAAATCACAATCAGCTTGGAACAAAAACAAAAAGCACTCGACAGCACACGACAATTTCGTCAAGAGCTGGGCTTACCGGATCCCACTATTGCCGAGCCGTACAGTGAAAACTTTAAAGATCAGATGGAAATGGTTTTAAAGCTTAAGCCTGAGATCTTTATTTATTCTCTTGGTTATGTGCCCGAAGAATTTATCCTAGCCTGCCATCAGCAAGGTATTTACGTCATCGGAACAGCCACGACGCTTGCAGAAGCCTTGATGCTGCAAAAGCATGGCGTTGACGCCATCACTCTGCAAGGGCAAGAAGCTGGAGGCCACCGAAGCATCGCCAATGCTCTGGACCGCGATCCTGGAATTTCCACGTTGAATCTCTTAAGCCAATGCCGTCAAAATATCGACCTGCCACTGATTGCTGCTGGTGGCCTCATGAATGGAGCGGATATCGCAAGGGCACTTCAACTCGGCGCTGATGCCACGCAACTCGGGACCGCCTTTCTTTTGTGTCCTGAGGCAGGAACGTCCGAAGTCTATCGTCATGAACTTAGAAAAGCCCATGGCAACCAAACGCATTTAACCAGAGTTTATTCCGGTCGCTTGGCTCGAGGAATTAGCAATCGTTTTATGCGTGAAATGGAAAAACATCCTGAGGCCATCTTGCCATTTCCGGCGCAGAACGCTTTTACCCGGGATCTTCGCAAGTCATCTGCGGAAAAAGGAATTCCTGATTTTGCCTCGTTGTGGGCCGGAACCGAAGTCCATCGCATCCAGGAACTTCCCGCTAAAAAGCTGATCGCCCAATTGATGAGCCAACTGAACGAGTCTCTTTAGAAACCTTGCTTGGCAAGAACTTTCCATTGGGAATAACTTCGCACTGTGACCACTTTGCTTCGTAATTGTTCACGACTTAAAATGCGAATAAGCTCCGGTCGCATTTGTTTATGAACCCGCCATATTGTTTTAAAAAGCTTCGCGGTGTGCGCCCAACTGCGCTCATCGCATCCCTCAGGAAGTTCAGACCGTCGCGACCACAGGTTTTTGATTTGACGTTTGGTACACCACCAATAATGTCGCCAAATCGGAAAGTCGATAAAGACAATTTTGTCGGCTTTAGCAAAGCGTTTTACGATAATATCCAAAGGACCATAGCCGTCGATAAGCCACTTTTCTTGGTCTTCGTATCGAAGAAGCATTTCTATGGATTCTTTATGAGGCCTTACTTGCATTCCTGAAATAAATTGAATGGAATCAACATGGACCAACGGCAAACTATACATTTCTGCCAAACGCCGGCTTATGGCAGTTTTACCGCCTCCGGCATTTCCGATGACCGCTACTTTTTTAATGTTATCGCCCATATGTCAATTTACCTGCCTGCGTTCCAGGGAAAAATAATTAATGCCTATACTTTCCTGTGGCATCTTATATGCTGATCGCATGAAGAGCATCTGGTTTTTTTTAGTTCTCTTATTCAGTTTTTCAACGTTTGCTCAAGAAGTTGAAAACAGCAAAATTGTCATTGGGATTAACTCCGACTACTCCCTTCCGTTGGTCGGCATTCGCCGTTTCGAAAACAATCCCACTTTGGACAGTGGAATTTTGAAAGATCTGGGCGAAGCCATCGCCGATGAGCTCAAAATCCAGCCCTCTTGGGTCTTATTACCTAAAAAACGAGTCGCCCCCACGTTGTTGGCTGGGCATATTTCTTTTATTTGCCATCTCAATGAAGCTTGGCAGGAAAAAATCAAAGATGACGTTCTGTGGAGTCATGATCTCTATCGCAGTGTGAATGTCATTGTCCATCTTAAGAAAAAAACCATCCATTCACTTTCAGAACTTAACGGGGAACGAATTGGCGTCGTTCTTAACTTCGTCTATAAAGGATTGGATAATTTATTTCAAAAGAACACACTTCTGCGCGAAGACGGACCGAATAACGATAGCAACATACAAAAACTTTTAAGTGGTCGTATTAACTACATCGTCATGTCCAATCTTGAATACAACTACTACAAGAAAAAGCACGCTGCCTTGGATTTTACAGATTTTGGCATGGACTCGGTCATGACGAAATGCGCCCTCTCCCCGAAAAGCAATTTGAAACTTAATGAACTAAATCATGCCATCGACACCATAAAGCGAAATGGCACCTTAGACAAAATCCTAAAGTCTTACTAACTGACCTTTAACATTCTTAAGCAATTTTCTCGGCCTCCTCTTCTCTCCAGGCGTATTCTTTGGGGATCAATAAGGAGGATCTATGCAAAGAAAAGCCAGTGCCATTTGGCGCGGAAATATGCAACAAGGCCAAGGAGAAATCTCCACAGACAGTGGAGTCTTAAACAACACGCCTTACTCTTTCGCAAAACGCTTCGGGGATACTCCCGGAACAAATCCCGAAGAACTTATCGGCGCGGCCCATGCCAGTTGCTTTGCTATGGCCCTTTCTGGCGCACTCACCGCCAAAGGATTTACTCCCGATTCTTTGACCGTCAATGCCACCGTCAGTCTGGAAAAAAAAGGCCCTGATTGGACAGTGACGTCGTCTCACTTACAATTAAACGCGCAGGTTCCAGGGATTGACCCGAATCAATTTAAGGCCATCTCCGAGGACGCAAAAAACAACTGCCCAATATCACGCCTGCTTGATGCTGAAATTTCCCTAGATGCCAGATTAGAGGGGCCGTCATCCCACGTCGCTCACTAGTGCTGCAGTGTCTCTTTAAAAGATCACGGGGCTCTGACATCATGTCAGTAGCCCATTTTTTTAAGAGCTGAAAGGACGGTCTGAATGGAAAAAAAATTTTATCCACATAATAAATCTCTCAAGCAGCTTTCAACTGATGGCTCTGAATTCGTCAAACTCAGCGCCAAAGAATTAGAAAAACACTTTGTGGATTTTGCCAACAGCCTGGGTTCCCTTCAAGAGGTCATCTTTGCCGAAGGCAAGCATAAAGTACTTATTGTCCTGCAAGGGCTCGACACCTCTGGAAAAGATGGCACAGTCAAACACGTTTTTAGCTCTACCAATCCACAAGGTGTGCGCGTGGTGTCCTTTAAAAAGCCCACAGATGAAGAACTCCGTCACGATTATCTGTGGAGAGTGCACAAGAAAACTCCTGAAGCCGGAGAGATTGTGATCTTCAATCGCAATCACTACGAAGACGTGCTCGTGCCCTTCGTTCACAAAAGCCTCCCTAAAAAACAGGCTTTGGGTCGAATTTCAGACATCAATCACTTCGAAAAGATGCTCGTCAACGAAGGGGTTACGCTGCTTAAATTCTTTTTGCATATCAGCCCTAAAGAGCAGGCTAAAAGAATCACAGAACGGCTTGAGAACCCAAGAAAACATTGGAAGTTTCAACTGAGTGATCTGACAGAACGTCAGCTTTGGAATAAGTATCAAGAGGCCTATAGCATGATCTTAAAAGAAACCCATCACGAAGATCGACCGTGGTTCATCATCCC
>JBJTMR010000013.1:0-3591 GCA_046070625.1 Bdellovibrio sp. | reverse complement strand
TTTTCTGGAGTCGGTCTAGGGCTTAGTCCTCAATGGGATGCATCTTATGTGGCAAGATATTCCCCATCTCAGAAGTTTTCCTCCGGAACGATTCGTGATCGCATTGTCGGAGCTCTTGAGGGACAGACGGTTAAAATGAATCTGCCTAAAATTCCCTTAACGGATGGCGTGCTTCTAAAGGTTGAAAGCCTGAAGGCACTTTCAAATTCGGACCTTTTGTTGCGATTGGCACCGTAAAATGATTCTATCTGGTGAAATGAAAAAAGCCCTTTCCATTAAGAAAGGGCTTTTTAATTTTATTATTTTGATTGTTCTATTTGGCAAGAGTTACTGGAACTAAGTCTACGGCGAATCTTGCGCCTTCAACGTATTCGTATTTGATATTACCAGAAAGCTTCACAGAGTTGTTTTCAGCATCAAACTTCCAGCCACCATCGTCTTTGCGTGGGATCAATTGACCTTTGCCTGCCATCAAGACTTCCGGTGAACCGTAACGAACACGAACCATCAATTGGCCCGTAGCCGAGTCAACACGAGGACGTTGTGATAGGAAGATCTCTTTCGCCAATGTTTTTACTGTGATAGAGTCACCAATTTTTGCCAAGTCTGATCCAAAGCTTTTTGATACGATGCTCATGATGTATTTTTCGCGAACTTGCTCTGGAGTTCCAGCTTCAACGTTTGCGGCAACAACAAGTTGTTCTAAACGCTCTGGACCGAAACCTGTGCAACGACCATTGTTTTTTGGTGTCTTCGCAGTCATATCAAAACACTCTGGATGGTATTTTGGATGGATGCGCAAATCCCAGTCTTTATATTGATCAGCATCAGAACCTTTAACCAAGACGCCGTAAACAGAGACTTTATCTGTTTTGCCGCCCTTGAAGTCGACCAAGGTCTTCGCCATTTCCTCTGGGCTGATGCGAGCTGTAGAATCATCGGCGTCAGTCAAAAAGATCACAACCAATTGCGCATCTTCTCTGAAGAAACCGTCGTTCGCGCCACCACGACCACTTTTTTCCAAAGCCGCCGCAAGAGGAGAGAAAAATTCTTCAACTTCAGGACCGCCCTCAGCATAAGGAGTCACGCCGATATTCAACGTAGCAGCTAAAATCGATGAGCTGTCTGCCTTTGTAACATAACGACGTTCTCCAGTTTGATTTTTCGCATTTTTAATATTGCGAAGCTCACCAATTTGGAATGAGTCTTTTTTCTTGGCTGCGAAACGTTCTGAGCTATCCCATGTCGAGATCACGCCGATGTGGTAATCGATCATGCGATTTGAAGTAATGCCGCGAGTGAAGCGATCAAGATTTTTGATTAAATTCTCTTGCGCGGATTTCATTGAGTCTGAATTGTCGGAAACAAACAAAACGTCAACGCGAGGATTGAAATCAAGCTGGCTTTGGCCGCCATCTTCAGTGATCCAAGCGAATTGTTGCTCTGGGATCTTGTCGTATTGAGGAATTTCAACTTCTTCTTGCTTCAACTCCTTTTGCGCTAGAATCGTTCCCGATTCCTGACTGCATGCTGCAAACAGCATAAGAGCAGAAATATAAATGCAAGCAGCTAATAGTTGTTTCACATTTTCCTCCTAACATTTTGAGGACAAGCTTTTGTTGCGACATCATACTTATCAAGTTCATCAATCCAAGGACGACCATCATCCATAAATACCAATTGATCTTCGCCAACTTTTTTAAATTTGTTGGTCGTGAAGGACGCTTGGTCTAGGGATTGGTCCGTATGGATACGTTGAATGGCTTCAACTTCCACTAGATTTAATTTTCCAATAATGCGTTTGTTGTCAGCTGTTTCGGAAGCCGCAAGAACTTTAAGACGAGCTTTCATTTTCAAGAAAGCGCCTTGATTGATGTTATCAAGTTGTTCCTGAAGCTTCGCCTGGCTACCATTGTCGCGCAGAATTTCCATCGCTTTTTGACTGACTTTAAATTTCAACATCTGCCGCTGAAGTTCTGTATCTTTGTAGTAAAGAACTGGCATATGAGCCAAGGACTCTCCAACTTCAGCAGCATCCAATGGAAACTTGTCAGCTTTCTTTAAAGCATTCAAGAACGCATCGTTAAAACCTTCTTGGGCCAAAGTTTGAACTTCAGCAATGCGATTTCTTTGTTTATCTTTGAACATCTGATGAGTTTCAAAGATGCTTTTGTAATCACAGATCTTCAATTGAGCCAAGGATTGCAGAAAGAACGCTTCAGAATTTACAACTTCTGAAAACTGAGGGCTGATCAAGGTTTTAGATTGCGCTAAAGCTTTCTCTACGTTGTTTTGACGGAAATGAGCCCAGCCCTTTTCTTCCACAGCTTGGAACCAGTAGTCAGAGCCCTTAGGGATTTTGTTATAAAGCTCGAGAGCCTTATCGTATTGACCCTTAGCAAACAGAGTGCGTGCCTTTTCAAGATTCGTTTTGGAATCACAATCAACACAAGCGGAGATAGATTTTGCTTCTAAAGTTTTGAAGTCTAAAAGGTTTAAAGTTTTTTTGCCGCTTTTTTCAGTCAGGGAAGCCTTAAAGGATTTTGCCCAATCCTCGACTGAGAAACGCTGACCGGCTAAGGCATTGCTGCCAGTAGCGAGGACTGCGATCATCACAAGTTGAGAGATTTTTTTGGAAATCATAACATCCATCCAAAGCCAATGTTACCAGTTACGATATCAAGATTGCGTTCACCAGTAAGCGGTTGATCTTTATAAGTCATGTAACGAACTTCAGCTCTTGCTGTCACGTGCTTGCTGATCCAAGCGCCAACACCTAAGCCACCTGTGTAGACAGAAGTTGTGCCGCTAGAAAGAGTGATTTGACCGCCACCACCAAGAAGGTAAAGGTCAAACTGCGTTACTCCCATATCCAAGAAGCTTGTTTTTCCATAGATTGGATACCAGTTGATAATCGCCATCGCAGAATTTTCTGGGTAATCAATATCAACCGCATATGCGCGGCCGCCAGCTGCGTAATTGGCTTTTGCTTGATCAAAAAGGCGTTTGCCTTCTGACGTCAACGAGTTACCGAAGTCGTAATATCTTGCACCGATCGACCAACGGGGAGTGATGTGGTAGTCAAGAGCCACGCCCAAAGCTTGAGTTTTAGTATAGGCATCTCCACCGAAGTTCATGCCGTAAGAAAGACCCATTTCAACGCGGTTTCTTCTTTCGATGATGCGATCTTGAACGATACGGCTGCGGCTTTCCGCTTTGATGTTTTGAGCCATATTCATAAGTTCTTTATTGCCACCCAAAGCATCGATATCGTCTGTAAGAGGAGTTTTATCGACGTTCGCAGGCGCATTCACGGTTTTTACGGCTTTGGCCGTTTTCGCTGTTCTATTTTGAGCTGCGAATACGGAATTAGCACACAAAAGAGTCACTAAAATTGAAGCGGAAAGAAGTTTAAAGTTTTTCATAACTATTTCGCCTCCGTTTGTGCAACTTCTGTTTTAGGTGCTTCTGTTTTGCAAAGACCTTTGTCAGTAGCTGCTTTCACAGTTTTCAAGGAGTAAGCAGTCACATCAGAGATGCGGCCGTTTACAGTGCTCGTTGCAGTCATGTCGACAGAGCCAGTCAAAGATG
>JBJTMR010000012.1:0-14502 GCA_046070625.1 Bdellovibrio sp. | reverse complement strand
CTTAAAACGGATGGACAAATACCCATCCGTTTTAAGCCTTCGTCAGCCCTATTTCAGGTGGTTCAGAAGATTTATGACGAAGTGCAATCTTTTGAAAAAGAGAATGACAGCTTAGAAGATTCTGAACGCCTGCTTCTTTCGAAGATCAAGGAGCATGGCTTTAAGGATTATGAAGAGTTTATGGTCAAAGCGACTATGGCCGAGCTAAGCTCAAGGACGTTGGAAGTTAACAAAACTGTTGTTAAAGAAGAATGGACACAAGGTTCAGGGCAGTTTCAGCAAATTGCCGACACCACCAATTCAGCCTTAGCTCGACTGAATGATATATTCGAAAAAGTTGGCGGTTTTCAAAAGTCGAATGATGCTTTAGTGGAAACGATCGACTTTTTGGATAAAGAGTTTCTTAACTTAAAGTTCATTTCCGTCAATATGACAATCGCAGCCGCAAAATTCGGAAGCGTAGCTGCCAGTTTAGGTGTTGTTTCTAAAGAATTCTCTGCTCTTTCTGGGCAGATTGAAAATAATCTGAGTGGCCTTACCAGCTTTGCCCATAAACTGGTCGACGTAATTCAGCAGTGCTCCTTCCGCGCCTCCGCATTGAATTCTCAAATGTTGATGGTGGACTTTTTTGTCAAAGAGTCGATCTTAAAAATGCAAAAAACGGATAATGCCTTTGCGGAAATGGCTGCGAATCAAAAAGATTTTTCCTACCTTTTTAAAGATTATTCCGTTGGTCTGCAATCGGAAGTGTCTTTGCTTGCGAAGCATCTCGTGGAAATCGAAACGGCCATGGGCGATGTTTCAAAATTTATTACAGGTTTAGAGGTTATTAAACAAATCGGCGCGGTGGAGTCAGCTCGGGTTGATGAAGTTAAGCAAGCTTTTATCCATTATCTTGAACAGATGGATCGATTCATTCAACTTCTGCGCACTTCGACCACAGCGATCAGACGTGAAACCGAGTCCTTGAGAGAAAATTCTCATTTAATCGCATCAAACGTGGAGCTCGTTTCCGGAAGTGTGAACATGATTTTTGAGCTAGCTTCCAAGTTTAGCAGCGCAGACCGCGAGCCCCTGGAAGCCAAGTTGCGAAGCGCTTAGAATAATCCTGCCAAGTCACAATAATTCCTCAAATTTTACAGTCCTTACACAAGTGTTGGATTAGGTTTTTCTGATTGTCTGGGTAATCAGGTATGATTCTCTTTCTAAAGATGAAGGAGGATTTTTATGAAGCGACGTGAGTTTCTTTTGACGGCGACACAGTGTGCATTCATTCCTTTGGGGATTTCATTATTGGAAGCCTGCGGTGGAAGTGGTAGCGGCTATGGAGGCAGCGGAGGTGGCAATACTTCTCAAGGCGGCCAGTGTACCACCAACGGAACGTCCGTCATCATTCAGGTTGTTCACACGCCCAATCACACCCTGACAATATCCGTGGCAGATGTTATCGCTGGAGTAACCAAAACTTATACATTGTCTGATAATGGAAGCGGACATACTCACAGTGTGACTATTACGGCTGCGGACTTTGCGATGTTGCAAAATAATAGCGGTATCACAGAGGTCTCCACACTTACGGGGGGACACACCCATAATGTTACTGTGAATTGTGTTTAGGATCACGGTCTAGCCACAGCCATAGGGGCCAGTTTTTTGATACTAGTTTTTAGGTTTGCTGATACTATTTTGGGGATGACCGTTAACACGAAAATAACTCTCGGCAAACTGTATCGCCCCTTAGAAGAGCTTGGCGAGAGTGTCATATTAGATCTTGAGCTTTATGATTCAAATGACCTGTTAGTGGAGTCATTTGCATCATCACACGCGGTAAATGACGGTTTGTCTTTGCTGTTTCAGGCGATCAACAAACGATTTTGTCGAAATTGGAAAGTTCCTCTGGGGAATCTGGGCTCAAAAAACAGCAGTCCGGCACAAAGAATCTTAAGAATATTCAAGGCCTTAAATCGCAAACAGCCTCCGCAATCTGAGTTTAAGCTCCATACTCATGCTCAACCCAGCAAGATATCTGCGAATAGAAAGTTAAAAGTTGACCCCGATTTGGTAACGGCAATAGCAGCCTACTGCCAACAAAATAAAGTTTCTGAAAATTCATTTTTGGCAACGGCGGTTTTTAAATCTTATAGCCAGATTTTCGGTCTTAAATATTCCCGTTGGATGATTCCCGTGAATATAAGAGACAGGGCTGACCAACAGGTGCCCCTGGGGATGTATTCGTCTTATTTCTTATTTCCCTATCGAACAGAGGGCCGTATAGAAGACGTGCATCGTGAACTTAAGATGCAGTTGCAAAGTGGGGTTCACTGGGCAAATTATTACCTCGGTATGATCTTATCCTGGATGCCCAGCTCGGTACTGTACTGGCTGACGAAGCGTGATTTTGATAAAAACACCTCTGATATTGTAGGTTCATTTTCCAATTTGGGTTCCTGGCCGGATCTGGAGCCAGATCTAAAGAATTTTTATTGGGCCATGTATCCGACAGTCAGAGCTCATCGACCTTTTGGTATAACCGTTATTAAATGGGCGGACACCCTGGCTTTCGGTATGAGATTGCACAGCAGTGTTGACCAGTCCGAGGCGAAAGTGGGTCTGTTTTGTGAAGAGCTTAAGAAAAATCTGCGGGAAATGAGTCGTTCATGAAAGCTAGTGATTTCGTTAAAAAGTACTCATTACGTTTAGTCGAAGAAAGTGATTTGAACGTTTATCAGGACTTTATAAAACACAATTTCATGTCCACGAATATTTTTAATATCAATCTGATGAGAACCGAAAGTTTAATGCGGTCATTTGATGAGCAAGGCATTAAAGGCTTCCCGGTATTTTTAATTGATGACCAAAAACAAGTATGTGGATTGTTTTCTTTAGGTATACGACAGGCTTTTTTAAATGGCAAAAAAGTGAGCTATGGCTATCTTTCAGATTTGCGTCTGAGCACTAAAAAGATGAGTCGCACCCTGATAGAGTTCCGAAAAATATATCGGGATATTTTGGAAAATGCGAATCAGATAGAGGAATTCAAAGAGATCAGCTTTTTTCTGACCAGCGTTCTAGGTGATAATCTGGATGCTTTAAAAGCTTTGGGGCGAGGTCGTTCCGGAGTGGTCTATAAACATATAGAATCTTTTAAAACCCAGGCACTTTGGGTTCACCCTGGATATATCCTGCCCACTCCTAAAACCTTTCAAGTTGTTCTGGAAGATTTTGAAGACAATTTAAAGAATTCATCGGAAGGCTTGTCAGAGGATGTGCAAAATATTGCTCGGATCACGGCCGGAAAAGTGAAAGTCATGTACCAGAACAAAGTGGTTTTTTCTGGGCTGCTAGCAAAGCCAAGTCTGCGAAAGTTAGAATTGGGATTTAACGTTTGGGATAAGGTCCGAACGTCACTGGCAATGAACTGGTTGCTACAAGTTGAAATTGATTCCGAACTGACGACAGAGGAATACCAGCTCTGTATTAAATCTTTGATTAAGAAATTGATAGCAGCAAAGAAAATTGAATGGGGCTCTTACCTGTTGTTTAAGACTGAAACATCGAAGCCTTCAATGCTTTTTGGAAAAGAAATGGTCAGTCAGATCTTCCAAGTGGGTTCTGTTCAACAGAACCTCGAAATCTTGGATCAACAGAA
Source organism: Bdellovibrio sp. (assembly GCA_046070625.1). Lineage (GTDB taxonomy): Bacteria > Bdellovibrionota > Bdellovibrionia > Bdellovibrionales > Bdellovibrionaceae > Bdellovibrio. The sequence goes on along the minus strand of JBJTMR010000012.1, from coordinate 10,853 downwards.
GATTCAGTTAGAGTCATTCTTCCTTTAAGAGGGAGATGACTCTGAACCTCGTGGGCTGCGATAGGTATTAAATTTTTTATCTAAAAAATTTGTGAAAAGCCCGTAGTTACAAGAAAAATGCGAGTGATGAAGAGAATGATCAGGCGGATCACTGATATAATTGAGCAGGGGTTTGTTGCGCCATGAAGCCGGGTATATCCTAAGATCCGTGTGCCCCAAAACTGTCAGGAAAATATTGACCCCGAAATAGGTTTGAAGTCCCACCATTGAAAGGGGATGGCCTAAGAAGTCCGCCAAGACGATCAAGGACATGGTGTTAAAGAATAAAATAAGTCTTTCTGCCACGGAAAAGGTAAAACCTGAAAGTGGAGAAGGAACCTTAGATTTATGGTGAGTCACGTGTACCGGTAAAAGTGCGCGCTTATGCAGAAGACGGTGGGTCATATAGAACGTGACTTCTACCCACACGAACAACAGCAAGAAGCTGATAACGTTATTTACAAAGCCAAGGTTAACAACCTTAAACAAACCGATTTTAATAACTCCCACAAGCAGCAATGAATCCAAGATGAAGATCTTCAGGGTTTGGATGACTTCAAACTTTATTTGTTCAGGCTTATAGGGCCTAGCAGAAACCTTTCTGCCTTTTCCCCAGGATGTTCCGAAGATATAAAAAAACAGACCTGTGACGACAAACGCTCTGAAGGAATAATAGATGACTAATAAGAATATTTGAAAGAACCACGGCAGGCTTAGAAACATTTTAACCTACACCTTCTGATGCGATTGATAGCTGTTATAGAGCTTGCGAAGGGCACTGGAAAATGAAGGCTCTATGGTTTGATAATAAAAATGGTTGGCGGCTAAGGAACGCTTCAGTCTTAAATGAGCTTTTCCCAGGGCATAGTAGGGCAGTGTCGGAAATAAATGATGCAGACTATGATAGCGCAGACCCACAGGTGCCCACAGTTCCGTCAACAAGCCACCTTCAACGGTGACGGAATCCAAAGCTTGCTCCCGATAAGATTCAATATTGGTGTCGCTATCTGTGCGATGTCTGCTGACTTGATAACGATGTGCCACGATTGCTCTGTAAGAGTTGAGAAACGACATAAACCCTAACATGAGCAATTGGAAAGCGAAGAAATAAGGAAGTATCGAAAAGCTTACAGCCAAACGGATAAGGAAAAAGATCGCGCACCAGAGGTCTTCTTTTTGACTTAATTGATATTCATTTGCTTTTAAGTCTCTCTGGTAGTTTCCCTGCATCGCAAAGGTAGAGAACTTCTGAAAAAGATTTTGTTTAAATTTTTCTGTGAATAAAAAGGAAAACAAAGGCAAGACGCAGAATCTTGTCGTGATTACCAGGGGTGCCACCAAACAGAAAATAAAGGGTCTTAAGATCGTAAGGCGACTTTTCTCTGACAACTCCACATATTCCGGATCGTGAATACTTCCGAAGGTCGAAGGGTTGTGGTGATCGCCGTGCGGGAAGTGAGTATAAGCGGGGGTTCCGTACCAAAAGCCCACAGAGAAGTTATAAACTTTTTGAAAGTGGGGCATTTTTTCTTTATGGTGCGTGACTTCGTGGATAAAGGAAAGAGCTCGATAATGGGCCAGCGCTGCTACGGTTAAGCAAATCCAAAACACCAAAGATTGTGGCGTGAGTAAGAACACGGCCAATACAAAAGCGACCCAACCCAGAGTTGCGGAAAAAATAAGGTCGGAATAAAATATCGCCTTAGAGAAAGCAAAATCAGGTTTAATGATTTCTTTCATTTGCTGCAGATCGTTTTTAAAAGTGTCAGCTGACTTCATGTCTTAGCTTTTGCAGGCGGGGATATTTAGTCAAAATAGCCTGGCGTAACGTTGTGATATCTAGATACTCAATACATTCGAATTTACTTTTCGGCATGCCGATCTGCTGGATCGTGTAGCCTTCAAATAACGAAATGGGTGTTCCGCGGCTGTAAATGGTTTGCAGATTTTTTTGATCGAAATCGTATGCATAAACGGCGAAATTTTTATTGATCTCGCAAGACACGGTGTGAAGTTCGCGCGTCAAGGACTCTATCAGCGACAGGATGCCAAGCTTGGAGCGATATTGATCACTAATCCACAGGCCGGTGATTTCAACACTGGAGTTTAAAATTTGTTCGTATTTTTCACAGCGAGAAGCTTCTGGGATAGAAGACAGAACTCTGAATGGAGTGTCTAAAATGATCGAAAATCCAGCCACAATTTCAGATTTGTTGTAACAGGCAAATACCTTGGATTTTTTGAAATAGGACAAAGGGAACTGAATACCCAAGTGATCAGCGGTCGAGGCGAGATATTTTTCCAGTTGGTCTTGTGATTCTATCCTTACAAATTCCATGAGCGTTTTATAGCATAGACCGCTCCAGAGCTTTAAAAATTTGAGAGCTTTTTAGAGAATTTTCATGAGTGTAGAGGGTTACGACACACTGGCTGCCAGGTTGATAGCCATAGGCCTTGATTGGCTTCCTGCGCCTTCGAAATTTGCTGTTCCGTGGTGCCAAAAAAGGACCGACTTAATCTGCTTTTTAAAGCTTCATAGCTAGTTATGAAAGCTTTTTCAACGGCCTTAACTATTTTAGTCACCCCGCGAAGTAACTCGTGGTTATTATCAAAGAGATATTTAACACAAGTAGTTTTATCGTCATTGCACTCAACTAAGCCCGACTGGATTAACTCATTTAAATATGCAATTGGATACTGAGTACCATCTATCTTCACGGCTCGAACTTCACTTGCTCCATGACCATAGATATGCAGAACGGTAGTATCGGAAACTTTTGATGAATCTTTCAAAATTGAAATAGGTTCGTAATTTTTTGGGGCGGCTTTATCTAGCTTGATCAAAGCCAAATCACTTTGTTCTGAAGGATCTCCATCAAAACTAAAATTCTCATGAACCAACACTTTGCCTACGTATGTATCAACTTCTTCTGCGCTCTTATCGAAGGTCACTTCAGCCGTGGACACCCCATACATACAATGAGCCGCCGTTATTACAATATCACTAGCTATGAGACTTCCAGTACAGCTCATCGAACCGTTAACTCGGACAATACTTTTTGCAAGTTTGTTTGTATCACGCAATTTAATACCATTAATGATGGCAGCATCAATCTCAGTCTGTATTTCGTTTTGATTCTGACTAGCTTTCTGGACACTACAAACCATTAAGGACTCGGTCTTCCCAGGTTGGGCTCCGGACCAACCTTCCAGAGCCGGGGCCGTTCGCTCAGCCGGCCATGGTGGCCGTCTGCCCCGAGTCGCTCTCTGCTTTCTCGTCCTGCCACCATGGCAGACGTACGAGTGCCTTAAGGTGATTTTTCTTGGCTTCGATTTTTTTGGATTATTTAGGAAAAATGGATGGGGTAGCAGGACTCGAACCTGCGAATGACAGAATCAAAATCTGTTGACTTACCAACTTGTCGATACCCCATCAAGACGAATAACTGAATCGCTAAAGTACGGATTTTAGGCCTCAAAAGCAAGGAATGATGCGGCGTCACAATGTAAAGGTGAGCTGGAATTCTTCAAAAGAAAAAGCCCGCCTGGGCAGAAATGCTGCAAAGGCGGGCAAAATGGGCCCATGGGCTTGAAGCCGCACACACTTCCTGACTCCACAACTGTCCGGAAGCTGGCGATGAGCAGGGAACTCTACTCCGACAAAGCCGGAGTGCATTCGACTAGTACTCGTCTCCGCCATAGCCGCTCGTTGGAGCTTTTTGGCGTTTCAGATTTACCAGAGTTTCACCCATGGATTTCAATTCTTTTTCATAAGCTTCAAATACTAAATCTTCGATCATCGTCCGCGTCTCTTGATTCAGAGGGTGGGCGATATCCCGGAACTGGCCGTCTTTGCGTTTTTTGGAAGGCATTGCGACGAATAAACCACTTGTTCCTTGGATGACCTTTAAATCCCGGACAACGAAACAGTTGTCCAAGGTGATTGAGACATAGGCCTTCAATCGATCCTCATTGACCGGGAAAACTTTCACTTCGGTGACTTTCATAGAGTCCCTTTCTAGTTGCCATTCTTGTTGCATTCTTTGGCGCCATACTATGGTCCGTATTTCTTCTCGGAGTCCCGAAAAAAAACTAAAGACCTAGGTCGAGGAAAGTTTTAGCCAGGAATCTAATTGCACGGAATTTTGCAATTTCGTCTCAATTTGAAACAGAGTCCAATTACAAAGGTTTCAGACACCGCTGGCGACTGCGGAATTGCATCTGAATTCTGCTTAAGACTGCCAGCCTGCTGGATTAATCTGTGCTCAGGAGAATCATTTATGGCAGCGCGCTTTATTTTGCTCGGTGATGACTTTTCTGACGATAACAAAAAAGCCCGCGTCCGCTCCGAGCTTTTGGAAAAACTCGCGGATGAAATAGCTCGTCGAATGAAGGCCGAGCTCAGAGTTCTTTATGCTCTGGATGTTCCGGCCAATGTCATCGACAGAAACGAAACGTTGCTGATGCTTGAAGAAGACCATACGCATCGACTTTCCGTTAAAGCCAAGCTGGATTTTCAAGAAGGCTCGCCGGTTGAATTAATTTTGAAAGAGGATCGCAAGAAAAACGGTCCGGAGTTGATCGTCTTGGGTTCCCGAGGAAATCGGGGATTAAAAAAAGCATTCTTAGGAAGTGTTTCTGAAGAAGTTCTTCGTCATGCGAACACGCCAGTTCTGATTCTGGGGCCCGAGGCGCAGGCGCAACGTTATAAACTGCCGGCGAATAAAAAATTGAAACTTCTGGTGCTGACGGATCTGACGCCAGCAAGTGGGCCCGCAGAGCGGGAGGCATTAAAACTTGCAAAGGCTTTAAAAGCCGATATTGTGCTAGCGTATTCTATTGGAGATCAAATTCGCCGCTTGAAAAACATGCTCTATTCCCAACGAATCGTTAGTCAGGGGGTGGAGGAGATGTTTGTAAAGATACGTGAAGAGGCGGATCAATCACTTAAGCGAAAGGTGCAAGCCTATCAGCGCCAAGGGATCGCGGTGGAAGGACTTATGTTGAGAGCTGAAAAAGATGTCTCTCGCGTGATCAGTCAAGATGCTGAAGAAAATTACGATATGATAGTCATGGGGACTCATAGTCGTAACAAATTTCTGACAGCCTTCTTAGGCAGTACTGCCCGCAATATGATTTTGCGTTCACCGATTCCCGTGTTGATTGTGCGTTCTAAATCATGAAGTTTCTGCGATCCTATGTTTTGTTATTAGTTGTATTAGGCAGTCTATTATTCATTGCTCCTGGGCATCCAATTGACCCTTGGGGGCTGATAAATCCGCACAAGATTATTCAACTTATTTTTACACTGACCTTGTTACAAATCCTAGGCGCCGTCTTGATGCACTTCTTTAAGGGGAGTGTGGGCGGTGGAACCTTTGGTTTTTTTGGGGGGCTGATTTCGAGCACCGCATTGACGGCGTCCCTTGCGAAGCAAAGTCAGAGTGGGGATGAGGACGACGTTCGTTTGTTGAGTCTTTCGTATTTAAGTGCGCTCTTTGGAATGATCTTAGAAGGAGCGATTTTGGTTTATGTCGGGCTGACTGAAGTTCACTGGGAAATATTCTGGGTGTTTAGTGGTCCGATCATAGCCACGATGTTTTTGCTTTTTGTGCGTGTGCGAAGTTTGCAACGAATTAATTTTGATGATAGCAGCGTTTCTACCGTACACCCGGCTTCCATTTTAAAGTTGGGTATTTTGATTGCAGTGTTTTTGGCGCTGTCCAAAATTCTGCAACATCAATTAGGAACTTCCGGGCAGTTCCTGTTGACGTTCCTGACCTGTCTTTTTGAAATGCACGGTTCAGTCATTGGCAACGTGCAGCTTCACGAATCGAATATTTTGAACCTTAAGGTTTTGGGGCATTTAATTGCAGTGGGGATTGTAGCGTCTTATATTGCGAAGTGGGCTTTAGTGATGTTTTTAGGAAGCCCGGGTTTTAAGCGCCGGGCCTCGAAATACACAGGGATTTTATTGGCCGCCCATCTGGTGGGATGGGCGCTGTTTAGCTTTATGGTGTTGTAAGGCTGATGATTTGAATGCGGGTGTTGCGCGCAATACGAATCGTGTTGTCGCCTTTTCTTAGCAGGCGCAAAACATCTTTAGAGTTTGTAACCGCTTGCTTGTTCACATCCAAGATCACGTCACCCACCCGAAGGCCGGACTTCGTTGCCACAGAATTTCTTTCTGTTTCAATGACGATGGGTTGTTTTAAGTCTTCAGGAAGGCCCCATTCGCTGCGAATAGCAGCTGTTGGGTCTGTGACGGTGAAACCCAAATTCATTGGCGCTTTTTGGCCATCTTGCTTTTTCAATTGAGGCTTTGCTGCTTGAATGTCCTCAGGGCGTTCTGTCACGACTGCGACCAGGGCAATGGCTTTGCGATCACGGATGACTTTTAGTTTTGCTTCTTTACCAATCGGAGCGTCGCTGACGGCATCGATCAAACTCAAAGAGCTGTCGATGGATTTGCCGTTAAAATCGGTGATGATGTCATACATACGCAGACCACCTTTTGCAGCCGGACCGCGAGGATCCATTTGCGTAACCACGGCACCACGTTGGTCGCCAAGGCCAAGGTATTCTGCCGCTTCTGGATCTAGATCGCCCAAGAAGATACCCAAGTAACCACGAGCAATGCGGCCCTTGGATTCAAGTTGCGGGATGATCGCTTTCACTTCATCAATAGGAATCGCAAAACCGATTCCCTGTGCGCGAGCATCAATGGCAGAGTTCACACCCACCACAAGTCCTTTGGTGTTCACCAGCGGGCCACCCGAGTTCCCCGGGTTGATGCTGGCATCTGTTTGGATAAGAGGGAATTTGTTGATCTCTGTGATGTCACGACCTTTAGAAGACACAATCCCTTTTGTCATCGAGTGACCGTGGCCGAATGGATTACCGAAGGCAGCAACCCATTCACCAACCTCAAGATCTTTCGAAGATCCCAAAACCGCGACAGGAAGTTTTTCTTTGGGTTTGATTTTGATCAAAGCGATATCGGTGCGCTCATCGCGGCCCACCAGTGTGGCTTCGTAAGTTTCTTTTGAACCTTCACTTAATTGCACGTTGATGATGTCAGCGCCAGCAATCACGTGATTGTTGGTTACGATTAAACCGTCTTCACGGATGATGAAGCCAGTTCCAAGGCCCATTTGTTGCGGGCGTTGCTGCTGTTGTGGCTGCTGCATGCGTAGGCCATAAAGTTGCTCCAGCATATCAAGCATGGGATCACGCATGCGCGGATTGTTTTTCGGAATAGCCGTCGTTGAAATATTGACGACCGCAGGGTTGATCACACGGCCCAGCTCAACAAACAAGTTTGCCGGCAGGGCAGGGCTCAAATTCAACTTCGGTGCATCCTTGGGAAGATTTTGCGCAGGAGCTTCCCCTGCAAGAGCCACGGCAAAAAGGAAGAATAAAATCTTCTTCATAACATATCTCCTATTGGGCGTCCTAAATGGACACGAATTTCATTTGCAGATCGTTGATTAGATTTTCCAAAAATTTAGATTCATCAGCGGTCAAATTGCCTTTGGTTTTTTCTTGAAGAACCACCAGCAAATCAATGTTGAAACGAGCCATATTCTTATCTTTAGTGACTTTGCCACTGGCAGGATCTGGAGCCAGGCCCATAGCCATCACTGACGAAGAGGCCAAAGACATAATCAATACGGATAATGAAGCTTCCATTTTATCTTGCATATTTCACCCCTTTAGTAACATGAGGTCACAAGTCCCTATGTCAAGCTAGATTGGATAGTATCCCATCAGTTTTTGTAAACGTGTTTCAATCGGAGGATGGGATTTTAAAAATAAATTCCTTTGTTTAAAACCTTCAGGATTCACCATAAACAAGTGGCTGGTACAAGCTGGCACCTGTAATGGCTCAGTTTGTGCCAGCCCCTCAAGGCGCCACAAGACTTCGCCTAACGGATGGCGACCGTTCAGCAATTCCGATGCCATTAAATCATTTTCAAAGAATGATTTTTCGCCCACCGCCAATTTAATAATCAACCAGCCAACAGGGGATAAAAGCGGCATAAAGAATTGCAAACGGTACGGCAGGAATGAATCCAAAAATTGTCCTAGGCCGACGACCGAATTCGCCAAAGTCGAGCTGACAGAAAAAGCAAAGGTATCCAAACGACGAATGTGGCAAAGTTGATGCGCAACAACGGCTTCAAGTTCTGCATCATTGAGTTTTTGCAACAAACCCAATGTGAACCCCAAGGATCCGCGTTTCCAAGAGTGGCCCACGCAAAAGGCGTTTACCGAACTGTGAGGAGTCACATAAACCGAAGGAGCCGGCATCCCGAGTTGTGCGGACATGCGCGCAACTTTATCCAACAATCCCCAGGCGTCTTGGCCTTTTTGACGACGCGCTTTCAGTTTAGAAAGCACACGGCTTTCGCCGTAAAAGAACACCATAAAGTTCAATACCAAAGCGAACAAAAAGCCAACGATCAATCCTAAACGTTCCCCAATCTGATAGCCTAAAACTAACAGCGCCAGAGAACTCGAAAGAATGAAAACCCAAACTTTTGTGCTTGTATTACCCATTAAAAAAATCTCCCACTTTCCTCTGAAACTATCAATGCTAAAGGCCTTTAGCCCAGTATGTCGCTGCGTCCTTCCGCATCATCTCGTTCCCGGAACTTTCTAAATTTAAGTGGGCCCTCGGGGCCCTCATTAACGGGACACGCCATCGTGGCTCGGCCGGCTGTCTTGACCGCCAAAGGCGGTCGCGGGCATCGTGCCCGCCGGAGGTCCCTTTTAATGAGCCCACCCAGGCCCACTTAAATTTAGAAAGGACCGCTCTCTCCACTTTCTCGATGCGAACTTTTCTTTGAGAAGTTCCCGAACTTCGCTCTTTTCCTATACTAAAGACCAGCCGTGGCGTCGTCGTTCGAAGCTATTGACGTCGTGGCGATTTGGCGAGGGGTTTTGGTGGGGTGGAATGGATGCGTGCGAGTTCCGCAGCGAGGCAAAGTTCGTCGCAAATGTGACATAAGATTTCGAGCGAGGACTGTCCGAGCAAAGCAGCCCTTCCACCCCACCAAAACCCCTCGACAAACCGCCAACCAGAAAAAAGTCCGAAGCATCGACCAAAGCTTGCCGCCCGATTCGTAACAGAGTGAAATAGAAGGGATTATCCGAGGAGGAACTGGTGAGCGAAGTTGATATTATGGCGTTAAACGCCGCGATCAAACAAGAGTCTCAATTTATCGAAAAGATGATGGCTGAGATCAACAAAGTTGTCGTCGGACAAAAAGAAATGGTCGAAGGCATTATGATGGGACTTTTAACAGGTGGTCACATCTTGTTGGAAGGTGTTCCGGGGCTTGCAAAAACTTTGACGATCTCTACGGTTTGTAAATCTATCTCTTTGGATTTCCAACGGATTCAGTTTACTCCCGATCTTTTGCCAACGGACTTAATTGGTACGATGATCTTTAATCCGAAATCAGGGGAGTTTGCTCCTCGTAAAGGTCCGATCTTCACAAATATCGTTTTGGCCGACGAGATCAATCGTGCTCCGGCGAAAGTGCAGTCTGCATTGCTTGAGGCGATGGCGGAAAAACAAGTCACGATCGGTGATGAATCTTACAAATTGGCAAATCCATTTTTGGTTTTGGCGACACAAAATCCGTTAGAGCAAGAGGGAACCTATCCACTTCCGGAAGCTCAGATGGACCGTTTCATGTTTAAGATCAATGTCGTTTATCCGCATAAAGGGGAAGAGCTTGAAATCTTAAATCGCATGGGCACAAATGAAAAACCGACTGTCAACCCGGTGATTTCGAAGGAAGATCTTTTAAGAGCTTCCTCGCGTGCGGATCAAATTTATGTCGATAATAAAATTAAAAACTACATCGTTGAAATCGTCATGGCGTCCAGAAATCCAGGCGAATATGGTTTAAGCCGTATTGCGAATTTGATCAACGTCGGTGGTTCGCCGCGGGCAACGATTTGTCTGTACCGAGCTGCGAAAGCTCACGCCTTTATTCGCGGTCGTGGTTATGTGACCGCTGAAGACGTGAAGGCTATTGCTTACCACGTGTTAAGACATCGTCTGATTATGACTTATGAAGCTGAAGCGGAAAATATCAAATCCGACGACGTGATCAAAGAGATCTTAAGTCAGGTAGAGGTGCCATAAGGTGGGATTGCCTCCAGAGGTTCTTAAGAAGGTTAAGCTCTTAGAGTTGAACACAAGAAAACTTGTGAACAATCTTTTTGCAGGCGAGTATCATACTGCCTTCAAAGGGCAGGGTATGACCTTTGCGGACTTCCGCGAGTATGTTCCCGGCGATGACGTGCGCAGTATTTCATGGCCACTGACCGCGCGCACCGGAAAAACTTTTATTAAAACTTTTGAAGAAGAACGCGAACTGACGCTGATCCTTGCGGTCGACGTCAGTGGCTCCAGTGATTTCGGGACCGGGCCTTATTTTAAAGGCGAAGTGATGACTCACATGGCAGCCCTCTTGGCGTTTTCTGCGGTTAAAAATAACGACCAAATTGGGTTGTTATTATTCAGCGACCAAGTGGAGCATTTTGTTCCGCCGAAAAAGGGGCGCGGTCATGTGCAACGATTGTTGCGTGACTTATTCTATTACAAACCTAAGAGCCATAAAACAAAGCTTTCCAATGGTTTTAGTTTTCTGCAGGGTGCTTTGAAAAAGCGCGCCACTGTTTTTGTCTTTAGTGATTTTATGGACGAGGGCTTTGATCAAAGTTTACGTCTGTTAGGGCGTAAGCATGATGTGGTGGCCTGTGTGGTGAACGATGCCGCGGAATATTCCCTTCCG
>JBJTMR010000011.1:0-46551 GCA_046070625.1 Bdellovibrio sp. | reverse complement strand
CTTCAACCTCGAAAAAATCGAAGACCTCGCAACAAGCATTGACGAGGTTGGAGTGATTCATCCGCCGGCCCTGCGCATTGACGGAGACCAGATGGTGCTCGTAGCTGGCGAACGTCGCTGGCGCGCAATGGGCGCACTGATCGAAATGGGCAAGCAAATCCGCCACGGCAGTAGCTTTGCCCCGGTTGGCGAGATACCGTACCTGGACCTGGGCACCATGACCGATATGGCTGCCTTTGAAAGCGAGCTGGCCGAGAACATTGCTCGCGAAAACCTTACCTGGCAAGAGCGCGCACGTGCAGAGTCTAAACTCCATGACCTTCGGACCCAACAAAAGCAAGCCGCGGGGCTCCCCCCTCAAACGCTTGTCGCTACAGCCACGGAAATCGCGCAACGTAAGGACCCTAGTGCGCCTGCAGCAGTTGGCTCGGCTATCACAGAAGTTGCCACTCGTGTACAACTCGCAAAGTACCTCGATGATCCCGATGTGGCCGCTGCTAAGAGCCCGAAGGACGCTGCAAAGATTGTACGCCAGAAGCAACAGGCCAAGCAAAATGCTATTGCGGCAGCGGCGTTTGACGAGGTTGCAGCCCGGTCCGTACCGCATAAACTACTCGTTGGTTCCATGGAAATACACCTGGCTGGAATGGAGGACGAGAGCCAGGATATACTCCTCACTGATCCACCGTATGGTATAGATGCGCAGTCGTTTGGTGAACAATCTGGACAAGGCCACAACTACAATGACACCGAAGAATATTTCCACTCTCTCATATCCGTGCTCGCCGACGAGTCCTATCGCATCTGCAAAGCGCAGGCCCACGCGTATGTCTTTTGCGACCCACGCAGGTTTGATGCGCTTAAGCTTCAATTCGAGCTCGCCGGTTGGGAAGTCTGGTATGCGCCCCTTATCTGGGCTAAAGGAAATGGTATGCTCCCCCGTCCTGACCACGCCCCTCGGCGCACTTACGAGTGCATCATGTTTGCGAGCAAGGGTGGAAAGCCTGTCACTTGCGTTAAAGGAGACGTAATCAATGTGCCAGCAGTCCGAAACCTCCAACACGGAGCACAGAAGCCCGTGGATCTCTATGTCGATCTCCTGTCCCGAAGCGCGCGTCCGGGCGATGCAGTCTTCGACCCTTTCGCCGGCAGCGGTACAATCTTTCCTGCAGCGAATCGGGCAAAGGTCGTGGCAACCGCCATTGAACTCGAACCCGCCAATGCTGACATCTGCAAACTTCGCATGCTCGAAAGCGGGGAAGATGACAGCGTAATTCCAACCTTTGAAGGAGTAATGTGATGCCCATGTTTCGTAAAAAGCCTGTGGTTATCGAAGCACGACAACTTACCCCTGATAACATTCGAACACTGGAATCATGGTGCAATGGCAGTATTAAAGGTATCAGGCTTCCGGTAGAGGAGCAGGTTATTGATATTCAAACGCGGGAAGGGGAAATGCGGGCAGACATGGGTGACTGGATTATCAAAGGCGTCAAAGGGGAATTTTATCCCTGCAAGCCGGATATTTTTCAATTAACTTACGAAGAGGTATAAAATGGCAATGCGACTGAATCAATTCCAGGCAGCGGTGTGCCGCAACACGACACCTGTTCCGGGTAAAATCGAAGCGCCGGTTGCTGACGCGCTGGAAACCCAAATCGCGCAACTGCTCGTTCAAGCCGCGAAAATGGCTCAGCAAATCGGGACGGACCTGGACTTTATAGCTCAGCGTTGGGTCGATATGCAACCGAAAGCTGCAGACCCAGCCCCGGCGCCACGGACTCCCGTACCGGAAACATCGGGCGCAATCGTTCCATAGCCATCATAGCCACGCCGGTAGCCACATAGCAATTTGCCCCTGTGTGTTGGCTGCCGGCCCAATCCGACGCAACCCATAGCCATCATAGGACCATAGCCATATGACTCAGGTTTCCCTCCGAGGCACGCTGGTGCCACACTCCCGCATCATGATAGTGGGCGAAATGCCCGATACCGACGACTGGTTTCACGGCACAGTGCTTCACTCGAAGTCGAATCCCGGCCGCGAGCTTGACAACATGCTGCGCGAACTCGGCCTGCAGCGTCATGAATGCTCCATTACAACTGTGGTAAAAGAAAGGGCCCCATCATGGAAACTGGAAAGCCTGTATACCGACAGCAAGTGCACCAAGTTTGGACCCGAGATCCAGCGCGGCCTCAAACTTCTCGCGGAGGAAGTTGCACTTGTGCAGCCGACGGTGATCATTGCACTTGGCAACCTCGCATTGCAAGCCCTGACTGGTATGTCTGGTATTATGAAGTGGCGGGGATCAGTGATGGAAAGCCTCTCGGAGTTTGGGGGCGTCAAAGTGATTCCTACGTACTCTCCGGGCACTGTGCTGAAAATGTGGGAGTGGCGCCCCATAGCAATGCGGGACCTGAAACGGGCATACGATGAAAGCACATTCCCCGAGATCCGCCGCCCCGCCTGGCAGTTCACCATCCGGCCTTCGTTTGAAGCCGTTATGTCAATCCTTGGAGCTTTGCAAGACAAGGTCGAGCAGGGACCGTATAAGCTCAGCGTTGACATTGAAACCCGAGCCGGTTTCATCGCTTGCGTCGGCATCGCCTGGAGTCCTTTGGACGCCCTTTGCATCCCCCTCATGGCTGTGGGAAATCCAGAAGGGTACTGGACTTTTGAGCAAGAGATGGCAATATATGACGCCCTTCGGTACCTTTTACAGCATCCGAATGCCAGGATCATCGGGCAAAACTTTGCTTATGACGTTCAATACTTCGCTGTTGAGATGGGAATATTTCCGCGCATCGCCTTCGACACTATGCTTCAGCAGCACGTATTTTTGCTCGGAATGAAAAAGTCGCTGGACTTCATTTCCTCGATGTATTGTGAATACTACTATTATTGGAAAGACGATGGAAAAGAGTGGAACCCCAAAATACCCGAGGAAACATATTGGAGCTACAATTGCGAAGATTGTGTCCGCACCTACGAGTGTAGTGAAGTCCTTGCACAGGCCCTTGAATCCTCGGGACTTACGGACCAGTACGACTTTTTGCGAGATATGTGGCCGATCGTTGTTCGAACTATGCTTAAGGGAGTACGCATCGACGAGAAGCGCAAGGCGGAAATCGGAATGGAACTCTGGCAATTCATCGAGGAGACCAACGGGGAAATAGCGGCAATCCTCGGCCACCCAATCAACATCGCCAGCCCGAAGCAAATGATGGCGCTGTTCTATGCTGACTTCCAAATGAAGGAAGTTCGCAACAAAAAAACTAAACGACCCACAAGTGATGACGATGCCCTTACCCTCTTCAAAAAGCGCGAGCCAATCCTCACCGGCCTGGTGGAACGTATACAGATGGTGCGCAGTGCTAATGTGCTTCGCAGTACTTTTGCTAATATGCCTCTTGACCTTGATAAGCGGATGCGGTGTTTCTATAACATTGCTGGAACGGAAACTCTCCGGCTCAGCTCTCGGGAGAACGCCTTCGGATCAGGTGGTAACCTGCAGAATATCCCCCCTGGAGACGACGATAAAGTTGCAACCAAGAAGCTAGCTGAAATCAATAAGGGCCACCGGCAGCTCATCGTTCCGCCCATGCGGAAGATGTTCATACCGGACCCTGGCTATACGTTTTTTGACATTGACCTGGATCGCGCCGATCTCATGGTCGTAATCTGGGAGGCAGACGATGACGGACTTCGACAAGCAATTCGAGATGGAGTTGACCTCCATACCTACAATGCCTCAGCTCTTTTTGGAATCCCAGAAAGTCGCATCGTTTACGCTCAACGCCAAGCTGCTAAGATGTTTGCCCACGGCACTAATTACGGCGGTAGCGCCCGCACCATGGCAATCAACTGTGGGTTCACCGTACATCAAAGCGAGATCATGCAACGTCGTTGGTTCGCTGAACATCCGGGAATTAAGGAGTGGCACCGTCGCACTGAAGCTCAGCTGCAAGCTACGCGTCAGGTCACCAATGCATTCGGCTATCGGAGACGCTATTTCGATCGAATTGAGTCTATACTTCCTGAGGCTCTCGCCTGGCAACCTCAGAGTATCGTGGCACTTGTCATTAACAAGGCCTGGAAGAATATCGCCGAACGAGTGCCCGAAGTCGACATTCTCCTCCAGGTACATGATTCCCTGGCCGGACAGTTTCCCACCCATATTGGCAACCCCTGCATGAGGAAAATGCGCGAGTGCATGAAGGTGGTGGTTCCATACGATAAGCCGCTCATCATTGGAGCCGGCATTAAAACCAGCGAGCTGTCGTGGGGTGACTGCGAGGACCGAGACTGGCCCGAACCCCTATTGATAGCCGGCACAAATAGTGCCACAATTTAACCTGCCTAGGAGAGAAAATGTTCTGCGTTATTTTGGAAAGCCCGTTCAGGGCGCACAACGATTCCGAGCAAAAGCTCAATATTGCTTACGCTTGGAAATGCGTGGCTGACTGCCTCAAGAAGAACGAGGCCGCTTTCGCATCCCACCTTTTCTACCCTAACGTTCTCGACGACAACATTGAGGCCCAGCGCGAAGGCGGCATTAGCGCAGGTTGGGACTGGATGACCAAGGCCGAGTACGTTGTCTGTTACGTTGACCGCGGCATCAGTGAAGGTATGATTGCCGGCCTGCACAACGCGCAACATTTGGGCAAGCGTATTGAGTTTAGGAAGCTGCCGGGTTATCGACACACATAACCCCGCTGTTATCGCCACACAAAACCCACCGGAGCATTCGTGAATAAGCCGCTTTCACTTGATCAATTTGCAATTCCAGGAGTCGGGCCAAAGCCCATTCCCGAACGTCGCCTCAGCGATTGGCTTTCGAGCTTTGCGCAGTATGCGAAGTTTGGCGAGGCTCCGGACAACACACTTTTTTGGACCGGCGTCAGCACAGTCGCAGGCGCTTTACGGAGGCGAGTATGGATAGATATGGGCTACTTCAAATGGGTGCCAAACTTTTACGTTATCTTAGTGGCAAAGCCCGGCATCATCTCGAAGTCGACGACAGCCAACATTGGCATGAATCTGCTGAGAGCGGTGCCTGGGATCAAATGGGGGCCGGAGGTGGTTACGTGGCCGGCACTCGTTCAGGGGATGGCGGAGGCCAACGAGAGTTTCGTCGATCCAGCGACAGGCGAATTTATCACGCAGTGTGCGGTGACGATCTGCAGCGACGAGTTTGGAAATCTGCTAAATCCGCAGGACCGGGAGATGGTCGATATTTTCGTTGGGCTATGGGACGGCAAAGAAGGAAGTTTCGAGAAGAAGACAAAGTCATCTGGGAACGATACCATCGTAAATCCCTGGATAAACATCATAGCCTGTACCACGCCCGCCTGGATCAGTGGGAACTTTCCCGAGTATATGATTGGTGGCGGCTTTACGAGTCGCTGTGTCTTTGTATTCGCCGAGACGAAGCGGCAATTGGTAGCTTACCCGAAACGTTTAATGGACCAGCATGGTGGGAACGAGCAGTTGAAAGACGACTTGATTCACGACCTGGAGGCTATTTCGCTCCTGGCTGGCGAGATGAAGCTCACGGAAGAAGCTTTCAAATGGGGGGAACAGTGGTATGCTCAACACTGGAAGGACAAGCACGAACACTTGGATCAGGACCAGTTTGGCGGGTATTTAGCCCGGAAGCAAACCCACATTCACAAGCTGGCCATGATACTCTCCGCGAGCCGTGGGAATACCCTGACCATCACGCCCGAAATTTTGGAGGAGTCCGCGGCATTAGTGACTGGCCTTGAGCCGGACATGAACCGCGTTTTCTCCAAGATCGGTCAGAACGAAGTGACTCGTCTCTCGGGTAAATTGCTGGAACTGGTTGCCGCTGCCGGGAAGATCGAGCAATGGAACCTGTACCAGCAAGTGTTTCGTTTCGCCTCCTACAACATCTTCCTCGAGGCCCTAAACAGCTGTGTTAGCGCGCATCATTTGGCTATTGAAAACAATGGTGGCAAGATGATTATTAAGCTCACTGGCCGGTAAAGTCCTCCTCCACCTCGCGATACATTGAGCTATACCGTTTTGCAGCGGACAGCCTCTTTGTATCGCGTAGCGCATTTTGCTTCCGCTTCTTAATACTTTGTGCCACCTCTTTCTGCGTCAAGCGCAGTTTGGGGTCGGCCTTCTCGTTGAACGCCTGAATGTCCCGCTTCACATCCGCAATAGCCTCGCGGTCATTCTGCTTATGGGCTTCCCAAAGCTGGGCCGTTAACTGGTTGCGCCGCGAGGTCCAGAAATCGGCCTTGTCTTTTTGCATCCAGTGCAATTCCTTGTTGCTGCTGATAATGCTCGGGGTAAAGCCCATCAGCCGCGACAGTTCCTCGCCGGTGGTCAGATCGCGAACGGTGCCAGTTTTCTGGTCGAATGTCACCTTGCCGCCAGACGGATAAAGGACTCCATGCTGGTGCTCTTTCCAGGTTTTGGCCCAGCCATTCACCGTGTTCGGCAGCAGCAGTCCCATTTTGCTCATCATGCTCGGGTCGTCGCTGAATGCCTTTTGCAGGTCCTTAACCAGGCTGCCCACCGGACCCAGCGCCCCGATCAGGAACTCTCCCGCCCCGCCACGTTGTCCGAGCTTGTCAATTCCGCCGGCACCTGGCAGTACCTGCCCTAACGACATAGAAGGAGAAACGTCCACGGAAGGCAGCAAACCAAACAGGTTAAAATCTGACATGTTTCCATGTACGATAGAGCGCGGGTTAACATCAAGCCCAATACCATGCGCTTCCTCCGCAATGAACGACGCCAGCTTGAACGCATATTCCTTCAGGCTGAAGTCCTTGCCAAACACCTTGTCGGCGACCAGGCCCAGAATCTTATCGAGATCCTCGGCGCCGGGCAAACCCATGAGGCCGCCCAGAAACGCGTAGGCCATCCACATCTTAACGGTTTCGCCTCCGATCTTGTTGGTCTTGTAATAGCGCTTGGCTTCGTCCCGGCTCAGCCCCGGCACCGTGTCAATTGCCTCGCGCATGTTCCGCGCACGTTCCTGCGCCCCCGTCATCAGGTACAGCATATTTTGCACATAGCCGTAGTAGATCAGGAACATGCTCGCAGTGCCCCGCATGAACGCTGGCCGATTGACCTGGGTGTTGTCGCCTTGCAGCAGGTACAAGTCCGTTTGCGCAGCATCGAACGCGTTCTTCTTGTCCATGCCCTGCTTCATGTAGGTGTTGAACTGATTCAGCAGCGTCACCCGCCGAGTGTAGTTCTCTACCGCGTGCTGCGGCAACATGCCCATCCAAGTAACCTGTCGGAACATCGAGCCTGCTTGCTTGTTCAGCCGCGACAAGGTATCCGCGTTCGAGAAGCTGGCAAGCTGTGCCGCGAAGGTTTCGTCGAGCAAGCCATTGCGCTTCGCCAATTCCAGCGCATAGCGTTCGTCTTCCGAGAACACCTGCCCGCCTTCTACTGGCTGCCGCAACACCCTGTTGCCCAGGTTCCGCACGCTCTGTTCGAGCACCTTCAGTGACGTTTTGGCCGTAGACGCCGAACCCGCGAGCAAACCCTGCTGCCTGCTGCTCAATGCCCAAAGCTGTGCCAGCGAGTTGACGTTTGCCAGCGCGGTTTTGATGTTGCCCCAAAGCTGCTTCATGACCACAAACGAGCGCAACATATGAAATTCTTGCGCCGGGTTCAGCATGTGGTCAACATAGCCCTGCGCGAACCGCGACAGCTTAACCATCTCGTCATGGCCCTTGTAATCGCCCTCTTCCTCGTACTGGCGAGTCTCTTCCGCAAGCAGGCGCAACGACTTGTTAAACTTGTCGCGGAACCGAAGCTTGGCAATGTTGTTAGCATTGTGGCTCATGAAGTCCGCGTAGTTGCGCAGCAGGTCTTTGTTGGCGCCAGAGATTCCGGCCAGCTGCGTTGAGTACCGACGCGTTTGCTGGTTCCGCGTTACAACGTCAGCAATCAAACGAAGCTCTTTGCGCTGTTGTGGAGTGAGGTCAAATTCCTCAGCCCAGGTCGAAAGCAGTTGCGGCGGCAATGTGCGCAGAATGCTGGTCGAGTTCGTATACTTGGCCGGACGAATTTGCTGCCCCGGCTTCAGGTGCTTCGTCAGCTCTTTGACCGCTTCGTCGCGCACCGAGGCACTTTCGAAAAACTCCACGTGCACAACCTGGCGTCCGTCGAGTGTGTCCTCCAGAACGTGAATTGCGTATGGGCCGAAGCGCGTTTGCGGCAAAAACGGAGCCTGGCGAATCTGCTCAAACATCTGATTCAGCTCGGCGACTTTCTTCTTCAGGGTCAGCGGTTTGTTTGCGAGCCGTTCCTTGGCCTTGTTCACGAGCACGCTTTGCAGGTTGCCCATGTGCTGCAGGTGGCTATTCTTCAGGTCCATCCACAGCTTAACCGTGTCCTCGTCCAGGCCCATTCGATTCGCATACGCTTCCACGTTAGCGTTCGGCGTAACGCGCCAGGTATTGTTCACCTGCGTCAAATCAAACAAGTGCACTCCATCGAAATGCTCCTGGCGCATAGCCTTTTCGAGCAGCCCTGCCTGCTCCTTTCCGAGTTTCGACCACCGCTGTGCGTTGTTGACCGCTGCAAATTCGAGCCGTGATTTGTAGGTTTTGAAGTCGTTCTTGCTCTTGTTCAGGAACTGCAGGCCCGCACTGAACGGATTGGCATAGGCCATCTGTGTCAGCGTCATGGTGTAGTACTTGGCATCGCTCAGGCGACGTAAGCCATTGCCGAACCAGTATTTTATTCCGGTGCGGGCAGGCAACGAATTTTCCAGCTGCATCTGAACCTCGCGCAGCGTGGTATGCTCCGGATTGTCCGTGTCCCAGCGAATCTTATCGGCGATCTCGTCCGGCAGGTACTGGGTGACTTCGAATTTCCACTCGTCGTATTTGCCCTGCCGAATCAGGTCACGCAGTTCCCCATACATCTCAGGGTTGTCCCGGCGAAGCTCTTGCATTTCCGGCGAGCGCATAACCTGCTCCGCGGCCGCTTTAATCTCGGGCGTAACCTCAGGCGCAATCGTTTCAGCCATGTTCGGCTTCTCAACAACCGGCGGCAGAATGTTTGGCTTCGCAGCTTTAATTGAACGCGATTCTTTCGCCTGACGCTCTTGCGCGTCCTGCGCCCGGAACCTTTGCCCTAACGCTCGCTTTGCCTGTTGAATAGCCTCGCCCAGCGGCCCACCAGTCGGGATACCACCAGCGCCAACTTGGTACCACTGCCCATCGCTGTCGTTGAAGGCCATTTGAGCGGCGCGGCCTGCAATGTCGACGTTGAGCGTTCCGGGGGCTGCAGCTTTGCTAACTGGCGCGGCTTCATCAACCGGGACACTAACGGCCGGCGCAGAGCGTAAACGCGGTTTGGCCGCTGGCGCTGCTTGCGTAGGTGCTTTGGGTAGAGTCTCATTTGTGCCTTGCCTTATGCTAGTGGCGGTTAGGCTGTCGACCCAGGCAGCAAACTGAATGCCCGGCTCGGCGATGCCCGAACGCTTCATCGTGGTAAAGAAGTCACGCAACACCTCAAAGGTGCGCTGGAAGAATTCCTTAACTCCCAGTGGCGAGTTTTCCAGCAACTTGCGGCTGTAAGCGTAGCGGGCAAACTGTTCCGCCATGTACTCGTGCGGAGACATAATGTCCGTGTCAGGGTCCATCATGCGCGCAAACTGATTCGCCGTCAGGGTGTCGAGTTGCTTCGCGCGGCCTTCGCCAATGTACATGCGAGCAAAACTCTCTGCGCCCTGACGCACACCGGTTTTCGAGTCGCGGCCATGTGCCGTCTTCCACGGCGAAAGCCAGGTTTCGATAAAGTCCCTGGCACTCATCGTCGGGTCGCGTAGCACGCGTTCTTTCAGCGCATTGTATTCGCGCATAACTGCAGCGGCGTCAGCTGGCATCCGCGCCAGGTCCTGTTCCGTCCACAGTTCCTCCAAGCCCATCTTGTCCATTTTCTGAACCAGATCATCCGGCCAGCCCCGAGTGAATTGTTCCTCCGCCAGTGCGTGGCCGAACTCATGCGCCATCGAGTAGGCAATTTTGCGCTGCGTCGAAGGGTTCGAGGAGCCGTCGTCGGTCACGCCCAGGTTCGTGGCGTTGCGCAGGTTCAGCTGATGGATGTACTTCTGTCCAGCGCGTTTGCTCACTCGAGTGCGCACCCCGACCTGCTTGTGACCGAGCCAACCTGCCACCTTGTTCGGGTCCATCGTGCGGAACGAGAGAATCATGGCAGCGTTGGGCATAAACTTATCCACCCATCCTTGCAGTGTTTCCTGCGCCGCTTGAACGTAGCCAGCCGGCGAGTGCGCACTGTCGATATTCACAGCCACCACTTCTCCGGGCTGTACTCCCCGCGCCGCAAGATTCTGTCCAAGCGCATCTTGGTCTCTTGCTGCGGCGATGGGCAGTTTGGTGATAGGGACCAGGTCGTTGGGGTTTCTGTAGCGGTTGCGAGTTCCTTCTTCATCGAGCGAAACGAACGAGTCCGGCCTTGTGGCTTTGCTTCCTTCGACACGGACGCTGGTTTGCAGTGGGTCCTGAACCGCATGGACGAGCTCCTTCACTTGAGCAATGATCGACTTGCCATACGCGCGAGCCTCGTCCTCCGTCATGCCTGAGTTCTGCATAACGAAATCCAGGTATCGAGCATCGGCCTTCGAACGGTCGCCTGGCTTGGCCACAATATAAGCGGCTTTGTCCAGGTCGTTGTCAAACTCCACCTGATAGTTGCCTTTGCCAAACACGCCGTAGCGGACGCTGGCGCCACTCAGTTCGCGGGGCAAAACCGGAATCGGCGCTGGAGCCGGAGCCTCAACCGTTTCATTCATCTGGTCGAGTTCACGATGCTCCTCCGTGGGCTGAACAAGCTCGGGCGAAATCGTCGCCTCCTCGGCTTGTTGCAGTCGTTGCTCCTCCTCGGTCAGCGGGGTGAATTCATCCTCTGCCAATATTGCGTCGAGTTCCGCAGCAAGTTCGTCCGCGCCTTCCATATCCGAGTCATCGACTTGGTCGCCGGCATTGCTTGCCAGCAGGTCGCGATTGGCTTGTGCGTTCAGGCCCAGGCGCAGTTGCTCAGTCTGTACCCGACGAGTGATTTCCGCATATACCTGCGCGTTGGTCATACCAGTGAAGCGATTGTTCTTCACAATGGCCTCAGCGTTGCGGGGGTCCCACTTGCGAACGGTATCAGCAAATGCCCCATCGGGGTTGCCCTGCGAAGCAGTCCAAAGGTTCGTTGCGCCCTTCGGCCCGAGCATGTGTCCCATGTAGATCTCGGCACTGTTAGGTTCCATACCCGTGGTCTGCTTCCATTGCTTAGCAACCTTAGCCAGGTACGCAACGCCATTACGAATTTGCGTCGCTTCGTCGTTCCGGTCGCCTCCGCCAAGTTCCTCCCAGGTCGAGTCAATAATCTGGAACAAGCCATTTGCGCTTGAGTTCGGGTTTTGCGCATCGCTGCGGCCCCGGCTTTCCAGCCCCATAACCGCCAGCGCGTCTTCCGGCTTGACTCCTTGCCGCTGCGCCTCAATCGCCACTCGACTTTGCCGGGCATTCAGCCGAGGCTTAGCCGCTTTTGCTCCACTCGCCTCCGCAGTCGCATCAGCTTCAGCCTTGGTAAAACCGGTGCCTTCCTTAACCTCAAGGTCCGCCGCCGCAGCCGAAAGTACCTTTTCACGCTCCTTTTCCGCATGTCCACTCTTTCCCAAAATTGCTGTTGGAGCGCCACTTGCCCCGCCCACTACCAAGCCGCCGATTGCTGCTTCCAGCATACCTTCGGTCACCTCTTGCGTCGGGTCCAGGTATGCTTTCTTTGCAACATTGCCGCTGCCTTCTTCGCCAGGACTTTGAATGAACTCGGTTACGCCTTGCTCGGCCATACCCGCAGCCATGGTTGCGCCCCGGCCAGCCCCCGCTCCTAGCACTCGGCCAAATGCCGCACCGCCAGCCCCTGCAACCACCGCGTCCACAGCGCCGGCGCCCATACCTGCAGATTGTGCCGCCCGCTGTACCGCCATCGCTTTGGCCGTGTCTGGCGAGTAGCCGTCTTTGCGCAGCTGACGATAGTATGGCGATTGGAGCAGTTGCTCCTCGGTCATCTTTTCGCCTTCGGCTTGCGCTTGGTTGAAGCCCGCCGCACCGCCAATCGTGCCTTCGCCAGCCGCTGCCACTGCTCCGGTCGCCGATGCCGCTGCTCGCATGGCCGCTGCTCGAGCCATGGTTTCCGTAGCGCCTGCAGCAATCGAAGCCGTGTATGCTTCACTGGCCGCCATCTTACCCGCAATACCAGCGCCCATCAACACCATGCTTGACGGCGCAGAGCGAATCACATCACCCACGACGCGCTCTGGGCTTGCCCATGCCGCTTCCCCAGTATCGGTGGTGGCGTACTTTTTGTCCCGTAATGCTTGTGCTTCTGGCGTCAAGTTGTCATTGGACATTGTTTGCTCAGCTTTGGCGCTGGCATTTTTGGCCACTCGCTGATAGGTGCTGTTCAGGCTCTTTTCGGTAAAGTGCTTGAATTGCGCTGGGTCGTTCTTGAACAGAACCGCAAGGTCTTTTTCGCTGGTCGTGAACGGATTCAAGGTATCGATGACTGTTGCTGCTTGCCCAGCCAGATCATACAAGCCGGCCTTTGCACTGGCTCCCAGGTAGCCGGAACGCTCGACAACAGGGTCCCCTCCAAAATCCAGTTCATCGTCTTGTGCTTTTGCGGTAGTGGCTGAGCCTTTAACCGGCTCGTCGCCACGGAAGTCTAGTTCCATTACTTACTCCTTGTGCGTTCAACACCTTCGAAAATATACCTGCCACCGACAGGTACGGAATTGCGGGCTGCGTCGAGTGCCTCTTGCCTTGCATTGTTTACGGCGCCCGGCTGCCCCGCTTTAATTGCTGCGTTAACGTCTTTGGCAAGGCGAGCGTAATCGGTGCCGCCACCATTGGGCTTCTGATAAAGCTCGTAGTTCTTGTTAAGCAAGTCCTTGGCAATCTCGGCAGGATCGGCCGCGGCTTTGGGTTTCGTCCCCATTACCAGGTTCTTTGTTTCTTCCGGCGTCAAACCTGCCAGCACACGAGCGCGACGAGCTGCCTCGTCTGTTTCGAGAATTGCCTGTACGCCTTTTTCTTGCGCTGTGCCGGCTTCGGCTTGCTTGCGCTCCAGGATTGCCTGGGCCTCGGGCAACGCAAATTGCTTATGAATGCTGGCTTCGAGCTGCGCCTTCTGAATATTCAGCTTGCGAATCGTCGCATCATCGCCGCCCTGCGCAATGTCCTGATCCAGCTTCAACAGGCGCTTCCGCATTTCGTCCATTTTCGGAGTGAACATCTTTTCACTCTGCGTCGTTGCCAGATCAGTGGCTTTGCGCCGGGACTGCGAAGCGGCAATGTTTTCAGCGTTCGAAGCCTCAGCGCGTTTGTCCTGCCGCTGGTTGAGGTCAATCGTGGAGTCCGCGGTTCGTTGCAGCCGATCTTCCTGCCGCGTGGCCAGACCCTGGCGCTGTTGCTCCGCTTGAATGGCGCGCTGTTGGGCCTCGTTCGCCGCATTCTGCTCAGCCACCGTTTGCATTGCAGTGCCTGCGCCCTGCCCCAGCTGCATTATGGCATTGCCGTGAGTGCGGCCGCTTGCCAGTGCCGCAAACCCTTGCATGAGTGCTTGCGCTTGTACAGGATTGGTTTTGGCCCAGTTACGCGCCGTGTCCAGAATCCCAGGTTCCTGATTCCCGGCCATTGTTGCCTCCGTTGCCGCTGCTGCAACCGCGCCCGGAGCCGGCGAATCGCCATAAGCCGTGGCCACCGAACCCCCTTGCGGAGGCGGCGCTAATGTTTGTCCCGCCAGCAGATCGGCCATGCTAACCTGTGGCTGCGGAACCGGGTAGATTTGTGCTCCGCCAAAGAGCATATCCGCGATGCCCATTATTTACCTCCAAACAGCAGTTGTGCCAGTCCCATCTGAATGCGTGGGTCAATGGTTTGCTGAACCTGAGGCGCAGCGGTTACCTGCACCTGATTGCCGCGCGGGGCAACTCCGGCGCCCGAAGCCATTGGCGTTTGCGGCGCGCTGCCGGCCATGCCCTGAATGTTTTTCATTGCCTGCATGCCAAGCGCAGCTTGCATCGGATTGATAGCAGGTTGGCCTGCCCCCATCATTTGGTCGCCCGAGTAGCCGGTTTGTTTTTGCTGCGCGAGCAGATCTGCGAGTGTCGGTTCCATAATTTTCCTTTAGAACATGAGGGCCATCATTGCCAGCTGACCAAGTCCGCCGAGCGTTGCCATTGTGTTGTCTTGCTTGGGCGCCGAAGCGGTTGAGGTTGTGGTGCCGTTGCTGCCGCCGTAGATAATGTTGGCCAGGTTCTGCAGCGGTTGCCATTGCTGCTGACCCTCGTACTGCGCTTTGTTGGCTTCGTAGTTGGCCCATTCCTGCGCCTTCGCGTCCTCCATTGCTCCGACTTGCCCGATGGTTTGCGAAGGGATTTGCGATAGCATTGTGAGCATAGCCTGGTTCTTGATCGCGGCTTGCTGCTGGTCGAGCCCGTCTTTGTAGCCCTGATAGGCCATCGTCGAGCGCGTGTCCATGACCTTGTTCTGCAGTGCCTTGGCTGCCAGACCTTCTGCAATGCCCTGCCGCGAGCCGCCATACCCGCCGCTTTGCATAGCGTCCTGCCTGATACCACTTAGTGCCCCGCCGGCCTCGCTGAATTGCTCAATCATGGGCCGCGTAGCTGCGGTCATTGCACTTTGCAGGTACGGGTTCGATTCCGCATACAGGGCATCGTGCAAGCCGAAATTGTTCGCGGCCTGTGTTTGCTGCAATTGCCCCGCCTGCTGTTGCGCATTCTGGATGGCCATTTGCTGACCCGCCAGCGTGTTAGCGCCAAAATTAACCGGCTTCGCGCCCGAGTACGTTTGACTACCGTCCGCCTTATCAGCGTCATAGGTGCCAAGCGCCTCCTGCATGATCTTGTTCCGCGCAGCCTGCTCTTCGGGCGAGTACTCAACCCTTGTAGTCTGCGTTGTGTTTTTGCTTCCTCCGCCGCTCATAATTCTTTCCTCACTAAACGGGCAACTTCCTTAAATTCGATTCGAGCCCAGAGCCGCGCAACCGCTGGCTGAGCCCACCCTTGTATGCAGGTGCAACCCCATTTCTTAACATGCTTGGCCAGCATCTGCAAACTGCTCGCATCAATGTCTGGGCGCGTCTTGCACGGAAAGCGGGCAATGGCCATGATGTGTGCCGCCTTGCCATTCGCCAGCTGCTCAACGGAAACCACAGCGCATGTTTGCGGTTTGCCTTCGGCCCACTCTATAAGTAAAACAGCCCGCCCCTCATACATGATGCGAAGCAGGTCTGTCATGGAATAATCGTCCGTCAATCGCAGTGCCTTCTCAAGCACCGGCTTGCAGTAAACCATTACCTCGTGCAAGCCTTCAATCGGGACCTCGTCGATAAAATGCTCAGCCAAGAAACGTCCAACTGTTTCCGGCAGTGAATCCGTAGAATCCACGCCCGCTGCCAGGATTCCATTGTGTTCCGTCAGCATATCGTATCCATCCAGGTCTGGGTTTATCTGGTGGGGCATAGAGGACTTCAACCTCACCCGCCGCCACATTATTTAATACGATACTCACTCTTTCTAGCTCTCGCAACGTCCACGCGAGAACCTCTTCAACAGTGCCACCGGCCGGCGGAACTCCAGGCACATACCGGCTTGCGTTTTCTTTCTGGGCCATTAGTACGCTCCACAAGGAACAATGTTGAGGTCGTAGCCATGCAACTGCCACATGGAAGCGGCATCGCTTTCTACGCGGACGCTAACAATGCGCCCACTGACCAGCGGGTTGATCTTTTTGTCTCGGCCAATGATGAACTCATAAGGCCCTTGCCATTCGGGACTGTTACCGCGATCGTCCTGCACTCCGACAAAAACATTCAGCCGGGTATCCACGTTACCCTGGACGCGTAGCCAAACCTCCGTTACCAGCTTGACCGTTTCCGAGTCTTGGATTGCGTGGCCCTCGGCATTGCCCACAATGGTAAGCCCTGTGCGTTCAACGAACGAGGTGTAATTGGCATCCTCGAACTGCATCCCGAGATCCATGACCACTGTTTTGCGCGGCATAGGCGAGCCCATCAACAGGCGCGAAGTCACCGGCTGGTACGCGCTCGAGCCCCAGGTACTGGTGTCGGCGTCCCAGGCATTCAAGTCCGCATCCCACGACACCTGGGTCTGCCCCGAAACAACCTCAGTAATTTGGCCAATGGCGCCGCAGCCCACGTTAGGCAAATCCCTGATGCTGGTGGTGTTCGAATGGTAGTTCCAGACCAGCGCACAGTTCGGCCATACCGCGCCCACCAAGGGAAAGCACAGCCAAATTTCCTTCATCTGCTGATTGTTGACAATGAAGGTGTTCTTGAAGTTGTCCGAGTCCAGGTTCGAGTACAGCCATTTCCGCATCCGGCCCTCAAAAATGCTCGTAACGTTGCGCCCATCGTGCACTACGATATCATTGGGGGCAAACACCATGTGGTGAGTGGACTTGCCAGGCGGTGTAAAGCTGCAAAGGCCGTTGGGCATGAGCAAGCCAATATTTTCCTTGAACAGGCGACGGAAGCCGAAAATGCTGCTGCCCCCGACATATTGCATGGAGTAGACCGAGTCCTCTTTATAAATCAGGTTCGTGTCGCCCATTGCCATCTGGTTAACCACAAACCCCTCGGTATCCGCCAGCGTTACTTCTCCGGCGTCTCGGGTTGCGTCTGCAATGTCCCAGCTAACCGGAACTGTTCCAGGCTCTGCTGGATGACTCCAGTTAACGTTGTAGGGTTGTGCTTGCGCGCCTTTAGAAACTCCGAGCGCAACCAAGAAATTTCCAAACGGCTTAAGATTGCGTGCGCGCCAATCAGCCGGCCAGTTTGCGAGGTTTGCCAAACGTGTACCTGCGAGGGGATTACCCCACTGCTGCGGAATATCGGTTGGGATGTTGAGGATCGGAATGCCGTTAAGGACCCCGCCACTCCAATACTCATTGGCGCCATTATACCCACCTGCTGCGCGGGTAATATCATAACTTGATCCTCCTTGGTAAGCATAAACCTGAGTGTCTCCGGCGTAAATCCACCAGTAACCATTAACGTGCTGGAACGGCAGCAGGAATCGGGGCTCGACAAAGGGGCTAAAGCTTTGCTTGTGGCCCGACATTTTCTCGGCCCTGCCATCGACCATACGAACGTTCTTGCCGGCGCTCCAAGCGGGCAGTGGCAGGTCGTGCGGCGACAGGTCAGCAACGATGCCGACGCTGTCAGTGTTTACAATTGGTATGCGCATTACTGCTCCTTTTGTGTGTCGTTAATGTTGATGTTATTGACACACATTAGCCATTCACATGAGTTGCACAGCTGGGCGAGCCGTATTCCATAATCATCTCGTACCCGCCCCCACGCCCATCAGCAAAATATCCAACCAAGTTTCCATACGGATCGCAGTATTGCTGAAGCAACGTCCCGTCAGGCGGATTGTTGTTTGTCGGCGGAGGTGACCACCCGCACTGCACCGAGTTGGCTTCAATAACCCATTCATAGCTGCCGCCATTACCATCGGCAACCAGCTTCATTAGATCGTAGCCCTTACAATAGCCATACTGTAGAATGGTGCCATTTGGCGGATACAGGTATCGCCCCCGATACTCACCGGCACTGGTTTCAATCCGCTGGTATTGGCGTCCCAGGATCGAGCGCAGCGTAAAGTCGTCCGCCGACAGCGGTTGATTCCAAGCTCGGCGCAACTCATTGTTGAAGTCGCTGGCCGAAATCTGCCCAGTTGGAAGTGTCATTTCGCCTCCCGTAGTTGCCGCACCTCTTCCTCAAGCGCAAGCAGCCGCCGGCACAAAGCGACGACGGCCACATAGCTCACATTGCCGTACACAATGCCCAGACGGCCGTCATGATCCTCGGGCGTTGCGTCAGGCAGGAAGCGTTGCAGCTCCTGCGCCGATCCGCCCAGGCGACGCTGCTCGAACTCGTCCTTGGTGGTGTAGGTGCCGACCTTTTCCAGCGCAGCCAGGTTCTCAATTAGGTCCTCGGGAATCGGCGTCCAGTCCTTCTTGTAACGCTCGTCCGAGAACCAGGTCATGTTGCCTTGAACCCAGGCATCCCCGTTTTGGCGGACCCAGAAGTTCCAGGTAAACTGTTCGCTCAAAAAGCCAATTAACTCGTTGGCGCGGTGAATGAAGCGAGTACCCCAGCCATTTTGCTGGAATTGCATGGTGCTGCTACCGCCGCCATTCATGCTATAGCTGCCCGCATGGACGTTGCCGCCCGTACTGATGGACCCGTAAACATCCAGCCGGCCCTCGGACCCAATGCTCATCAGGCCCTTTACCGAGCCCCGATTACCGTTTGACTGCGACCAGTAAAAGCGATTGTCGCCCGGCTCAATGTAATTGATGTAGGCGATCTTAGTCGGCAGGTGCCATTCCTGCATTGCATAGCCAGTCCCGCTCGGCGCCAACAGCTGCTGATAGTCCGTCACCTTCGGCAGCGGGTCCACGTTCAGCTGGTCCGCCGTCCGCGTAACAGGCTTGTCAATGTTCGGGAAGGTGTTTTTCAGTGCCTTCTTGATGTTGCGCAGATGATCGTCGCCCTCGGCCTTGTTATCCCCGGGAGCAGGATTGGCCGCGTTCAGATCCTTAATGAGTGTTACGCTCTCGAGGCCCATGTTTACGCTCCGAACACGGTTGCCGAAACAGTAATGGTGTCACTGGCTTCGGTGTTTTTGACGCTGGAAAACGCAGCCGCCGCATACAGCATGCCGTTGGTTCCGCCCTTGGTTGCGTCGCTCACGAGGAACACGCCGACGATGTTACCGGCTGGCGCTTGCATCGTGAAGATCGCTTTGTTAAGGGCGTTACTCATGCGCTTGTCCAGGATGACGCCGAACTGAGCTTGCGGGCGCTGCCCCGCGGTGTAGTTGGTGTTTTCGCTCCAGCCCGGATGCGAAGCCATAGTGTCTGTTGGCAGCAGTGACGCGCCGGTGTTAATCAGGCCCAGATACCAGGTCGGTTTCTGCGCTTGATTCTTGAAATAAACGCCCAGCATGTCCTCGATGGCGCGGTCGAAGACAATGTTGGGCATTTCCTCGACCCACTTCAGGTTGCCAGCTTTATCATGGCACTCGACGCGGTACATCGTGCGAGGCACTTTAATCATTACGCTTGTCATTTTCATTCCTCAAAATAGGCGGGGTTTCGGGTCAGGTACCCAGTCCGGCGGTCCACGAGGAGGCTCCTCATCCCAGCCAGCAATGCGTCCCTTGGCAGTCATTTCCATCTTAAAGCCGATTTCAACATCGGCATTCATTTGCATCTGCGGCAAAGCTTCCATGCCCCAGCTTACGCCGAACGCAACGTCGCCTGCAAAGCCCGAGTTTGCCCCGGTCTCCAGCCCCATGGTAAAGCCAAACTCAACATCACCAAAGAACTCGCGCACGTCCGCTGGCGTAAAGCCAAAGCTAAAGCCGAACTCAACCGCAGCGTCGTAGACAACCGGCTCGTGTACCGGCGGCTCGACAATATCGTTGTTGAAAATAGCAACCCCGTTCCGACGCATAGGCCGGAACATGAGTTGCTTCGCTGGCGGATAGTAGGTAGCGGCCCGATACACAAAGCCGTCACCTACTTTATTCGCTCGAAAGAGCAGGGCCATTAGTTCACCGTTACAGGTCCAAAGAATACAAGGGCCGGGGGCGACTGCGTTGGGCTACCATTCGAGTTCGTCAGCACCAGGCAACCAACACCGCCTGAGGGCAACGCACTTCCTGGTAACGACAAATTAAACACGCCTCCAACAATTGAACCATTTGTACCCTTTACCACCGGCGCTGTAAAGTTCGTCGGCAACGCTTGATCGAACCAGGCATACTGCAGGCCTGTCGTGTCTGGCACCGGCGTTACACCGTCAGTCGTCAATGGCAAAGCAATGGCACGCGGGGCAGCTGGAGCAATGTTCACGACGACATTGGCAGTTGCTTCGCTTGTATTCAGGGCCGCGTCATAGGCCTTGGCCTTAAACGTGATGGTCCCGTTATCGGCCTGCGTTACCGGAACACTATACTGATAAGGCGCCGCAGTAACCGTTGCCACCAGCGTTGTCCCGCGAAAAAACTCGACACGCGTTACACCTACAGCGTCTGTTGCAGTTGCCGAAAGTGTCACGTTGCCCGGAGTCGTTACGCTGGTCGGGTTCGCAACCAAGCCCACCGTTGGCGGAGTCGTGTCGGGCACAGTTGCTGCCGTCACCGAAATCACCTTCGTTGCCGCTGTCAGCGTCGGAGTACCCGTAGCCGATGCGGTGATGGTCTTGTTGCCGGCCGTTGCTGGCGTATAGGTCACAGTCGACGGAGCGTCATTGGCTGCGGTACGCACGACAGTGGTCGGAGAGAACGTGCCGGCGGTTCCGTCGCTGAACGAAATCGTCACGCTTTCACTTCCCTGCAGCAGCTGGTCCGTGCTAACCGACAGTTGCATCGATTGGCCTTCGACCACAGTGCTGTTGCCGGACATTACAACCTTGGTTGCAGCTGGTGCCGCTCCCGCTGTTGCGTCGGTCCATTCAACCTGCTGCGGGTAGGCGTTCGACAAGCCGAGGGCAATATATCCTGCCTGATCCGTGTTCCGAGTCGGGGTCCACATCATGCGCTTGGCGTTGCCAGTCGCGGTGATGCCGGTCAGATAACGACCAACTGCACCCATGTTCTCGTCGTCGCGAGTTGCCCAGCCAGCGCGATGCACATACGCTGGCGCTCCTTTGCCGCCATTCGGCCGCGAGGAACCTTTCGGCACCTTGGGCGAGAACGGCACAGCATTGTCGCGGCCCGGGAGGTTAATGTCGTCCAGCGAGATCTTCTGGCAGAACTCATCCGGCTCGGTCCAGGGCTCGGGCTTGATTCCGGCGTAGACGTTGTCGCGGACAGTGACACGGACCAGGTCGGTACGGAAGCTGCCACCGTCTGGAGTACCACCAACACCCCACCACCAGCTGGTCGGATCGGCCGTTGCCTGCGTACCCGAGGAATAGCTCGTGGTCACGTCAGTGTATGCCACAAACGTGTTGTTGTAGATTTCCAGATCGCCACTTGCGTCAGTTTCGCCGCCGTTGCCCTGATGCGCAATATCGCTTTCCGCCGCATAGCCAATAAAGAACCGGCCTTGGTCGTAACCAGTGTAGTTCTTGGTCAGAATGTTATTGCGGATCGTGGCGCTGCCGCCGTTCGGCAAGTCGATATTGGAGGCGTGCGAAATGTTACCTTGCGGATTGGCGAAAGGACCAATGTCATTGCCATAAGGCGTATCGTTCAGCGTCGACGGTGGAGTACCTGCAAAGTAGCAGCCTTCAACCAGAATGCGATTGTGACGGCACTTGAGCAGGTGACCACGCCAGGCATTATGGAAGAAGCAGCCGCGCCAGACGACCATTGGAATATAGCCGGTGTCGGGGTCTGGACTGTGCCTGGTAATGTAGTAGCCATGCGCCAAGCTTGCGCCACCACCTTGCGGAGGAGCACCACCGTCACCACCGTTGAAGCCGCTTTCGACGTTCTCGAACAGCAGACCGCAGTTGGTTCCGTGCGCGGACAGGAAGCCGTTTTCGCCTGAGCGGAACGCACCCATGATGCGCATGTTCTTGAACGTGGTGATACCGCCATGCTCGTTGTAGCAATAGATGAGCGCCTTGGCCAGGTAACCGCCGTTCCACAGCACGTCGATGTTGTCCCAGGTACAGTTCTTGTTCTGGCGGCAGTAAACGATGCCGTTGCCTGAACCATAGCCACTGTCGTAACCGTAGCCGCCGCCAGGATTCGGGGACCAGCGCACCGCAGGCCGAACACCGTCAATGGTAACACCCACAACCTTGACGTTTTCAAGCACCGCACCAGCGAAGCCGCCGAACCACACTGCTTTCGAGTAAACCGCCGGATAGACCCAGATCTCGTCGCCGGGCTGCACAACTTGCCGCGCAGTTCCGTAACGGGCATCCATCATCAGCACGTCGCCGATCTCGCTGTAAACTTCGAGAATAGTGTTGCCACGACGATGCTCAACGCGCTTCGTGCCGCCAGTTGCCGGCGAAGGCTGATGCCGATTCGGAGGAACAACAGTTGGGTTCGGGGTTGCCGCAGCTGCGACTTCCTTGTAGTTGGTAATAGGCAGAGTGCCTGGAGCAATCGGACCACGGCCGCCATCATTGATACCCACCAGTTCTGGCCGCTTGTACAGGCCGCGTGGCAGCGTACCAGTCACCGTAAAGGTCTTGGCATTCTGGTCAATGACGAAAGCAAACGGACCTTGCTTGCGAATGCCGTTAGACACAAATTGCGGAGGCACAACCATTTCACCACTGGTCATCGCGTTCACGAAGGTACCAGTAACCGTCAACTCGCCGGTCGTGGTGTTCATGGTCTGCGACGTAATGGTCAACTCGGCAAGGTCAGCGCTCGGCACCGCTTGCACTGCACCGGCATCAGGGGTCAAGCCACGGTTTTTGCCGCGACCGTCCTTGGTGGATTTCAGCCCTGCCAGACCGGCGCTAAGCGCAGCACCCGCCGGACGGAAGTCATTGGTTGCGTCCACTACAATCGGGTTCGCCACCGTCACGCCAGCATTGCTGCCTGCGGTCGAGAAGTTCTGCACCGAATAGAAGTCGCCGTCGACCGGATCGCTGAAGTTGACGTAGATGTTCGACGCCATAGTAGCGCCGTTGCCGCTGCCCCAACCGCCCGAGTGCGCGTAGGTTGCACTGCCACCAGGGGCCAGAACGTAGGTACAACCGACCGTATTCCAGCACCACGCACCTGCAATCATTGTGCCGCCACTTGCTGCGGTCCGCACAAACAGCGAATCGGTTGCTTCGCCGACCTGGTACGCAGTGACCTTAATCGCATCAGCCGCATTACACAGAATCTTACATTCGTCAACGCTCGGACGCGGACCATTGCCGCCAGGAGCAAAGTTCAAGCCG
Organism: Bdellovibrio sp.; assembly: GCA_046070625.1. Taxonomy (GTDB): domain Bacteria; phylum Bdellovibrionota; class Bdellovibrionia; order Bdellovibrionales; family Bdellovibrionaceae; genus Bdellovibrio. Next base: position 23,555 of record JBJTMR010000011.1, on the reverse strand, counting down.
CCACTTGCAGTGATGTTTGCGCGCATCTTGCGCATCTGCGCACCACCCTTCAGCACCAGCGCCTGATCCGCGGCCAGCGTGATTTCACGACCGAGCGTGCCGTAGTTGTAGGCGCCCGTACCTGCCAGCGTCGAATGGTCCTGACCGGCGTTCGGCTCAATGATAACGCGATAGTCGGCACTGGCAGCCAGCGCTTCGAACGTCACGCCTCCGGTGCTTGAGTTCAGCGTCAGGTTTGCGGCCAGCCGAACGTAGGCGTTTTGTTGCAGGTTGTTCAGGTTCAGGGTTTTAACCCATGCTGCTGCGTCCTTCAGTTCCTGCACCGTGGTGACTGTGCGCGAAATATCATTCGCCAGTTCGACGGCAAACGCTGCGGGGTTGTTCAGTCCGGCATTGTTCGTAGTCGTGACCGTCACGTTGCCTGGCGCATTGGCAGTCGGCACCGTCGAAGCAGTGGTTTGCGTCGGGGTCAGAACGACGGTTGCCGGATTGAAGGTAACGTTCGGAGCACTCGGGGTAATGACAACGTTCTGCGTAATATCGCCATTAACTGAGTAGCTGATCGGCGGCGCAGCCTTGCCAACCTGCCAAACCGGCACCATGCCTTGCACATTGATCGCAGTTGCGGGAATGCCCGGCACCGGATCAGCCACCGTACCTACCTGACGAACCAACTGGCCAGGGTAATTGGCGAGCGAAATCAGATACGCGTCTTCGGTAACGCTCGGCGATTGGGCAACCTGAACGATGTTGACCGCCTGAGCCGGGGATCCACCTGCGCCAGCATTCGAGCGGCCGAACACGTTCCTGCCGAAATTGAAATCGGAAGCCGGCACGGTAAAGACGGTTCCGCCATTAAGCGAAGCTCGCATTGACGTATCGGCCAGGCGTGTAAACACCAGCGTATTGCGGCCCGTAACGAGCGAATTGTCAGGCGTTACAAACAGCGAAGCCTGATTCGAGCGGTTGAAGTAAACACCCCTACCGCCGGTGACGCCAACCTCCAGCGAACCCTTCGTGTAGCCGCCGCCATCGTCCTGATCACTGGACAAGAACAGCGTACAACCAACGTCACCGCTGGCCGGCACATCGAAGGTAATCATGCGCGTAAAGACGCCGCTGTTCAGCGATGATTCCGCATTCACATACAAGCGCGTGTTTACGTCACCTGGAGGAATCGACGCAAAGTCGGCGCCCTCGGTAATGGTGCCCGGACCTTGCTTCTGCATTGCAAGTTGAACCCGGCCTAAGCTAGTGTAGCTGCCGCCGTTGGTGCCCAGTACCCAGACAAGGCCATCGGCCATTGCCTTGCGGTCTGGATTCATTTCCAACGGAGGATTTGGGCGAACGTATGCCATGAAAACTCCTTATTGAGGGTTAGGGACGCCCTTGAGCTTCTCGACGGTGCGCAGGCCGCCGATTCCGAGCATGCCCAACAGGATCGTGGACATTTCGGTAAAGTCAAGAACTGGTAAAACGATGTTCAGGCCGAACGTAGTCAGCAGCAGAACAAACAGAGGCGCAAACACGAACTTGTAAAAGAATGCGAGGGCGCAAACCCAACCAACTGCTGGGCGCCATCCACTCACCCAAATGCTTTGATTCGCGGCTTCGACTTCATTCACCTTCATTTGACCGAGCAGAACCTGAAGTTCGCCGGTTTGCTGAAGCTCTACCAGCCGGCGTTTGGCCTCGGCGGCCTCCTGTGGGTCTGGCCAAAGCCGGTCAATTAGTTTGCCACCAACGTCAAGCGCGGCGGTAAGCGGGTCGATTGCCATTTAGTTGTCCTCCGCTGCATATCGCAGATTTTGGAAAATGCGCCGAGTCCAGCCTCTGCCAAACGTAGGGAAAGTAGAAAGTTTTGCCATGAAATCCCCGCGCTCAGCAAGAAACCTGAATAGCACATCGTTGAGCTCCATGGAAGCATAGGCGGCGTTGCTGATCGGACCCCAATGGCCATCATCTGCGACACCAATAGCGCGCTGCAGCATACGGATTGCATTTCCAGCTCCATGATTGACTGCTGCGTCGAACACCTGATACATGACGGCAGGCTTCAGCAGAAAGCCAACCGGCAGCCAAAAGTCATTGTAGTAAATTTGCTTGGCATCGTCGCGCGTTAGCGAAGCGATTTTCAGGTGCGGGTACGATCGCTTGGAGATGCCCCATTTGGTTTCGCCGCCTGGGTCATCGCGATTGAACACATACCCGCCCTCGTGTCCGATCACGCGATCAAAAGCTTCAATCCAGTTCATTCACGTTCCTCCTTGCGCTTAACGGCAATGCCTGCATTTTGCACCGCCGTGTTAAGTCCTTTGAGGTCCTGTCGGATTTCCCGCAAATCCTGCTTCAACTCGCTTTGATACTGCAAGCGCGAAGCATTTTCGACGGCCGCGTTCTTTTCGCGAACAAGCTCCGCGGCCTCGAGCACAGTAATGCGGGTTTCAAGTCGGCCGTAGCCAAGCACTACGCTGACCAACATCGCCAAGACAGTAATTACGTTGCCGAGCGAAATGTCTTTGCTAAACACAACCCCGTTTCTCCTTTCCGGGATGACCTCACCGGAACCTGCTTGAACAGTATGTGGCATCAGTCATCTCCCATTGACCTCGTGCGGTTAGCCTCTTCACGCGAACAATGCTCCACGTAAAGCGCGTCACGAGCCGCCTTCGCCTGATCGGCAAACTTCGCAGCGGTTGCATCGTCCTTAATGTAAGAACCGGCAATGACAAGCCCGGTCTCGCCGATAAGCCAATCGGGGGCTTGCTCGAGCCACACGTTGGAGGTCACGGAACCTGCTTGCCCATACGGTTCAGTGATGAGTGGCGCCGCTTTGTAGTAGCGCATCTTAAGCATGTAGGTGTAATCGGGCGCCGGAGTCAGCACAAAATAACCGTTGACAATGCTATAACGCAAAGGCCGATTTGCAGTGGTGCCGTAAACGTCCTCGGAATCGTCCTCGTCGAATTTGCGCACTGGAATCCAAGGCGGCACCCTGTATCCGAGTTCCTCCTCCCGGTCCTCGTCCCAGCTGCGAATCCGCAACGCGCCTTCCTCGTACTCTTGCAGGAAATCCTTTGGCAGCGGAACCCGATTCTCTCCGGGCATAGTAATCGTGGTCGAGTTTTCACTCAACAGAAACCAGGGCTTGAACCCGGCGCGTTCGAGTTTGGTGCGCTGCGCCAGTTGCATTTCCGCCACACAGGCCTCCTGCAGCGCTTTGTCATTCTGGCGCATACCGCAGCGCATTAGAATGAGCTTAATAGCGTCATCACGCGTCATAGTCCTGGTCCCCCAAACTCACCGTTGATGGAGAATATTGTACTCCACGGTGCTTAGCTGTCAAATATTCCATTGCTTCCTTACGCCAGGCCGCCGGCTCTGCCGCGGTTCCTACGACCAATGCTACACTCAAAGGCGGGTCCATGTGCCGGTGGGCTACCAGCGCACGCAAAAACACAATCGCCTGAGCAATTTGCCGTTCTGCACTCATTACCATTTCGTTGCTCCATAAAAAAAGCGGAAGGAACTCTCGTCCCCTCCGCCTAATTAACGCCAGGCAGGAATTACTGGACGTTGCCCAGGTAGGCCATTGCCATTTCGTTGTGCACCTCGAGGCCGGCTTCCGTCAGCCATTGACCCTTTTGGGTGTCGCTGTCGTTGGCCTGGATGTTATCCTTGAAGGCCGTGTCACGCAGGTACCGATACTTGATCGAGCTCGGATCGATGACGAACATCGACGAACTGTAGATCGGGTGAGTGTTGAGCAGCGGGTGGGTCTTGACGTAGATCGCGCCTTGTGGCAGGACCCAGCGTTGCAGCTGCATACCGTAGACCTTGATGGTCTCGGCATGGGTAACCTGCGAACCGGGGGCGCCTTGGGCCAGACGATTCAGCGCGGTCAGGGCCTTGTTACCGGCCAAAACGAGCCGCTCGTCGCCGGCGCCGGTGTTCCAGTTAAACACTGGCAGAATGGCCGCGTTGAAGGTGTCGATGCTCAGGACGGGGTTGGCGCCGCCTGCACCGAACACGGTCACGTTGGTCTTGATGAAGTCACGCAGACCGGCCGTGGTACGCTTCGGCTTGCCGTTCGGGCCAGCGGTTTCGGACTTGCGGCCGAACATGAAGGCCCATTCGAGCGAAATCGAGTGGTCGAACATCTTGCGCTTCTTGTCATTTTTCAGCGGATCGCCGGTGCGCAGGTTGTTGATGCCCTTAGCCGTGTTGGTCAGCTCGTAGGTGGTTTTGAAGATCTGCGCATAGTTCGACAGCTTGCTCGGATTGCGGGTAGTGGCGATTGGCGCGCCAGTACCTTCTGCGAACACGTTGCCGATCTTGGTCAGATACGAATTGGCCGGAATCGCTGCAGCGGTGGTGCCGGCTGCGCCGCGAATGATGGTCGCGCTGGTTGCGGTCGAAGCCGAAACTTCAACGATCTCGTTGTCGTACAGCGTCTGGTCGGCCTTTTCCACCATCAGCAGATCGCCGGGAACCAGGTTGTCGCCGCCGCTGGCGAGGGTCAGTGTGGTGTCGGTATTGACCTTGGCCACCGTCGACTGCACGCGCACCGTATCCAGAGCTTCGTCCCACCAGCTGAACTCGGGGTCCGCTGCTTTTTCGCTGCCCATCTTACCCATGAGGGCGGTTAGGGGTGCCTGGCCATTCGGCTGACGCCACAGAATGGTTTCCCGAAAGTCCTTGGGACGCTCATCCGTGCCCCAGTCACCCGTACCGCGAAGTCCTAAAACTGCCATGATAGTTTCCTTGAATGGTGTGTGTCGTTAACCCAAATGTTATTGACACACAATTGATCTAAGGCTATTCGTCATCAGCCAGATCAGACCAAACGCTGGGTTCCATCTTCGCCTTGGGCGCTGTGGCCCCGCGCGATCCCGCAGCCGGTGGCCGGTGCGGTAGGGTTTTCCCTTTGTTCTGCTGAACTGCAGGCTTGGTTTTCAAGCCCATGCTGACTCGGACGATTTCGCCGATTCCTTTTGCCGCTTCTTCAGGCGTTGCCTTGGGATTCATCTGCCGGTACGTCTGGGCCGCCGCAAGCACATGCTTATGATGCTTGACGCGGTCTAGGTCGCTGTTAATACCGTAAAACAAATCGTTCGCTTTGGCCTCCACGTCAGTTTGCTTAAGCACCGGCTGCATCATTTGGGGCATCATTCGCTGCACCGTTTCCACGACGCTTTGCATAATGTCCATGTGCATCCGAGCTGCTAACTGGGGCAAAACAAGTTCAGGCTCCGTTTGCAAACGCGCTGCAGTATCCTCGTCAAACCCGTAGGTCTTTTCGAGAGCCTCCAGCTGCCCTTGCCGCCACTTGGCGAACTTCTCGGTAAGCTCCTTTTGCTCTGCGGCGATCTGCTCAGGAGTCTTGACCTCCTCGGCTTCGGTGACTGGGGTCTCCGTTGCCTGAGTTTGAGGTTCGTCAGTCGTGGTCGTCTGCGTGGTAGGGTCGTCGTCCTCGTGGCCCTGGGTACCTTCTGGTGCGTTCGGGTCGAGTTCCACCTCGTCCGAGCCGCCGCCTTCATCAGCCCCAGGTTGCACACCGTCGCTCATATCCCCCCAATCAACAGCGCCTGCGTCATTGGCATCGGCAGGTGCTGCGGGGGCGGCTCCACTTCCGGCCGCGGTTCCGCTTCCATCCTCTTCGGCTTGGAAACGATTGAAAATCCAGTGCAATTTGTGTTTGTTCATTTCTCGGCTCCTAAAGCATTGCGAACCTGTTCGAGTTCCGCAGCGCCCGTGTCAATAAGATCGGCAACGATGTTCAGGCTAAACCTCATGCCGGCAATCTCCCCCTTCGCATATTCTTGCTCCAGGGTCTCGTCAATGCCCCGCAAAGGCTTCAAGACCAGCTGGTCTATGCGTCCTTTGACTTGGGCATCAATGAGGTCACTATATTTCTTCCATGCACTACTTGCAACAAGATCTTGCAGTGCGCGGAGATTCTCTGACAACACACTTTCTTTTTCCAACAGCTCGTCTTTACTCATAGCGTTTGCCCCATTCCAGGAAGTTGCGGCGAAGGTCCGCCGGCATTGATTTCATTTTCGGCCAGCTCGTCCGCGGGCGCAGTAGCAGGCACACTGTTTCCGGCCTGGACACTGTTTGCCAGCGCGGCGTCAGGAACCACCTGTACTTTGAACTGATTGATGTTCTTGAGTCCAGCAAGCTGGGCAACGAACGCGAAGATTCTGGTAAAGTCATAGCCTTGCATAATCTGCGGAAGCGCGGCGGCCTGCTGCATGAGACCTTGCCACATATTGACCTGGGCAAATCGATCAACCGGCAGCGTGCCGTCGACTGGAACGTAGTCGTAGAAACCGGCAATGTCTTCAGGTGTGACGAGAGCAAATTTCTCAGTTGCCGTTTGTGCCAGGTCACCAACAATGCGGAACTTCCGCTCCTGATCGTAAAGCTGCTGAGTGGTTTGAATAATTTGCTGAGTCCACGGACCCATGCCGACAGCCGACATGTACTCGGTAACGGTCTTGAGCCGGTTAATGCCGAACGTCGTTGAGCTTCGGACTTCGGTTGCAGTTTTGCGTCCACTGTTCACCATCCCCATAAGCGAGTCATTGACACCGGTTACGCGCTGGATCATGTCCTGCACAAGCTGCGCGTCCTGCAAATTGGCGCGGGTAATGTCCTGGACCGGCAATTGCATGACGGCGCTGCGAATGTCGCTACCGTAGGCGGCCGGCTTCAGGCGAATGATGCGGCCTGGGTTCGGATCGGTCAGGTCCTTCATCACGATCTTCGAGGGGTCCGCAATAAACTGGTCGTTTAAGCTCTTGCGCACATTATAAAAATGCGTGTTCAACAGCCATGTGAGCGTGTCATTCAGGGGCTTGGTTGTCTCCAGCATGCTCCGCGAAAACAGCGCATGACCGTCGATTTCCTGTTCGAGAATCTCAAAGGGAAACTTGTCATGGTAATAGCCGAGCGGCTGCGCCGAGATAATAACTGTCTCTTCCGCGATGAGGAAGACCCATTTTTCACTCGTCGTTCCAGTACCCAGACCCCAATCGCGAGGTACGATCCGCACATAGATTTCATGGCAGTGAACTATTCCGCCTTCATCGTCGTCGTCGTACCCGGACAGGCCAAGCTGGTTTTGCCCTGGCAGGTTGACCTGAGAGGAACTGAGGATTCGGCTGGCAGGATTGCTACCCCTTCGGTTCTTTTTGAGCGCGTCCAAGTTAAAGTACTGACCGTCAGGACCAGCGTTATCACGAATATCAAGATAAGAAAGCTCCAGATAACGGCCACAAAAGTCTCCTTTTTGGAACTGGCTGGCGGGGTAGCTTGGGTCGGTGTAGAAGTCCTGCGGTCGAACATTATATGCTCGAGTCCCTTGATATCCGATAGTCGTCTCTTCAACTTTCTTCTCCTCAAACTGGCCGGGAATGGTAAGGCCCAGGAACGTTTTGGGCTGCATTACCATTTTCGAGGTGTTTACTCTTTCCTCATCCCAGTAATACCCCATGACTCCGATGCCGTACTTGAGCGCGTCGAGCGTCCATATGTACATCGGTACAAGGTGACCACCCACATTAAGCTGGTAATCAAGCAGGGCTTCCACCGCAGCTTCATTTTGTTGCGCTTCACCATGGCGACCAGAGACCTGCTGGATGGGGTTCCTGGCCAAAAGGGTCGAAGTGATGTACGTGTGTGCAGTGAGAAGAATTGCGTACGAGTATGGAATTTCAATAGTAGTGTATTGCGGTTCACCTTCACGACGCGCACCTTCGCGCAGGCGGTCGCTAACCTTGGCCGGCATGTAAGCAAGATATTGCTCCTCGTTCTTTTCCCACTGCGAAACGCGATCCGCCTTGGCAATGTCCGCCCGCTTGAGGCGCTCCATCAGCCGCGGAAGAATCTTCCGGTGCTGCTCCGAGTCATAACGAACCTGCTTTTGTTCTGAAGCCCTCACGGTGCTCCCCTTTCGTAATTGAGTGATGGATAGAGGAGTTCTTCCTCTTCTTGTATGGTGCGGAACTCGCCTTCGATGGTCATCGAGTCGTCACGCAAAGCCGGGTTCGCCATACTGATTGCCATAGCCAGTGCATCAATAACGTCGTCGTGTCCGCCCTCGCCAAACTCGTCCAGCTGCGAAATAAGCTTCTCCATGCCGGGCTTGATCCAAATGTTGCGGTACGCGAGGTTGCCCGAGATCGCCTGAATGATCCGGTCCTGCTTGTTGCGGCGGTCCTGGATGCGCTCGACCTGAATGAACAAGCGCCGTTTGCGCATTTCCTGCTCCAGGTACCAGGCAAGCACGCGCTGGAAACCGATGGCCTCGGAGCCGAACTTCGCCGGGCGCCATTTAATAACCTGGTTAAAGAAATGCATCGCAGTGGCATCGGGCATTTCACCTTGTTCCGCCGAATACTCAAGCACGTAAATATCCGCGCCCTTGAAGCCGACACTCATCACCACGTTATCGTCAGCGGTTTTGGCTTCGCTCGACGCCGGGTCGATACTGCCCAGCACCGTCATACCGTCAGGCAACACGTCCCAATAGCGGAGGTTGGCAATGTCGAACTGCTTGGACTCTTTCTTGACGATCATGCACTCTTTTTCGCGCATCCAGATCGAGTACCGACCGGCCTTGGTTGCGTTTTCCTTTTCCTGCTTCATAACCGACGTAGGCCAGCGGGCTTCCCAGCGCGAGTTTCCATGCTCGTCGAAGATGCCAAAGCGTTGCCCATGCCAGCTTGGGTCCGCCATGCAGGTTTCAATCAGGTCGTCCTTGACCATTGGCGTATTTAGGAGAACGATTTTCGCACTCGGTGCGTCTGTCGCCGGGGCCAGCGAATTTACCAGAGCTCCGAAAAACGTATCTTTGAGTTTCTGGCGCTGCTCAAGAGTTGCGACGTTCTCGTCTGTTTGTACGTCATCGGCGATGATGAGGTCGGGTCGATAATCGTCAAGGTTAAACCCCCGAATCTGACCAGTAATACCCACTGCCAGGACTGTAATTGGGGTATCCTCCACCCCATGGTAGATCTCGATAATTTCGTCCGTCCACTTAGAGCCTTTTCGTAAGCCGAAGAGCTGAGCCCAAGGTTTATTGAACTCGATCTGACGCTTAATCCAGCGCAACGAGAAACTCGAATGGGTTTGGCTCGAGGAGACGTACATAATGGTACGCGATATCCCATAGGCGATCCGTTGGCTAGTATAGACGCGTAACAGACTGGTCTTGGCACCGTCTCGGAATACCTCAAAAGCATTGTATCTGGCTGATGAGTAAAGTTGACGCCCGATTTCCTCGTGGAACTGTGGGCTACTTTGGCGAAAAGTTCGCGGAAAAAAGAGTTGGCCATATGCGATAAGCGAGGACGCTCCCAGTTGAATGGCTTCCTGCGGGGTGACGACCGCATCTGGCGCAAGTTGTTCGAGGACGGCAGCCATTAGGGCCTCCAAATATGAACGCCAATGCTGGCGCTGGCATGTTTCAGGGGATCGGGGCACATGGTTACTTGCTCGCCGAACCTAACATCAGGGTCAAACCACTTTACCACCTCCACCAAACGAATAGTCCAGAGCTTAGGAGGAAATATCCGAGCCAAAACAGGCCCATACACGCACCGGAGCTGTCGGTATGCCTCAGCGGTGTGCGAATACTTGACTTCGATGACGGTGAGAATGCCATTGCTGACGTCAAAGTGTAAACCATCAGGCTGGCACCAATGAGGGCGACCATCAACGATGAAGATAATCCAGGGGCTGGCCAGATAATGTTCACTCTGTTCTCCTAAATGGGCTTGAACCTTCCGCTCGTAGCGAATGCCTTCGACCTTGCGGCCCCGCTTGGCGGGTGCTTTAAGGCTCCAGGCGGGAGGCGGGCAGAAATGGGCGCTTTGCACCTCTTCCGTGTGTACGCGAGTGAGCATTATGCGTCACCTTCTTGCGTTGGGGTGGCGTCCACCTGCACAATTTCCGCCGATGGGAGCACACCACCGGAAATCCTCCCTCGCGCCTTTTCGAGATCTGCAGGGGACGCCATGTAAAAGTTGTTCTGAACGTTGCCGGCGTTGACTTGTTGCGCTCCGGCCACCCGAGTTGCCGCCCCGAAGCCGAGTTTGTCCAGCATCATGGTGGTGGTTTCCTTGATGAACTTGGGGTCCTCACTGGTTTCCAGCTTCTCAATGAGCTTCGTCACGCCAATGTCTGCCCCGACGGTTAGCTTTTCGTTGAGGGTTGCGCTCAAGCCGCTAAAGTGGGCTTCTTGCTTTTCCTTCAAGCGCGCCTGAAACAGATTCGAGTGAATCATGGTCGACAGCCAGCTTTGGGTGTAGCCAAAGGCCTGGGCGCATTCGCGCAAGCTGCGCTGGGGATTGGCGATCATCCAGTTCATTATTGCGTCGTGAACATGGCTAACGTTCATGAGCTGGGGGCGCGGGGCCTTTTCCTCTGCGGGCATTGCGTCGTCATGCAAGGCTTGCGCGAGCTCGGCGAATTGCGCGTCTGTGGGCGGGGGTGGTGTGTAGCGTATCATTGCCTGCTCCGGCGAGTGTGCCGCGAAAGGCCGCGGCGGGTTGGGAATGATTTAACGATAGCATGTGGACTTGCGCCTGGCAACCTTAAATGCAAAATGTCTCATTGTCAGCGGGTGGGTTGTAAGGGGTTTTGTGTGTTGTTAATATTGACGTTAATGACACACATTCACTCCCCCATCATTTATGCTGACGATAGCATTGACACACAAACACTCAAATTCTTTGTCAGCGCCGCTTGTCCTCATACCCAGGCGGAATTTAATTATCCGAGGGTGGCGGGCACCCGGCGCTTGACACCTTACCCAGTGCGCGATATAATATGTTCACGGTGAAGCAAAAAGCAAACGAAACAAAACGCGGCACCGAGCGCCCACGACGCGGCGCACAGCGCGAAACTTGCGCCTCTTTAAAAATTCGGGTATAATGTTTTCAGTGGCCAAGGATTCGACGGCATACCGCGTGTGAGGCGGTACATCGGGGAATCCTCCCCATTAACCTTAAATGGAGCAATATCATGGCACAAGCTGAAAAGAAAGTTAAGTTCCTCGAAGTAACCTCGATCGTTGGCGGTCTGAAGTTTACTTTCGGGAACGGCATGGAGCGCCGGATTGTGTTCAGCGATTTTAACCAAAGCATTAACGAGCAAGCTCGCGCGCATGGCTTCAATCAAAAGCTGCGCGATACCACAGCGGGTTTCTCGAAAGAATGGAATTATGATGGCGCACTGGAAAAGTTTGACGCGACGCTGCAGGGAATGCTCGATGGCGAGTGGAATCGTAGCGGCGGCGGAGTTGCCGGGCAGCAAATGAAGGACTTGGCTGCGGCAATCGCGGAAATTCGCTCGGTTGACATTGATCGGGCAATGGCCGCAGTGACAAAAGCCGAACCTGATCAGCGCAAAGCATGGATGAAAAATGCCTCGATTGCAAAGATCATGGCAAGGATCGCATTGGAGCGCGCGGAGAGTGCCGAGTCCGATGACGTTGAAGGTGATGGCTTGGACATTGAACTGTAATATGGAGGTGGGGACTTCGGTCCCCTTCAATGTACGCGCAAAACACGATTATCATTAAGCATTTTCCACACACCTTGGAGCAAGTAAAATGGCACATCAGATTCGCATGGCACAAATGCGTAAGGCATTGCACATTAAGAGGACCATCGGGCTTAAGGCGGCTATAGGCTACATGCGCAACCGAGCATGGTCCCCCGAAGCAGCGGTTTGGGTTCTGCTGTATAGTAAAGGAGGCATGGCATAATGGAAACTCGACACACAATCTGGTACGCGCGCAAGCGTGATAATTTCGTGGACAAGGTCGAATGCAACACGGATGTGGCAGACATGCTTTGGGACCGGCTCGAAAAGTCGGGGCACACAATGCTCAACACGCGGCCAAACTACACGCCCAAGCGCACATACGGCGGTCTGAAGGACGGCAGCAAGGCGTGGCCCAAGCCAGACGCGCCCATAACGCAGGCGGATCTCGATAAGTGGATTCCCGAATAACCTCAGCCCCGCAAGGGGCTTTTTCTTTTGCCATGCGCGGGCGGAGCAGTTAGGCGTGGGTTACAGGTTTTGTTACATGCCTATGCGGCTACTAGCAATAGCTCAATTTTCGGTTCCCCAACGGCATACCCCCCCTCAATGGGATGTGGGTTAAGGGGTTTTTAATTATATTTTTTTTTTATTCTAATACATACCCAGAACAGTACCCCCCCTAGCCAATTGGGTTCCGAAAATATGACAATGGCCGATTGCTCCATGTTATTCATTGGTATTGCCAGCATGACCCCATTGGTGCATTATTGTCATTGGCATATTGCCATTCACCCTCAGGAGCAAACAATGGCCCGTCAAGTTGATTACCCACCCGAATATAGCATTATCCTGCAACGCCTGCCCAAAGATGGCACTCCGCTCGAGCTGCCAATGGCCGACAACTACAGCGCAATGGCCGAACGCTTAAAGTTTTACAACTTCCTGCGCTGGTGCCGACGCAACCCAAACAAAAGCGGCCACCTGTTTCCAATGTATAACCGAGTGGTCATTACGGTTAAAGACAACATTATCGGCTTCATCTATCGCAGCAATTCTGGCAACAATCAACTGCGCAGCGGCCTAGCCACGGCCTTGAATGCAGTGCTTGGCGAGGGCACAGTTTCTGCGCCACTGCCCATGCCTGCCATGCACGAGTCCGCAACACTCGAAGGCCAGCAGCACCAGCACCAGCATGTTGGCCCCTGGGGTACACGCATCGCAGACCCAAACGATTTGCGCAATATGGAGCTGCCCACATTCGACAATGCAAGCCCTGCCCCGGACTCCGAGCCAAGCGGAATCCCCATGCCATACGTTGCTGACATTGCCGAGGACGTTCCTGCGCAAGCATTTGCTGACATGATCGCCAACGACGCAGGCACCAACAAGGCCCAGGAAATCCGGCAAGCAGACGTTATTGGCAAATACTTTCGCACCCCAACCAAGGATGAAAAATGACTGACCAGCACATGATCGCGTTCAGCCCCGAACGCCACCTCGTCGAAGTAATGCAAGATGTTTTCTTCGGCCCAGGTTTCGCGCACCACTCGTTCCGCACCCGCGACGGAGATCCAAGTGTGGCTGCAGGGACAATTCGCAACGAGTGGAACAACTTCCTGTTCGAGACCGGCTGGTCGCATTGCATTGCAGCCCGTAGCGAAGGCCCTAACATCTGGATCGAAATGCAACCAGAGTATGACGCGGCCTTAACCGCGGCCGGGCTGACCAAATTCAAACGCGAGCAAGCTGCAATGCGAACCGACTGGCAAGCCCAGGCAATGGAGATTGCAGAGCGCGTACGGAAACAAACTGCCCCATTCTAACCAGAGGACAATTATGAGCGACTATACCCGCTACAAGCATTTCCGTATTCAACGCACGCTGCGCGAGCAAGTACGAAAAGACCTGGAAGATGTGGTAAATTATCCTGGCATACCACAACATGTTCAGCGCGAACGCATTGACGCAATACTCAAAGCGTACAAAGATGTAAGCCTGGAATGGCCCTGTCTGCATGATGGTTGACACACATAATGCGCCTGTTATCGACACACACCACTTTACCAGCTGTCAATACCTTACCCGCGTTCTCCATGTTAAAATAAAAGCGCATAGCATTTGACACGGGCAAAATAGTATGAAACAATGGGTTTCGGTTGCGGCAAATGCGCCCAACCGCAATCCCCTTACCAACTTTCCGCTTAGGAGCCTTAAATGAAATCTGCAATCATCGCAACCGCACTGTCCTCCGTGTTCATGCAAGCCAATCTGGGCGACGGCCAAGAAAACGGCGGCGCGCCCGACACTGGCACCGAACAATCCACCTTTGCCAACGGCCCAACCAGCGCCTCGGGCCGCATCAAGGTCGCCGAAAAAGACTACGACACCGAAAGCGGAGTCTTCAGCATCGCCTTCGCTGACGGCACCCAGGTTGAGGTCGAGCTCGATTCGTTCAAGCAAGACATCGTTCGCAACCTGGCCCTGCACGGCCTGTCGCAAAAGCTCGGCGACTCGTATGCCAGCGTGAAGGGCGACGTGCCCGAAGCCATCAAACGCTTCCGCACCACCCTGGAGCAACTGCAAGCCGGCGAATGGAAAAAGACTCGCGCCGAAGGCGAAGGCGTTGGCCGCGTTACCGAGCTGGCCGAGGCAATCTCGCGGTTCCGCTCTGCCCCGCTCGAGAAAGCCGCAGCCGCAGTGGCAAAAGCAACGCCCGAGCAGAAAAAAGCATGGCAGGCTCACCCGCAGCTCAAGGCAATCATCGCAACGATTCGCGCCGAGAAAGCTGCAGCGAAAGCCGCCAAGGCCCAGGCCGATTCTGGCAACGAAGGCGCCGCAACCGACGCCGATCTGAACAGCATCGAGCTGTAAACCTGCTATCGTTCGGTAGCATTCTGAAGCCCCACTCCGGTGGGGTTTTTTACTGGAGCAAACAAAATGGCAATGAGTCTGCAACAAGTCCAGCACCAAGACAAAGTCCGCGCCGCAATGCGCCAAGCAATCCGCGAAATCAAACCGCGCCTCCGCAAAGGCCTTTATCATATCTGGCATTGCACCAACGCCGAGCAAACTGTTCGCGTCCCCATTCAAAGCGATCCCTTTGACGACCAATTCACGCAGCGCCGGGAAATTAAAATGACTGTCCCGGCAAAAGAAGGCCAGGGCTACGGTCCTGCCCGCGCCTACGACGCATGGCGCCGCAACCTGATCGAGAACCTTCGTTCGCCTGCATAAACGCCAGACGCGAAAATAGGTATTGACTGCTGGGGGGTTTTGTGTGACAATAACATTGTGGTTAATGCCACACAACCCACCCACCCGCAGCTTTTTAGCTGTTCAGCAAAGGAAACAAGATGATTCAGTGGAACGCAAAACGATCCGACCCCGAGTGGTTAGACACGTCGGCGCGCAAAGCTGCCCGTAATCGCAACTGGGCGCTTTACGTTGCTCGCGGAATGTACGCAATGATACTGGGCAATCGCGTGTTTCGCCAAACACTCAGCCCCTTCATGTATCGCCAGCTTTGCAACATCATCAACGATGTTTGCTGGGAACTCGAGCAGCAATATCCCCATACACCTACCGAAAAACGCATCAAGCGCCGCAAAGGAGCAGCAAAATGCTAACCCTTCTCACCAAAATCGTCGAACGCACTGAGCATACGGTAACGGTCAGCGTGGACCTGACCAACTATCACAACCAGCCCGAAAGCAACGAGTTCTATGTTGTTACGCTGGACCGAATCACTGACCGGGCCACCGTGTACCATGCCGGCCGCAGCATCAACACCCAACACAACCTGGGCTACGACGTTGCTGAGGAAGATGTGGAAGCGTTTGCAATTTGCGCGGTGGTTTCTCTGGCATTCAACATTAAAGGATAACACAATCATGACAACCTGGACCCTTTCGAAGCCGGCACCTGTTGCCGACGAACTTGACGACCTCATAGCATCGCTCGACGCAGAACTCGGTAAGGCAGTTAAAACCGAGAAGCGTTCGGCGCCCAAAGCTCCACGCAAACCCGCTGCAGTCGAACCAGCGCCCTTCGTGCAGCAATGGTTTCCCCAAGCACTCGTTATGGCCGCCACTCGGCAAACCTGCCGCTGCTGCGCCAACGTGTACGAGCAGATCGACGGCATGTTCCTGGAAGATATGTCTCGTAACGGCGTCAAGCGCCAAGTGCGCCACGACACGGCCCAAGCAATTCCCGCCGAATACAAAGCCCTGCCCAAGCGCCAGCAATGGACCCAGACCGAGGTTGATTACTGCGTCATCTGCTTCCAAGACATTGCACCGGAGCATTACGCGCCCCATGAACTGGTGCGCTCGCTGCCCCACGATCCCACCGCAAACCAAGTCGATGATTTGCCCACCTTCGACGAAACCGACAGCATTGATCGTGTCGAAGCTCAACATGCAATCGAGGCCGATCCCGAAAAAGCTCGCCTGCTCAACGAATACCTGCAGGAACTCAACGCGGACCTGGCAATGGACCGCATCACCGAGGCCGAAGCCGATCGCCTCTACGACATTCGCATTCAGGAAGTAACGGGAGGCCAAGCATGAGCCGCAACAACAAAGCATTCGACCCCAATGCGCAGTACCTGACTCGGGCAATGGAACAGGTTTTGAAGCAATTGCCGCAGCCGCGCGCCGCCATGTACAAGCGCAGCCTGGCAGGTGACGAAACCTTCCGCCTCAATTTCCGGGCCGCTGACAAAGACCTGCCCATCTGCAGCGAATGCGGCAACAACTGTGGCATTACCGAGCGGCTATCGGCGCCAGGCTTGTCGACCTGCTGTTACGCTGCCATCGAGCAAGACATGGGAGCCGGTGATGCGCCTGCTTTTTGACGTTCTTTGCATTCTTGTGTTGCGCGCCGCAGGTCGCTTACCTGCCCCTACCTTGGAGCCACAATATGAGTCACTCACAAAACAACCTTCGCCGCACCCCGAGCGTCAAACGCGAGATGCTGACTTTCACGACAACACTGGAACGGCCACGGGACTTGAACCGAGGTCAGATGCAGGACTTAATTAACTCGGCCGTTGCGAAAGCAATGTACGACGCAGGCTATACTCAAAGCATCGTCGTTACCAAGCTGCACAAAGCTGAAACCCTTTACGGAGACGAATGATGAGCGAAAACACTGTGGAAATTAACAAGGGCGGACGACCGGCCGCTCCGATTCCAAACGATCGCTGGAACGTGCGAGTCAGCCCGGATGTTGGCGTTTACTGGCGTACCCGATTCTGGGATGAACTCAGCCAGCAGGTGCGCAAGGGCGAAATGAGCAAGCTCGTCGACCGGCTTTTGCGCGAGGAAATGAACCGTGAACTGAAAGGAACCGTTAAATGACCGCCGCGTCACCGCGTGAGTTCTACACGCACAAACTCAATCAAGCTTGTCTCGTCAACACCGAAGGCGCCAGAGCGAAACGCATTGACGACATACTGCACCAAATGCGGCGAGACAAGTCTGTTCCCCACCTGGTCCTTTGCGCCTTCCTGCAGGATAACGCCCGCTTAATCAAGGAGACATTGAAATGAAACATGCTGAACTCATTCTGCGTTTGGGCCATCAGCCGATGGTGCAGCGCCTGCCCATTTTCTACCCTGCATTGTATGCCCAGTACGATACCTGGCAGCGCGTCGTCCAATTGGCGCAAGCGCCGCAAGCTGTACCGCATCTCGTCCTGTTCATTCAGGAACTGAAGGCCCTCATCGAGGTTCTGCCCGTTACCTGCCGAGGCGTTCGTGTCAACTAACAAGGAGCAATATCATGAAAGCGAAACTGTTAGCTTTAGCATTGACGGTCGCAAGCTCGACAACATTTGCCGGGCCGATTCTGATCTTTACCGACGTCAAGCAGCCGAGTCTCGTGCGCGAGCACTTTACCAGCGGCTCCTGGACCGTCACGGACAACATTACGGAGCTGAGCTACCATGAAACTGGAATTGTCGCCAATGGTCAAAGCTATTCTTGGGACGGGTCAGATATCGGCTATGTCTTTCTCTCCTACACCGCCGATGGTGAGCCAACAAGCGCCAATTACATTGGTGCGGCACTTGGCAGCGATAGTACTCGATCACTTCTTCGAGGTCCCTTCGCTCCCGACCCCGGCCAATTCTTTTCAAGCGTTCAGCTTCCGGGCGCCCAACATTCGCAGCTTGTTTTCACAACGCAGCCTCGGGTCTGGCAGGACCCAGCTCAACACGGCCTACCAGGCGATGGTGTTATCAGGGACGGGATGGTTGCAGCTTCAAGCGTCGCCGTACCCGAACCGAGCGTCTGGTTTGGAGTTGCGTGGGGTCTCTTATCAATATGCTATCTTGGACGATTTAAAGGAGCAAAAGTAAATGGCTAGTTTTCTCGATCGCTGGTTCCTCAACGCTGACGTCCTCGCCGAGCTCGAGCAATGCAAAGCGGAATTCGAGATCCGTCGGGACCGTACCGCAGCACACCGAAGGCATGTTGACGAACTCAATGCCATCGACCGCCGCATGGAGGACGCCGCCCTCCAACGCGAGTTTAACGCAGCAATTGCTGCAATTCAGGAGAAACACAAAAATGACTGACCAAGAAAACATTGCCGCCCAGGTCCTCGATGCCAGACAAAAGTTCGGGACCTCACGCATTGCCGACGCCGCGCTCAAAGCCAGCAGCATTCCTGCCCTTCGCGCAATGGGCGGAGACCCCGAGCTCAATCGCGAGTTCTTCGTTGCCGGCGCACGAGCCATGCTCGACAGCATTCTGGCGGCCCACAAGCTGGCGGGCCATTATCCTGACCATGGTGAGGTTTTCCAGGCACTCATGCACACCCTGAAAGATGAACTCGACGAGCACGTCGTTGACCTGTTGCAAGAAATCCTCACTCTGCTGAAAAGGATGCCAGAATGAACCCAGCCTTCAACCCCCAAGCCACGTTCCATGCCTGCCCGGACCAAAACGAGTTCTTTGTGTTCATGACCAAGCATGGCTTTGCCGCCATTCGCTTCGACCTCGTGCATAGCTTTCAGTCGTGCAGCGACAATGAAACGCTGGCGCAGTTCGGCACCAACATTTTCACCGTAGGCGACGACACTTACTTCACCGCCATTGAGAGCGTACCCGAGCTTGTGGCACGATATGCGGAAATGCAAAAGCGCCGCAACTCTGCCCCGGCAGCCGTTCCTGCGCCTGGCAAACTCGAAAGCGTGGCAAGCAGCGGGGTTCGCTGGAACAAACCGCAATCGTAACTGTGTGCGCACAAGCCGGCCCGAAAATGGTTGCTTGCTTGTGCGTTTTGTGTGACAATAATGTTTGTGTTATCGACACACATCAACCAGGAGCAAATCATGCAAACACTTGACCAAGTATTCAACGCAGCCCGGCAACGCGTACTGGCCGGCGAGCAACTTACCATTGAAGAACAGCGCAACCTTTTAACGGCCCTGCGCGCCAACCGCTTCAGCGCGGCCGAAACCTCCACCACCGCCAAAAAGCGCGTGGCTGGGGCCAAAGCCGCCAAGATCGGCCTCTCCGATGAGGAACTGGACTCGAGTCTTTCCGACCTGGGTCTTTAACGTAGCAACCCTTAACCTTTGCAAAGGAAACGCATCATGGCAACAACTCCACAAAAACCGGCTACCACCCAGCCGGCATTCTCCGAGCCGAAACCCGCTTCGGTGGGCGGCAACACCCAGCCGGTTGAACGTGTCGGCACTGCAGCATCGCAGCCCGCCGCACAAGCGCCAGCTCCCCAAGCTCCGGCCCCTGCCGCTCAGGACGCAATCAAGGTCCAGGTGGTGCCTGCAGTTGGCAATCCGGTTCCGCCCACCCAGGCTGCCCCTGACGGCACTGACCCATCCAAGTACCCTTTGGACGGCACGAGCCGCGAAGGCCTGGCCGGTGGTGTTGCTGGCGCAACCAGTCTTGGTGATCCGGTTCAGCCGGCAATCCTGGACGGCAACCCGCCTGCATACAATGCCGAAGACAAGCACGACATTGTCGAGGAACCAACCGCGCCAGCGCGCATCGTCCAGCACATGAAAATGGCCGACTTCTCCGAAGGCAGCACCGTGTACAAGCTGGGCGTTTCGCATCCGCCGTACCTGGTGGAAACCGTTGGCAAGGGCAGCGTTACCCTGCTGGCCGGCACTGGCGGGCGCGTCACCGTCAACAACGATCAGGAAGCCTCGTTCTTCACGAACGACCAGTCGCGCCAGTACGCTGTGGCCGATGGCAACCCCAATGCTAATGGCGACGTTAAAGCGCCCTAAGCAATTGCAGTAATGGCGGGGGCCTAGTGCCCCTGTTCCCGAGACCTCAACCTGGAGTCTTTCATGGCACGGAAACCAGACTATGAGCTTTCGCTCATGGACCGAAAATCAGGACGCAAGCATCCCAAGGCTGGCGGCGCCTGGCGCAACGAGGACGGAAGCATTAATATTCAGCTCAATCCGTTCATCACCTTTACTAGTGACCCCGATATTATCATTACGCTGTGGCCAGCCGACGGTCCCCTTGCTGCTGCCGAAAAGAAAGGCGGTCGCCAGTATCGCATGGGCAAACCTGTAAGCGCATACGATGGTATTGATGGAAACCCTGAAGGCCCACCTTGGAAGGAAGAATAATGATCGACCTCATCGACATGAGCATGGAGGCCGTCGAGCCTCCCCCCGTTCGCTTCCCGGCAGGTTCGTTCCCGGAAGTCATTGACAATAGCATTCGAAGCAACTTTGTTGCATGTGAGGCGAAATTCCATTATGGCTTCGTTCGAAACATCTCCCCCGCAGGAACCAACGTACACCTTCATGCAGGTGGTGCTTTCGCTCACGGAATTGAAGCAACTCGCAGGGCTTTTTACATCGACGGGGCAAGTGCCGACGACGCCATTGCGAAGGGTATTAGCGAGCTCCTCTTGTTCTACGGAGACTACGAATGCCCTCCTGAAAGCGCTAAGAGCGCCGAGCGTATGGCAGGAGCTCTCGAATTCTATTTCGAACGATACAAGCTTGATACGGATTATCTCCGACCGGCAGTGCTTGGTGGTGAGACGGGTATTGAGTTTAGTTTCAGTATCCCTCTGCCCATCGCACACCCTCAAACGGGCAACCCAATCCTGTACAGTGGACGATTTGACATGCTCGCCGAAGACCAGCGGAGCGGAAGCCTTTTTGTCGTGGATGAAAAAACAGCAACTCAATTGGGAGCTTCGTGGGCCAAGCAGTGGGAACTTGATAGCCAGTTTACAGGGTATTGCTGGGGAGCCCGAGAATACGGGAAACCGGTAGCTGGCGCCATCATCCGCGGCGTGAGCATTTTGAAAACCAAATACGACAGCATTGAATGCCCTGTGGTGCGCTCGAACCATTTAATCGACCGCTGGTACAGGCAGCTGCTTAAAGATGTTCAGCGTATGATCGAAATATGGAGAACAAATGACCCATCTTATCAGCTTGACAAAGGTTCTTGCGGCTCTTACGGCGGTTGCAGTTTCCAGCTTCTTTGTGGAACCCCGGATGCAGAAAGGTGGATTCCAGTCCAGTTTGAACCTCGCGTTTGGCATCCGATGCTCCGCGAGGAACGCGAAGCCGAAATCGCACTGATCAAAGGGGGCCGGCTGTGAGCGCCCCCCGCATAGTGCAGCTTGAGTCTATGGAGCTGGCAAAGCACATCGCCGAGCTCTATGGGCTTCATGACGGCCAGCACGACATAATCGAGATGCTTCTCGAAAGCGTGCGGCTGCTTAATAACCGAGTAGTGGAACTGGAGAAACGTAATGGACTTTCAAGTCATGACCCGGGAGCAGTACATGAAGGTGGCGGAGAAGCTGGCGCCGCACGAAACCCTGCTGGAACGTGAGGCTGGCTGGGAAACATTTGTGGCCATTGCCCAGGCCGCATCAACCGACGACGAAGAGGAATGAAAGGTGAAGACTCGTGAATATTTCATTGGTCAAGATTATTACGGAAGCGGCCCTGCGCCGCAGGAGCTAGTTCACAATGAAATCCATGACCCTATTGGCGAGTGCTTCTTTTGCCCCATCTGTTCCGATCTCTGGGCAAGAGCTGTCATCGTGGGACAACCTTCGACAGTCCGCCACCGTCCTTGCGCAAAGCATCAAGCTGGAACAAAGTTTGGCTATAGCAGCCTTGGAAATGTTAGTTTCTGGGAAATCCCCGGCTCTCTTTATCGAACTGAAAGTCGTCAATGGAACGATAATCTGCCACCAAGAATTATACGACGAGAGCTCGAAATTACCTTAGCATGGGCCATTGCCACCTCCGTGTTATCGCCGCATATTGCGAGCATAGCCAAGGATGTGCATAATGGAATCATATCAACGCAGCGCAACCCGAGGTAAATAGCAATGTCAGCAAACCCAATCGCAACGCCAGCCGTTGCCCAGCGCCTTTCGAAGCTCCCAGGCGTTAACATCCTGCTCATGGGGCCAACCGGCTCGGGCAAAACCTACTTCATTGGCCAATTGCTGGAGGCCGGCTTGAAGGTCCGGGCGATCTTCACCGAGCCTGGCATGGAAAGCGTCGGCAAATACTTCCAGGACAAAGGCAAGGAGATCCCCGCCGAATACCACTGGCACTATATTGCCCCCGCAGGCCCGGACTGGTCGGCCATGATCGACAGCGCCGACAAAATCAACAAGATGGACCAGAAAGGCCTGTCCGCGCTTTCCGACATTAACAAGGGCAAGTACCGTGAATTTATTGAGGTTCTTACAAGCCTTAGCAATTTCAAATCTGATCGGGACGGCAGTGTTCATGGCGCAGCTGATACCTGGGGTACGGACACCGTTCTGGTTATTGATAGTCTTTCGGGGCTGTCTATGGCCGCAATGAACCTGGTAACGGGTTCGAAGCCGGTCAAGTCCCAGGGCGATTGGGGCATGGCGATGGACAACCTCGAGCGAATCATCACCAAGCTGACCACCGATTTGCGCTGCCATTTCATCATGATCGCTCACGTTGAGCGTGAAACCGACGAAATCTCGGGCGGCAGCAACATTATGGTCAGCACGCTCGGCAAAAAACTTGCTCCGAAGGTGCCACGTTTCTTCAGTGACGTTATCCTCACGCAGCGCGTTGGCGACAAGTTCTCGTGGTCCACTGCCACAACCGGCGTCGATACCAAAGCGCGTAACATTCCAATTTCCAATAACATTCAGCCGAGTATCAGCATGATCCTGGACTCGTGGAAAAAGAACGGCGGCGTAATTGAGCCGTAACGGAAACCAGACTCCGTGCAGCATAAACTGGCAAACCCAACCTTAAACTTTTGAAAGCTAATACCATGTCTACTTTTGATCCCGATCTGTTCATGAACTCCCAAACCACCGAAGCCAACGATACCACGTTTGCGCCGGTCCCTGTTGGCACCTACCAGGCTGCCATCGCTAAAGTCGAGCCGCGTCTGGCCAACGACAAGCCGGTGCTGGAAGTTACCTGGAACATCAACGATCAGGGCGCTCGCGATGCTACCGGTCTCGAGACCCCGACCGTTCGCCAAACCATCTGGCTGGACGTTAACGCAAGCGGCGGCCTCGACAATGGCCGTGGCAAGAACGTTGGTCTGGGCAAGCTGCGCGCGGCATTGAACCAGAACCAAGCCGGTCAGCCGTGGGCGCCTGGCATGTTGATTGGTCAGCCGGCCAGCATCCAGGTCACCCATCGCAACGGCAAGGAGCCGGGCCAAGTTTTTGCCCAAGTCGGCGCCGTGACCGCCCTGTAACGCCTTTGCAACTGTAACCCCCGAGGGGAGCGTCCGAAATGGCGTTCCCTTTTTCTCTGGAGCCTTGCATGAAAACAATTCCCTGGGGCAATGTCAAGGTGCCGTCCGACCGACAGCGCCAAGACTTCAACCTCGAAAAAATCGAAGACCTCGCAACAAGCATTGACGAGGTTGGAGTGATTCATCCGCCGGCCCTGCGCATTGACGGAGACCAGATGGTGCTCGTAGCTGGCGAACGTCGCTGGCGCGCAATGGGCGCACTGAT
>JBJTMR010000010.1:0-25714 GCA_046070625.1 Bdellovibrio sp. | reverse complement strand
GAAGAATCTGATTTGGGTTCCAATGCGGGGTCAGCTTGGGTGATGGACGGCCAAGGAGCTTATTTGTTTGCGCAAAATAAAATGCGCAGAGAAGGCGACATGGTGAACGTTAAATTGGATGCTCCAGCTCAAAAACAAGTGGAAACAAAAGTGGGCGTTATCAAAAAGCTTTTGAAACAACTTGAAGAGCAAGAAAAAGGCCCTGAGTTAAATAATTCTTTGGCGGCCAATGGTGATGCGAATCGTGCTCCCGCTGCGGAAGTAAAAAAAGAAGAGCCTAAGAAGGAAGACGACAAGGATGCGTTGGCGGATGTACAGAATATCCCCGCAAAAATTGTTGAGAAACTTGCTGATGGAAACTACCGCGTGAAAGGTCAACAGCCGTTCATGATTGGTAAGCGCGAATACAAAGTTATTTTAACGGGCATGTTGCGTCCAGAGGACTTCAACGATGAAGGAATCACATCGCAAAAGCTTCTGGATCCTCAATATGACGTCGTCAGCATCAGAAGGAACACCGCTCATGAATAAGATTTTAAGTATTATTACTCTTTCCGCTCTTCTGGTGGCGTTATCATTCGATGTGGCGCAAGCCGCACGTCTTAAGGATATCGCAAGCATCCGTGGTGTGCGCGAAAACCAATTGATCGGCTACGGGATTGTGGTTGGTTTGAAAGGCACGGGCGACGGCAAAAACGAATTCATGAGCAAAAGCGTTGTGCGCATGTTCGATAAGCTTGGAATCAAGTTAGATTCGCCCGAGTTTTCCAGTAAGAATGTGGCTGCAGTGATATTAACGGCGACAATGCCGGCATTTGGTAAAGCAGGAAATCCTATTGATATCACAGTGAGTGCTATTGGCGATGCCTCTTCCTTAGCGGGCGGTACTTTGCTGCAATCTCCTTTGCGCGCTGCTAACGATCAGGTGTTTGCAGTAGCACAAGGGAGTGTCATCATCGGTGGTGATCCTAAAGATGCACATCTGACATCTGGAAGAATTCCAAATGGTGCGATCATCGAACGCGATATGACGGCGGATTTTTCTAGCCGTAAAATGTATCGTTTGACTTTGATCAATCCGGATTTCACTACGGCGGCTCGCAGTGTGCTGACGATCAACAAAGAGCTAGGTGGTCACTACGCCTCTGCAAAAGATGCAGGAACAATCGATATTATCACTCCATTTGCCTATGAAAATCGCGGTGTGGAGTTGCTCGCAACAATCGAAGCTATTGATATCAATCCAGATATGAAAGCGCGAGTTGTTGTGAATGAAAAAACCGGCACGATCGTAATTGGTGATAAAGTGAAGATTTCAAAAGTTGCAATCTCGCACGGTTCACTTGCAGTGAAAGTGGGAGATGGCAAAAAAGGATCTGCAGACGAAAAAGTTGCAGTTCTTGAAAGTGGTGTGAGTGTTGGGGACCTGGTGCAGGCTTTGAATAAGCTCGGAGTCTCGCCAAAAGACCTGATAACTATACTTCAGTCCATAAAGGCAGCTGGAGCTTTGCACGGGGAACTCGAAGTATTATGAGATTTTTGTTTCATAATGATGCACCATTTAATAAACTGAATTTATATGTCTTAGACACATGGACGTGTTTAGGACGCGGGGAGGGTGAGGAAGAGATCGCGAACCATGGAAGGTCAAGAGTCGAAAGTTTCTCGCAGGAAACAGAGGCAATAGGTCAGCAAAGTCACGGAGTGACTAAATTGAGCCGAAGCTACACTCTAAAGAGTCAAGTGCAGGATGCACGAGATTCTCGAACTCTAACTCCCCTTTTTTCTTCCTTCAATTTACAAATGGACTCGTTTGATAAGACGGAGAAGGTTTCTGCAGCGGCGGGAACTTTTTCCTTCGGACAGTGTGACTGCCATCCTGGCAGTCATCCCTGCGGGACTACGCGAAAAAATGCCGTCCTGGCATTTTTGCCCTCGCTCGTTTCTTTTTCTTCCTTCGTATGGAGATTTTGACTCGATGGCGTTCTTTTTTCTTACAGTGATTTCGGAGCTGCGGAACTTGGATAAAGTTCCCGCCGCTGCAGAAACCTTCTCCTTCTTTTCGCGCAGATTGCTTTTTGTTTTGGTCGTCTTCTTGGCGCCGCCGTTGGCGTTTGCTGAGGAGATGGATGCTCCTTTGAATGTGAATCCTTCAGTGCAGAGGAAGTTGGATCAATCGCAGTTTGCGCAGGCTCCGGCTGTTGGTGGTGTTAATAACTTCAAGGGCGTGGCCATGCCTTCCCGGTTTATGGGGAAGCCTGTGCAGAAATCTCCTGATCAGAAGTTGCATGATGTTTCTGAGATGTATGAGAAGCATTTTTTGCGCGAGATGATGAAGGCGATGCGCTCGACTGTGCATGAAGGTGGATTTATTCAGCAGAATCAGGCGGAGAAAATTTTCCGTGAACAACTTGATGATCACTACGTGGATAAGTGGAGTGAAAAAGGTGGCATTGGTCTTTCCAAAGTTATCTATGATCAGTTGATTGATAAATTCGGTGTGCAAATGGGAATTAAAAAAGCTGTTGCGCGACCACAAGGTCCGTTGCCTCTTGATGAAAAAAGTAATTATACAGCTCACCAATTTCGTCATCCAGGCAAAGGCGATTCTTTGGCGTATCGCATAGATAAAACTCGTGCGGCGCCTGTGCCGAATGCCCAAGCTGTGACGGCTTCTGGGGATAAGGGTGAAGTGAAATCCCCATGGGGCGGGGTTTTGCTGGGGATTCGAAATTTGCCAGATTCGCAAACGATGGTGGAAATAGAACACGACAATGGTCTTAAAAGCCAGGTTGTGTTTAGAGGATCTCTGTCAAAACTTTCGACAGGGGATGCCGTGCAAGCTGGCGAGACTCTTGGTGTTTTAAGTGCTGAGGCGCGCAGTTTGTATTGGACCGTAGAACCCGACAAAGAGACTGGACCTCAAACTGTCTCAGAATGATTTGGTAGAACTGTCTCGTTATGGTACTATGAAAAGAATAGAAAGAGTGTGTTCTAACACTCAAGGAAGTAGGAGCTGGCGATGAAAATTACGCACAATAAAGTTGGTCAAAATTTGAACCTAACTGATGCTGGTAAATCCGACAAAGCAGCTGGCGTTGCAAGCAAAGCAACGAAAGATGTGGGCGGAGCAAAGGCAGATCTACTTTCTTCATCGCTTGATGATTCTACGAAAGTTGAATTGTCTCCCAAAGCTCAAGAAGCAAAGCGCATCAAAGAGCTTGCGATGGCAGCACCAGATGTTGACGAAGCAAAAGTTGCGAAGTTCCGCGACATGATCGACAAAGGAACTTACAAAGTTGATGCGAAATCAATCGCCGACAAAATGGTCGACGAACATCTTGAGTTCTAATCGCCCGACAAGGGCAAGTGTGTTTGGGCAGCACGTAAAATAGGCCCACTGTTAACCAAGGATGATTAACAGTAATTCCAAAAAACCTACTGGAGAAAATGGTGGCTTGCCCACTGATGCTTCAGCGAAGGAGGAAAAATGGACGTAGTAGTAGCAGAAAGAGCGTTTCAGAAGCTCGAAGCAAATCTTGAAGAACTCACAAAAATTTATCGCAATCTTCTTGAGGTTGTTCGCAAGGAAAAGGAAATCCTGATCCGCGCGGATCGTGAAGCTTTGGATGAAAACAATCAAATCAAAGAAGAGTTGCTCTACAAACTCAGAGCCCAGGATTCTTTGCGTTCTCGTTATGCAATGGATCTTGCAACCATCGTCGGTGGCGATGTTGAAAATCCACGTTTATTGGAACTTGCGCAAAAGCTAGCAAGTGTTCCCGCGGCAGCAGATAGACTTCGCACGCAGCATGCGGCGTTGGATCTTTTGATTAAACGTATTACTGAAATCAACAAAGACAATGAAGAGTACACAAAGTCTGCATTGCAAACTTTGAACAGCGCAATTGATAACGTAAAAGAAACTCTTTCTGGTAAGAAAACTTACGAGAAAAAAGGCGGATACAAATCCGGCCCCCAAGTTTCAGGCAACTTTGTAAGTAAAGAAGCCTAGCTAACTTGCACTTCGACATTGTCGGAGTAGGACCACCGAAACAAGCTTTGAAGGATTCGAAGCTTTAACGAAAGGCTCCAGGTTTGATTCAGCTCCTTTAAACTCTTACGCGAACGAGTTCCGCAGCAAAGCGAGGACTGTCCGAAGTGAGGGGAAGAGTTTAAAGGAGCTTAATCAAACCGGGTTGACCGAGGAGACAGAATGTCGAAGATTTCGGCAATGATGGACACCGGTAAACGATCTCTGATGAATTCTCAGACGTCGCTACAAACTGTCGGTCATAATATCGCCAATAAATCTACAGAAGGCTACTCTCGTCAAAGAGTTGAGCTTTTATCGAACACTCCTATCGGTGAGGGTGGTTTGCAGATCGGTATGGGTGCCCGTGCCGGTGTTGTGACTCGTGTGAATAATCCTTGGTTGGAAAAACAAATCCAAAAAGAAGGTATGAGCATGGGTTACGAGGATTCTCGTGCCGATGCCATGGGGCGCGTTGAGCAAATCTATAATGAACAAAATAATAAAGGCTTGAATCAATACGTAACGGATTTCTTCAACGGTTTCCGTGAACTTGCCAACAACCCGGAAAGTTTGGCATCTCGTACAATGGTGCGTGAAGCGGCTGTGGGTGTGACCAAAGATTTCGGCCGCGTGACTTCGCAGTTGAAAGGCATTCAAGAGGATCTTGACGGTCAAATCAAAACAACTGTTGATGAAGTGAATCAGATCACTAAAGAGATCGCGTCACTGAATGAAAAAATTCAAACTGTAGAAGTTCAAAAAGTTCCTGCCAATGACGAGCGTGATCGTCGTGACTTATTGCTTAAAAAGCTGGGTGAAAAAATTGATATCAGTTGGGCGGAAGGTCGAGATGGATTGGTTACAGTAACTGCAGGTCGTACCGCGATCTTGGTTTCTGGTATCGGTTCTTCAGAGCTTAAAGCGCAACAAACAGACACTCGCGATCGCGTGGAAGTATTCTTCCAGGGAACGGGTGGGACCGCCGCCAATATCACCGAGCAAATTTCCGGTGGTCGTATTGGTGGCGCTTTGGATGTTCGTGATCACGTTATCGAAGACCTTTTGGGCCATGTTGATAAATTAGCATTCACTCTGGCGACAGAAGTGAATCAAGCCCATATCGAAGGTTTTGATAAAACAGGTAAATCAGGTGTTCTGTTCTTTGAAATGCCGCCTCAAGAAAAAGGCGCGGCTTCAAACATGGCGTTGAATAAAACAATCTTCAATGACGTCAGCAGAATTGCGACCGCTTCTAGACCGGATGCTCCGGGTGATAATACGATCGCCAATGTGATCTCTGCTTTGCAGTATCGACAAGTCATGGATGATGGCACAGCGACGATGGACGACTACTATAACACTCAAGTTGGCCAAGTCGGTGCTATGGCGCAAAGAGCAGTAAAAGCTCAAGAGTCGCAAAAGAATGTGATGAGTCAGTTAACGAACATTCGCGAAAGTATCAGTGGCGTGAGTTTGGACGAAGAAACCACAAAGATGATCGAGTTCCAAAAAACTTACGATGCGTCTGCGCGTTTGATCAAAACGGCAGATGAAATGTTCGATACCGTATTGAATTTGAAACGACTGTAAGGTGAGTAGCGGCGGGATTTTATCCGCCGTAGCTTTAGCGAAGGTGGAAAATGAGAATCGCAGATAAAATGGCCTTCAATCAGGTAAATCAGAATCTGGGCAAAAACCGCTCAGATATGTCTGATTTGCAGAATCAGGCTGCGACTCAAAAACGTATCAATAAGCCTTCTGATGATCCTTTGTCGTCAGCGCGCGTCCTTGCGGCTCGTACTGAAGAGCATTCAAACTCTCAGTTTATTAAAAATATTAACAACGCAAAATCTTTCCTCGAGTTTTCAGATCAGTCCTTAGGTGAACTTTCTGATATCTTGGTCCGTGCGAAAGAACTGACGATCAGTCAGTCGAATGATGCCAGCGGGAATGCGGAAACTCGCATGGTGACGGCGTCGGAAATTGAACAGATTTACAATCAGGCAGTACAAATCGGTAACCGTAAAATGGGTGAGCGGTATGTATTTGCAGGGTTTAAAACGCAAACGGCTCCCTTCAATCGTGATGGCGACTATTTTGGTGATGATGGGGATATGAAAGTTCAAACGCAGAAGGATTCCTTCATTGCGATGAACATTTCCGGGAATA
Source organism: Bdellovibrio sp. (assembly GCA_046070625.1). Lineage (GTDB taxonomy): Bacteria > Bdellovibrionota > Bdellovibrionia > Bdellovibrionales > Bdellovibrionaceae > Bdellovibrio. The sequence goes on along the minus strand of JBJTMR010000010.1, from coordinate 19,509 downwards.
AGGTCTTTTTAGGCCGTGGTCTTGAGGGTGATGGTGTTGTTCGTCCCCGTTATGAAACACCGACGGATGTTGAGAGTCTTAAGAACTTCCAAAACGAAGAGACCGAACGAATTCAAAAAAATGAAGACGTGGAGCGCAACTTTTTAGAAACACGCGGTCCTGCGTCAATTAAGAGTTCTAGCAAAAAAGATCCAGTTACTGGCTCTGGTGGGGTGAATCTTTTCTCCATCCTAAAAGGTTTAGAGATCAGTCTGCGTGCCGATGACAAGGGTGGGGTGCAGGAAGCTTTGGATACTTTGGATCAGGCGATTTCCCAAGTAGTTCTAGCTCGTTCCGAGGTTGGGTCCAGAATTATGGCCATAAATAATACCTCGGACTCTCTGCAAAAAGCCGTTGTAGATAATAAAACGACAGCCTCCCAGCTCGAGGATGCTGACGCATTCCAGGTAATTTCAGATATCAATAAGACCGATTCCACTCTGAAAGCGACCCTCGAAACGTCGGGGAAGCTTATTCAGCCAAGCCTTCTTGACTTTCTAAGATAAAAATAATACCTACAGTTCCGCAAAAAATATCCGATAACGACTGCAGCAAAAGGAGTTGTCATGCTGGTTCTCACACGGAAGTTGGGTGAAAGCATCGCTATCGATGATCATATTAAGATCAGAGTAGTTCAGATTAAAGGGAAACAGGTTCGTCTAGGAATCGAAGCCCCTAAAGATACTAAAATTCACCGCGAAGAAGTATACGTCGCCATTCAAGAACAAAACGTTCAGTCGGCTGACGTTTCGGCTGACAAAACTCGTAGCGTAGCTAAGTTGTTGAAGCCTTAACCGCCTCTAGGGGGATGTGCCGCTAAATAGGCACTTCCCGCGTTGGTCGTCGTCAGCGTACAGACAGTACGCTTTCCTCCTCCCGCCTTGGAATTGCCTACTTATCGACACATCGGTTTTACGTTTTTTGGCTCCCGCTGCGCGGTTGCTGCTGGAACAGCCTGTCATTCTATCTAATTTTATTGAGTCTCCCTGGATTTAGGTCCAGATTTAGATATGTACTTACCCGAATAGCGCCTTGCCGTGTCTAAAATATGGGTAAGTTCTGCTTTGTTTTTTTAGAGGGGGAACAATGATCATTTCGACATCGAGATTCGGCCAAGTTGAGCTGAAACAAGAAGATGTTCTGAATTTTCCAGAGGGCCTATTGGGCTTTGCGGATTTGAGAAAGTTCGTTCTTCTCGATGATCCAAACGATGAGATCTTCGCATGGCTGCAAAGCTGTGAAGCGGCTCAAATTGCATTCCCAGTTCTTGAGCCTGAGTTGTTCGCGGCAAACTACAAAGCGAATTTAACTAAAGGTGATATGGAAGCGTTGAAAATGACGGCTCAAGATAAAGCTCGTTATTTTTCAATCGTGACGATCCCTGATGATCCAACTCAAATGACGGCAAACTTGAAGGCACCTGTTGTCATCAACGTTGCAGAAAAAACGGCTCGTCAGTGCGTTTTGCAGGACAACAACTTGGCAATTCGCGAACCAATCTTTGCTAAGCTTCAACAGCGTGTTGTGCAAAATCCTGCAGTGGCGATTAAGAATCAAAGCAAAGGGATTGATGTTGCGACAAAATTGCATGTTGTGCGCGACGCAGATCTTTAGTTGTTAAATATTAATCAAATTTAAAGGCTTCAATCTTAGCGGATTGAAGCCTTTTTTATTTTGAGCTGCTGCCCTAAACCCCTTTGCGGCTGGCGCGAAAAAATCCCTTTATTCCTCAATGTTCCGTGATACGCTTTAGAGGCTGAATCGGAGATTCTGAGAGATGAAATTAATTGGAATGACGGTGCTAATTTGCACTTCTTTACAGTTCGTGGCAGTGCCGCTTTATGCGGCTCCGGTTGCTCACGTTTCATTTTTCTGGGAAGTGCAATCTTGGGATTCGGTTTTGAATCTTGTGACCGCGGCGACGGGCAGCGAGAAGTTCGAACGAGGCAGTCGCGATCTTTTCAAATCCTATAAATTAGACCTTACGAAACCTTTTGCGCATCTTGATTTTGATGGCAATAAGGTTCGCTTTGAAGGGCTTCCAGAGCCTCTTATAACGGGGGCGACCCCTTACGAAAATACTTATAAGGCCGTTACCTATACCTACAATCCTAAGCGCTCTGTGAAAACGAACTTTGAGGATATGCGTAAGGTTTGGGGGCAGTTTAAAGAACTGAACTTCCCCGCGTCTGGTATCTCTTTGCGCGAGTTAGCTTCGGCCTCTGAGGGTGGCTCCATGTATGCTTCCCTTTTTACCTTTGCCGGAGCTTCGGCAGCCTTAGCGCATAACGGTGATGCTGTGACGAACTACTTTGGCTATAAGTGGTTTAAGAATGCGGCAGATCCCATCAAGATGGAATGTCAGGATGGAAAGATTATCCAGATTAAGGGCAAGGACCGTCTGGCAATAGAAACCGCGACGTCCGGCGATCAAATCTTTTATTCAGAGATCAGCGGCAAAAAAGAAATCCAAGGACAGCTAGAAAAAATCACCCTCCGTGGGAAAGACAGCTATGCCATCACCAATGGCAATGTTTACGTTAACAACTTGAGAATTTCTGATGCCGTGGAGTTGAATAAAAAGCTAATGGCCATGAAGTCCTTGTGTTCTCATCCGGAAGCCTTAGAAGACTTTAATGTTTCCTCTGTTCGTATCCAGGACGCTATTAATAGCGGAAAAGTCAAAGTGGCCTCGGACCATATTGCACCTTTGGTTAATGACCCAGATGCGGTCAGCGGTGTTCGCTAGGCTCAGATTCCCTTAGAATTGTTTAGAGCTGTCTAGGATTTTGACATCCTGTTAATGCCCACTTTTTTGACACGAATTTTTTTCACTCAAAAGCAATTTTCCCTCTGACGGACCCTACTTCTGATAAAACTTCTCCATTCATATTGTTTGGAGGCTTCTCTGTGAAAATTGCTCTATTGTCGGCTCTGACGTTGGTGTCCTTCAGTTTTACTGCGCAAGCGGGTACGTTGAAAATTCCTGTAGTGGCATCCTATCAAAACCTTGATAACGACAAAGTCTGGAAGGGTGTTGATCAAGACGAAGTGCCTTTGAGTGCCATCCAAATGCGCGACATTCAAACGCCCTCACGCGCTGGTGAGGGAATCTTTCTGCAAAATGAACGTATGATCGTATGCTATGAGTCTTGCGGTAAGGCACAGCCGAAGTTGCCACTTGTTGGCAGTACTATTCAATTGAAGAACCTTGATGCCAATAAATACATTTCAGGTAAACAGCGGGATGAAGCATGGAAGGCCTTAAAGGTTTTGAATGTTTATTATTGGACGAACCGACTTTTTGATTACCTGGAAACGTTGGGATACAAACCTAGCAAACGCCTGACGGTTATTGTGGAACGCGACATCTCGGATCCTAATGTCGGCGAAGAGATGAACAATAACGCCTTTTTTACGGAACTTGATTGGTCACTGAATTTTCTGCCAGTGAAAAATTCTATTATCTATAAAGTTTTGGGAACAAATATTCACTCTGCTGCCTTGGACCCTGCGGTCGCGATGCATGAGTGCACGCATTCCGTGTTTCAGGATTTAATTGGGTCTATTCTGAACCCAAGTCTTTTTGGTTTGCATGAGGCATTGGCGGATTATTTTGCCATGGCGGTGATGGATACACGCCAGTTAGGAATTATCTTTTTTAGCGGGAAGCCCGTTCGTTCGGCTATAGATGATAATGAGGCAAAGAAAGTCGTCTATAAGTCGGGCCTTGAGGCCCATGAGCTGGGCAATATTGTTAATACGGCACTTCAGCACATTCGTAGTACGATTCCGCAAAAGCGTTTTGCTGACCAGGTGGCGCTTGAAACTGTCAAGGAATTGGGTAAAGCACCTTACATTCAGGCGACCCAGATTCAGTCCACATATATGAATTCTTTGGTGGAAGTGGCCAAGGCTCAAAATCAACAAGTATCACCTCAGATATTGTCTGCGGTGGGCAACATTTGGAAAGCCTACAACATTCAAGCACCAAATTCTGTACCTGCTATCCCGGCTGAGTACTTTAAAACTAATAAAAATGTTTCGGGTTATTTCGAGTTAACAACGGTGACGCAAGTTCCAGCGAAGACAGCGGCAGACTGGCATATGCCAGCGACGACAACGGTTAAAGCGGGCATTTTAAATATCACAAAAGGTCCGGTGATGAACGTTCCTGGTCAGACTAAGCCTAAAGAAACGCAAATTATTCTGGCGGAAATAGAAAGTGATTCAGTCACGACGCCGATCTATTTGCATTCTTCCAAAGATGGTTTACTAGGTGCTTATGATTTCGCGGGTCAGTTAATTGTTGCCAACAATCCAGAGCAATTTGGTCTTTTTGAAAAGACAGTTGAGTTGAACAACGCATTGCCAGCATTGATGGAGCTATCAAGCGGCGCTACAGGGCCTGGAGAGATATTTTCTGCTCTTTTTGCAGGGGGCTTGGCTACGACGGATGATCAGAAGATGGCTGGAACCGTTTACAAGCTTAAAGATCAAAACCGTACTCGTGCAACAATAACGTTTTCGAGTGTTGGAAATCTTGAAGTGAATAAACGCACAGGGCACATTGATACCACGGTTTTAGGCAAGGTCTTCAGTGCCATAGGTGGTGGTTCTTTGCGTTCTATTGATGAAATTAGCGTTTATACAATCCAAGCTCGTCAAGTGCCTCAGTTGAAAACAACTGAAGTGTTCCCAGGTGAAAGACTTTTGGGATATGAAATGCGCACGCAAACCGGTATGAAGACAACGACTCTGATTACAGATTTTGACGGCGATCCGAAGAGTTCAGTTTTAGGAAAGAAGAAGTAATTCTTCTTTCTGGACCAAACAACAAATAGATGATTTCGTAAGTAAAGCGGTTTAGCGTTATTGCGTACTCAAGGAGCAATAATGTTTAAGTCGCTATTATCTGTGATCTTGGCTGGCAGTGCAGTAAATGCTCATGCCGCGTTAGATTTCACGCAAAGTTCACCCTCTATTAAATGGCACTCAATTTCTAACGAAGCTGTTCGGGTTATATATCCCGATGTCTTAGGCGCGGAATCTATCTATGTCGCGAACCTGGTTGAGCACTATTCCCATTTTGTCGGACAGACCTATGGAATTAAAAAGCCTCAAAAATTTGATTTAGTTATTCGCCCTGAAATGTCTCAGCCCAATGGGTTTGTGGCTCTGGCCCCACGTCGCAGCGAGTGGTTTGCGTCATCCATGTATATGCCTCTTGTGGGTAGTACAGAATGGTATCAAACCTTAGCGATTCACGAATATCGTCATGTGAATCAGTTTGATTTTTATAACCGAGACGCCTCTCAGATTTTATATTATTTGATGGGGGACATGGGACGTAATCTTTCGGTGTTTTTAGCGTTGCCATCTTGGTACTTTGAAGGTGACGCCGTGTGGGCCGAAACTAAATACACCGACGGAGGGCGCGGGCGTTCGCCGCGCTTTATGGCGCGATTAAAAGCATTGGTGCTTAGTGATAAGTTGCCAACGTATGATCAATTTTTGAATGGTTCTTATCAAACTAATTTACCGAATCAGTATGTCTATGGATATGCGTTGATTTCCTATGCGACCAAAAAGTACGGCGAAGATATCTGGGAAAAAATAATAAACGATGTTTCGAAGTTTCCGCAGCCGTTCCGTCTTTATGACAGTTTTAAAGAGATGACGGGACAAGAGTTTAAAGACTTTTATTTCGAGGCCATGAATGATCTTCGCGTCAAATGGGCGAAAGACGCCCCAGGTGTTGAAGAAACTGTGGATTACCGAGAGGCCTCGGCCCCTTTTAAAGTGGGCAAGGTTCTTTATTATGTTGAGTCCACTATGAATTCCTATCCGACGTTGGTGAAAGAGGAAAACGGTCACAAAGAAAAGATCGTGGAGTTTTACTATAACAAAGATATTCTGGGATTGAGTGTGGGGAATACTCGAGCGATTTATACGGAATATCTGCCGGATGCCCGTTACGCCTATAAAGGATCTTCGGATCTTGTTGTTGTTGATCTGAAAACAGGAAGCACAGACAAACTCACTTCGGGGGAACGTCTTTACAATCCAAGCTTTAACCGGTCCGAGACTAAGATTATTGCGACTTCATTTAATCCAGATCAATCATGGACAATTGTTGAATACGACTTGCAGGGTAAGCTTTTGCAGTCTTTGTCGATAGGGGATAGTAAGGTCGCTGAGGCTCGCTATATTGATGATCGCCATGCTGCCGTTTTATTGAACTCGAAAACAGGTCACAAATCGATCGTGGTCGTGGATCTAGACACCAAAAAAATCGCTAAGGTTGTCCTGCCGCCATCGCGAAATCTTTTGAATTCCTTGTATGTAGATCAGAATAAAAATCTTTTGTTCGAAGCTCAATATAAAGGAGGAAATGAGGTCTTTAGCTTCAATGGTGAAGGTGTTGCACGCTGTACGAAGACGAAATTAGGCGCTTTTACGCCCTCGTCTGACGGTGCAACTCTGTATTACAGCAATATGGATACATATGGATCTATGATTGCGAGCCAAAGCTTGAAGGATTGTCAGCCCCTAGCACCATCAGAGTTGGTGGATTTCAAATATCTCGGAGACGGTCCTTCGGATAACTATAACAACTTTCCTGTTCAGCCTCTGAATACACAGGAAGAACTCTTCACTAAAAATGCTTCACAATATCATCCTGAAGAATACGGTGATATCGATGAACGACTTTTTATTCCTCACACCTGGGGACTGAATATTGGTCGCGGTGGTGGTTTGATCGTACAAACTGACAACTATCTTCATACTATGGGCTTAACCGCACAGGCGGGCAGTAATGCCGAAGAAGAGGCTTCATTCTTTAATCTTGGTTTAGATTATAAAAAATATTATCCGATTTTTCGAATCGAGACTGAATATCGGGGTCGTCGTGTGAAGGATTTTGATACTGGCACTGAAGTTAAATGGGGAGAGATGAACTCTGGGCTCTCTATGTATGTGCCCTATATTAAGAAATCAGGTCTTTATAATTTTGTGACGTTGTTGTCTGTGGGCGCGCAATACACGAATACCAACGACTATAAAGTGAACGATGTGAAGTATGACTTTGCTAACTACTTTTATAAAACTAACGGACAGTTCTTGTTGTCTTGGGGAAAAGATCCTAAGGCGAGATCTATTATTGACCCATGGCTTTTGAGTTATCGCATTCGCTTTGATAATGCAGATCAGCCCTCAGACGATCGTTATGATGGATACCGTGTGTACCAACAGGGGATTTTGCAAACACCAGGTCTTTTTGCGAATGATGGATTGCAGTTCACGTTTGATTTGCAAAAGCAAGAAGGGGGCGTGAACGCCTATCGTTTCCAACCGGAAACAGGTGTGGTTGGCAGTTATACATTTTCCCGAGGCTACAGCTTTACCGATACCCCGGGCTACCAGAAACTTAGCGGCAACTACGTCTTTCCTATGATGTATCCGGATTGGGATTTGGGTAATTGGTATTATCTGCGTAGAGTGTACGGGAACGTGTTCTTTGATTCCACAGCGGTGACTGGGAATATAAGCCAGGCCACGTTGAACAGTTACGGGGCCGAGATGCAGTTTGAATCAAAGTTCTTCCGTATTATCCCAATGACCTTTGGAGTGCGCATTTTACAACGCCTTTTGGATGATTCAGTTCGGGGAGAAGCTTTCTTGTCCTCGTCACTGGCGTTTTAAGAATAAAAAAAAGGCGAAACCAGATGAGGGTTTCGCCTTTAAGTTTTAAAGTGGCATTGTACTTAAGTCGTTTCTAGTTGTGGCAAAGATTTTTCTGTTTTTGCGCCAAGACGTTTTAAATCTTCCACCTGATCGATCAAGTTGCCGCGACCTTCAGAAACTTTTTTGATGACCTCTTCATGCGCCTTTTGAGCTGCGCCTAGTTTTTCCCCAAGATTTTGTAAATCACGTAAAAGGCCCGCGAATTTTTCATAAAGCAAACCACCACGTTTTGCGATTTCCAACGCGTTCTTTTCTTGGCGGTCTTGTTTCCACAAGGCTGCTACGGTTCTGAGTGTCGCTAACAGCGTTGTAGGGCTGACAATTGCGACATTTCTTTCCCACGCGTATTGGAAAAGCTCGGGCTTCAATTTAAAGGCCAAAGCAAAGGCGGGCTCCAGTGGCATGAACAAAATCACAAAATCTGGAGAAATCACTTTGTCAGCGGCGTGGTATTTCTTTTCTGAGAGACCATCGATATGTTTTTTCAACGATTCGATATGCAATTTTCCATAGCGCTCTTGATCTTCTGTGGTTTCTGCAGAGGAGTACTGCTCATAGGCAATCAACGTCATTTTAGAATCGACGATCAAGTGCTTGTTGTCTGGCAAGTTGACGATGACGTCGGGACGCAGGATTTCGCCGTCTTCGCCGCGTAAATCCATATCCGTGCCTTGAGTGGTGTACTCTTCATTTTTGCGCAGCCCCGAGCGTTCCAGAATGTTTTCTAAAATCAACTCACCCCAGTTACCTTGGGTTTTTACTTCGCCTTTTAACGCTTTGGTCAGATTTTTTGCTTCCGCTGACATGACTTTGTTCAATTCCATCATCTTAGTCAGCTCACCGCGGAGGTGTCCGCGTTCGGATCTTTCAGTGGCGTAGCTTTCTTCCACTTTTTTCTCAAAGTCTTTAATGCGTTCTTTAAGAGGTTCCAAAACTGCAGAAATGTTTTTGTGGTTTTGGTCAGTGAATTTTGCGGATTTTTCTTCGAAAATCTTTTGTGCCATCAATTCGAACTGGTTGTTCATGCGCTGAGCCAGCTCTTCTTGCTGTTTACGAGCCTCGCTCATGAGTGATTTTGTTTCCCCCAGATTTTGGGTCAAAAGCTCGTTTTTCATCTGCAAGGCCTGTAGGTCTGCTTGCAATGTGGATTTTTCAGTCGCGGATTGGGCTTTAGATTTAAAATAAACGATCAATCCAGAGATCAACGCACCGGCAAAAAAAGAGATCAAGGTTCCAAAGTTCACGTCATCCTCCGTCATGTTTACAATTGAGGGTTTTAGTGTATGATGCGCCCATGAGTCAAATTAAGAGTGTCCTTCTCGCTTTCCGCCCTAAAACTCTCACCGCGGCCCTGGTACCTTGTTTAGCTGGTACTGCGCTTGTTAAAGCCATTGGCTTATCTTGGAATGGTGCTGTTTTATTTTATGCCTTAGCTGCATCTTTCCTGATCCAAATCGGTACAAATTTGGTCAATGATGCCGTGGATTTTAAAAAAGGTGCTGATACCGAAAAACGTATTGGTCCTCAGCGTATCACTCAGGCTGGAATTTTGACGGCGAATCAGGTGATGGCGTTAGGCTCTCTTTGTTTTGGTCTCGCGATTCTTTGTGGAATCCCTTTGGTGATGAAAGGTGGCCTGGTCATCGTTGCTATCGGAATCGCTTCCGTCTTGATGGGGTACTCTTATACGGCGGGGCCTTTTCCTTTAGCGTATCTGGGATTGGGTGATTTGTTCGTTATTATTTTCTTTGGCTTGCTTGCCGTCATGGGGATGGTTTTTCTCAATACCGGAGAATGGATGGTTGAGGCTTTGATCCTGGGTTTGCAGATTGGTTTTCATGCGACCACGTTGATTGCGATCAATAATCTGCGCGATCACCAAGGTGATGCCTTGGTTAATAAGAAAACCATGGCGGTTCGGTTTGGTGTGAAGTTTTCTCGATACGAAATCGCGGCTTTCGCCTTTTTGCCATTTGTGATGAATTTGTATTGGTGGTTTGAGGGTTACAAAATTGCGGCCATTGTGCCTATGTTTGCTTTGCCATTAGCCGTAAAACTCACAAAAAATGTATTCAATACCGAACCCGGACCTGTTTATAATAAGTTTCTGGGACAAGCTGCGGGATTGCATCTTGTCTTCGGGCTACTTATCGCGCTGGGGTTTGCCATTTGATTAAACTGAGTTTCCACCCATATGTTCTAAAGCCGTTCACAACACTGAATTCTGTCAGTGCCGGAGCTCCTCGAACGGGAGCCTTGTTTAAAGTGGAGTGGCCAGATGGACATATCGGATATGCGGATTTGCATCCGTGGCCGGAACTTGGTGATGATGATCTGGATAAACAAATTGAAGGAGCTCGCCGCGGACGTATTTCCCCTATGTTGGAGCAAACCATTTGGTTGGCCCGCCGAGATGCGGTTCTTCGTAAAAAAGGAAAATCGATTTCTATCTCGGGCGAAAATGTCCGTAATAACTTTTTAGTAACTCACGTGGATCAAATCGTTCCGGGCTTCTTAGATGATTTGAAACGCCAAAGCTTTACCACGGTTAAAATCAAAGTGGGCAGAAACCTTGCCGAAGAAGCTGATGCAATCACTCGCGTGGCTTCTGTGGGGCTAAGAATGCGTTTGGATTTTAATGGTGTTGGAAGTTGGCAAACTTTCGAGAAATTCATCACAGGGCTGACGCCGAATGAAAAAGCCTGGATCGAATATGTTGAAGATCCATTTCCTTTTGAAGAGCAAGCCTGGATGGATGCGAAAAAGCTTGTGAAGATTGCCTTGGATGCCCCTTATGAAAAAGTAAATTGGGAGCAAATGACCAAGCCCTGCTTCGATGTTCTGGTGATTAAACCAGCGAAAATGGACGTAGATAAAGCCATCGAACGCTGTAAGAAGTTTAATTTGAAAGCGACGGTGACCAGCTACATGGATCATCCTGTTGGGGTGATGCACGCTCTTAGCGTGGCGATGGAGTGTAAGGATAATAATCCTCAAATGATGTTGGAGGCCGGATGCCTTACGCATCGTAATTATGTCGCCGATCCATTTTCTGTAGAGATCAATACTCAAGGCCCTTATTTATCAGGCGTCAAAGGAACTGGCATTGGCTTTGACCGATTGTTGGGAGCCCTTCCGTGGCAGAAGATCAATTAGGTTTGGATCTGAATTCCGACGAAAATTTTATCCTGCTGAATCCTCGCTGGCCGAAAGAGGATTTTGAAAAACTGCAAACCTTGGCTGAATCAGTTCAGACAGAGCGTGATTTATCAAATCATGTGTGGATCGCGACGTCGGGGTCCACGGCCGATTCAATTGGCTCAACTAAGCTCGTAGCACTTTCAAAATCAGCGCTGCAAGCTTCGGCTATTTCTGTGAATAAACATCTGCAAACGACTCAAAGCGATGTGTGGACACAAGTGCTGCCTCATTTTCATGTGGGTGGATTGGGGATCGAGATTCGTGCGCAGTTATCAGGTGCTAAGGTTGTCAAAGCGTTGAACCATGGCAAATGGGATCCCAAGTATTTCTATCAAGTTTTGTGCAGTGAAAAATGCACCTTATCGGCTTTAGTGCCAACCCAGGTTTATGATTTGGTTGAACGGCAATATAAATCTCCGCCTGATCTGCGGGCAATTGTTGTGGGGGGCGGCGCTTTAGATTTGCCACTCTTTGAAAAGGCTCGTGCGTTAGGCTGGCCATTGCTTCCAAGTTACGGGATGACGGAGACGGCCTCGCAGATTGCCACAGCATCATTGGAATCATTGAATCACTCTGATTACCCCGCGATTGAATTGTTGTCTCACGCCAACGCACGTACGAATACTGAGGGATTTTTGGAAGTGACGGCTTCGTCGTTATTTACGTGTTATGCGCAAAATACCGCGGAAGGTCCGCTCCATTGGGATCCAAAGGTTGGGAACTGGTTTACGACAGAAGATCGTGGGCAAGTAGACGATCATCAATTGAAAATTTCGGGACGTAACAAAGACTATATCAAAATCGGTGGTGAAGGGACCAATGTCGCACGACTTCGGGCGCTGTTGGAAAAGACGGCTTTGGACTTAAATCCCCAATGGCCGTTGCAAGTGACATTAATTGATTTGCCATCCGAACGTTTGGGCGCAGAAATTCACATGGCAACAACCTTACCCAAGGACATAGCCCAGAAAATTGCCGAATCTTATAGTGAAAAAGTTTTGCCATTTGAAAAAATAAGAAAGATCCATACACTCAAAGAAATTCCTCGAAGTGATTTGGGGAAAGTTCTGTGGGTCCATTTAAAGAATCAGTTGCAGAGGAGTGACGTATGATAAAAAAAGAAGAAACACCATGGTCCGAAGGCGTAGTTCTTATCTGTACAAAATGTCACAAATCGATTTCTCCTTCATTGTTGAAAGAAGAAGGTAACGCTGCGGACAACCTTAAAATGTTTTTGAAAAAGAGCTTTAAGGAAAGTGGTGACTTATCAAAAGTCCGCGTGATCACCACCAGCTGCCTTGATGTTTGCATCGATGATTTGCAGGCGATAAGCTTCGCTCCTGAAGATGGAAAGACAGAAATGTTCACGATCCATCCAGAGAAAGATCGTGAAGAGTTTTTGGAACTACTGAAATCTAAGATTTAGTTATTGCACATTCCAGGTTGTACTGACGCCATTTAACGGACCACCCGTTAACGTCAGATATAAATTGCTGTACGCATATGAACTGTCAGCTTTGATATAGAAAGTATAATAGTAGCTATTGTTAAATGGCGAAAAGGCCGTGCCGCGAGGGACACTCGAGGTGCAATTTGAGTCTGAATAAACATGAATACTTGAGGAAGCATTGCCATCGGTCCAAGTGTAGGTTTGCGCCGTAGACATCGGAAAAATCGATCCGTAGTCATCCATATATTTCAAATACACCAGCGTACAAGTGTCTTTGGTGAGTGTCGACGCTCCGGAATTCAGAATCAGATTTGCTCCAGACATAACTGGTTTAACTGTAAGATCGCGAGAGACAGAGTTTAGGCCTGTTCCAGTCAGCGTGATCGTGCCCGATCCAAGATTAGCAGTTTTGGCGTAGACTTTTGTGGAGACAGCTCCTGCTGGAATAGCTACCGAAGATACGCCACTTGCAGGTGAGATGGCGTTTGAACAGGTTTCGTCTGTATAAAAGCCAAGACCAGATACCGTTGTGGTCAAACTTACGGTCATTGCAGTGCTTGATGCAATTGGAGTCCAATTGCTGTTGGCTGTGACGATTGTATAAGCACTACAGTTATCACGTGTGGAATTGTTGGGACCCCAGAAATCAAGTCTTGCCACAGTGTTGGCGCTGGAAGTATCGATACGCAACTTAATCGGTGTGATGTCGTAATTTGTGTCAGCCGTCGTATAGGAAATTGTAGCTGTGTCATAGCTTGCAGCCATCCCCGCTTTCGGAACGTATTTCACATACGCGGAAGCCTTTTCGACATATCCGGGGAAAGTCACGGAGGTCATCTCTGCCCCCGCAGCACATTCAGACCCTGAATAGAACTTTAAACTTGAGTTTGAAGAGATTAAATTTAGCGTCACCGCGTTTGGTTCGCTGGTGGCGTATTGACCATAGGACATGCGTTGCAAACTAAATGGATAACAAGTGTCTTTGTAAATTTTTTCCGTGGAATCAGACCAACTCACCCATCTACGGGAAGACGAGGGATCTCTTAAAATCACGCTTGTGATATTTGAAGAGAGAGAGGTGTTCGTTACTTTGAACTTGTATGTCGCGTCCGCCGCAGAGCCAGCAGGGATGCGATAGTAAAGGAAAACATTGCTGCTACCAGCAGGAATCGAGAAATTTTGAACAGCCCCTGATAAGTTGCTGCAATCGAAAATATTTGTATAGACCCCGACAGAGTTAAAGGTAGCGCCGGATGTTCCTGAATCCGATGATAAGGTAAATGCTGTGGCTGCAGAAGAAGAGGTTTCGTTACCATTAGCATCTGATAAATAGACTTTAAACATCTCGCAGCGATCGATACCCATATAGCCCGCAGGCCATACTTTTTCGACATTAATATTGGTTGCTGTTCCTGAATTACTGCCGCCGGATTTGGCGATATTCAGGGTTTTCGTTTCCCCAATGAGAGTTTCACCTTTGAGATAAATATTACGGACATCCGAACCACCGGTGGTGCCTGTTGTAATTCCCCAATGGTTGTTCAAGTCATTCTTGGTTAGATAGATATCAAATTTTCCATCAGAACAATTAATGTCATTTGTAATGCCAGATAAAGTAGTGCCGGTTATATCTGGCGAAATGGGAGGCGTTTGGAAATTGATGTTGTCAAAACTAAGACTTAAATCGCCGACGCGGGTGTCGCAAGAGCCTTGAATGCGCGCATAGTTTTGATTATCGAAGTCTTGATCAAACGGACTGGTGCCCTTGAGTTCCGGTGCCGCTAGTTTTTTACCAAGCGTTCCAACGCTAACTCCGGGATCTTCGCAACCTGTTAACAGGAGCGTAGTTCCAAGCACCATTGAGATAATCTGACCATATACGTACTTCATGCCCTACTCTTCGACAAAGGTCGGTTAAGGCTTGAGACTCAAAATGAGATTATGAGAAGTACGAAGCGCTTGTAAGAATTTTGCCTCAGAAGGAGACCCATTTTGAGGCAAAATGTTTTGAATCGAGGCTTATTTGCCCCAACCTTTTTCGGATTCAATTTGATCCCGTAGTTGTGATTCGATTTTCTCTGCGGAAATAACCGGGCCGCGACCTACTCCAGGACAGAAAGCTTTGACATCCTTTGCCCAGGATTTCGCATTCATCACTTCAGGCCAAAACGGCCAGGTACGACATTGTGTCGGGCGTGCTTCATAGACGCCGCAGCCTTTGCCTTTAAGAAACATGCAATCCGTATTTTTGGGATCTTCTTTTAAGTGCCAGATACCGCCGGTTTTTTCACAGTACTTGCGTGTGAACGCTGAGGTGCTGATTTTAAGATGTTTTGCAAAACGTTGGCGGTCTTCTAAATTAAGATACACGAAGCCGTATTCACCGTGGGAAGTACAGCATTTGCCAGATCCCGTGCATTCGAAACGAACGCCTTCACGCCACCATTCTTTGCCTGTGAATTTAAATTCTTCCATTTAGACCCCGGTGCTTTCTAGATATTGGCCAAAGCGTTGTTTGAACGTTTCAGGAATTGCAGTTTTTTGTTTTGTTTTTAAATCCAATACCGAATGAACCATGGTCACCACGGCGTGAGTTTTATCGCCTTGAGTGAAAACATACTTCATCTTGAAGGACGTTTCTCCAAAACTTGCGAGCGTCACCGCGATTTCATACGTTTCCCCGGGGAAAAATGGAGCCAGATAATTGGCTTCAGAATGACGAAGGGGAATCGCATGATTAGGATCGTTGAAGTACTCTTTCCACGTAAATCCGGCGTCGAGGATAAACTGCTCAAAGGCGTCGTGGGCAATTCCGTAAATATTCCCGAAAAACATAATTTTAGCGGGGTCAGCTTCCCTGAAAGTTAGGGTCTTTTTCGTTCTGAAGACTTTATTCATAATGACTGGCACTTTAAGGCTGCTCCGCCCTTGACAGCAAGCGGGAATATCAGCAAAAAAGAGCCTGTCATAGGAGTCTTAATTGTCGCGCAATGTCATTGATCTGAAAGTCTATGATTCTAGGGATTTCCCTGCTTACTTACCGAAGCTGAATAAGCTTTATGATGATCTCTTTTCAGGTGGTAAGGGGTTTCGCGCGAAGTTGATTCGCATGATGGCTTCAAATCTGTCTTTGGATGGAAAATCTGAACACTTATTGGCACAGACCATCGAGTTCATTCACAACGCTTCTTTGCTTCATGATGACTTGATCGATCGGTCTCATCTTCGTCGTGGAAAAACCACGGCCTGGATGAAGTACACTCCGGAATACGCAGTTCTTGCCGGGGACTATTTGCTGGCACGTGTGATGGTAAATCTGTCTGGCCATGGCAACATCAAGCTTGTGCAATACACAGCTGAAATCATTTCTGACCTTTTGGAAGGGGAGTGGTTGCAGGATTCTGTAGTGGGCGATTTCTTTGTCACGCTTGAGCAGTTGGATCGTATTCACAACCTGAAAACAGCATCGCTGTTTAAGTGGTGTATCCGCGCTCCGTTCATCGCCCAAGAACGTTATGATGCCGAACTTCACCAAATCTTGGAAGAGATGGGTACGTTGCTGGGGCAATTGTTCCAACGTTCTGACGATCTTTTGGATTACGATATTCGTAACGACGAAGGCAAAGCGATCTTAGGAGATTTGAAATCTGGCTATTTAAATTCCTTCGGCGCTTACATGACTGAAGGTCGCAGCCGTCAAGAAATTGATCAGATCGTGAAATCCAAAACATTGGAAGCTTACTACCAAAGCATCGGTGGGAAGGCGCAGTTTGATCAAAAACTTTTGGCTTTCGACGAAATGAATAAAGGTCTTATCAAAATGTATGATCACCACTTGGAGCGCTTGAAAAAGCATTTGAAGCCGGGTGAAGAAAAGTTGATAGATCAGCTTCGTCCGTTGACGGAGATTCTTTACTGGAGAAGGAAGCCTTCTTCGTGAGTGAACTGATCACGCTTAGTAAAAATTCCGCAGAATTTGATTCTTATCTGTTAGGAACGTTTTCCAAGGATAAACGCGCCTTGCCGGTGCAGTCTTTGAATGTCAATTCAACGTCTGAAACAGTGACGTTCAAGATTGTCCCGATCAATCAATTGCAAATTCCGCCATGGATTGTCCGTGTTGCCAAAACCTTGAAAATTCGCAGTTTCCTTTTTGTGTTGGTTCCGCTGTTCTTAGTTTTGACTAAGAATATTGCTGACCATACTTTGCGTGATCCGATTGCAACTTTGATTTCAACTATCGGTGTGATTGCCGCATTTATTGCGGTGAATTTGCGCAACGACTATATGGATCATCTTAAAGGTGTAGATCGCATCCTTGAACGCAGTGGCAGTCGCGCAATTCAAAGTGGTTGGACAACTGCCGCTCGTATAAAAAATGCCTCGACTGGATTTTTGATGGTGGCCCTGTTGTGTGCTATTCCGGTGACGCTTGCTTATCCGCAGGTTTCTTTGGTCATCGCTGCGGGCGTCGTTATCGGACTGTGGGCGCAGTTCAAGAAAAAGAATTCCTTTAAATATCAAATTGGTGGCGAAATATCTTTGTTTCTGATGCTGGGGCCTTTGTTAACCGTAGGCTATCAGCTGTCCATGGGTTCTGGTTTTGATGAAGAGTCTGTGTGGCTGGGGTGTGTTTGGGGTTGGGCTGTTTTGTTTGTGGTTCACCTTCGCAACTTCAGAAATATTTTGCCAAGTGGTCAGGCCGGGTTTCGCAATACCGTGAACTGGCTGGGCTTCGATAACAGCCGTCGGTTGATAGCCTTCTGGTGGGCGGCTTTTTTGGCGATGAACTTAGTTTATCACTATATTTATGCGGGGCTTTACTGGGGCTTTGATCTTTCAGTGGTTTTGTTTTTTGTGTCGATTGGTTTTATTTCCAAGCTGAAGGCGCTTTCGAGCCCTGTTGGTGGGGAACTTCGTCAAGTGTTCAAATATGGTTTAACTTTGTTCCTGGTGACTGTGGGACTTTGGGTGCTTGAATGTCTGTGGTATCTAACTCAGTAGCTGATAAAAAGATATGTGTCGTCGCTGATGTTGCGGGTCTTGCTAAGGGCCAGCACTGGGCGAATTTTTTTAAGTGCCCCTTGAATCCTGAATCTGTGGAGCCGTATTTCTTCAGATTTAATATTGAAGCAGATCGTGTCTATGTACGCGATGCTGAAAAGCGTCTTCTTGAAATTGACTTTGATAAAAATCACCTCGACTACGAACGCAAGGGTCATCGCGGAAAAAGCGAATTGATTGCTAAGGCCCTGGGGGCCGCTAAAGGTTGTCGTAAAATTTTGGATCTATCTGTGGGAATGGGAATCGACAGCGTTTTCCTGACACAGCTGGGTTTTCAAGTTACAGGCGTAGAGCGTTCTCCGGTTTTATATGCCCTTTTAACTGAAGCCTTTGCGAAGACGAAGAAAGAATATTTGAAATCTTACCAATTGCACTTTGCCAACAGTCTCGATTTTTTGAAAGACAACAAAGGTAAGCTCGATATTGATTCCATTTACTTTGATCCCATGTATCCCCATAAAAAGAAATCATCTTTGCCGAAACAGGAGATGGTGGTGTTCAGAGATCTGGTGGGCCACGATGAAGATGCCTCCGCCGTTTTAACAGAAGCGCTGAGTTGGCCAGTAAGAAGAGTCGTAGTAAAGCGTCCGATGCAGGCTGAGGAACTTTTGCCCGGTGTGATTCATTCATTTGAAGGAAAGGTGGTTCGTTATGATTCTTATGTGGTTGGGTAGTTTTGTCCTGATGATGACGGGTCTATCTTTGTCGCAAAAGCATTTGGCTGCTTTGTTTCAGTCATTGCAGAAAAAGTTTTTGGATAGAAATCTTGATCAGCCAAGTATGCTCAAAATGTTTCAATACTGCCTAGATGTTGTTTTGTTGGAGGCGTCTCCACAGAGATCTCTGTATGCGGGAATGGCTCTTTATAATATGCGTATCGCTGGGTTGCGCGCGAGCAGCTTAGTGATGTGCTTGTCCAGCATTGGTGCTTGGTGGGTGATCATCTTAGGGATGTTGTTCCTAAGCTTTAACGGATTTTTCCTGTTGGGCCTTTGCTTCTTGGGGTTGATCACGGTGGTGGTGACACCCAAAATCGATAGGGTCATCAAATTGATTTTTGCAACAGGCCTGTTTTTGGTCGGTGGCGAAATGATGCTCAGAAATTCTAATGTGTTGATCATGGCCTTAGGGCAGAGTGATTTAGCTTTCTTTTTAGCTGATGGGCGATTTTCTGCCGTGTTGGCCATTGTGGCGATGTCTGCCATCGTAAGTCTTTTTATTCGCGTAGAGTTTTGGTCCCTGGCTGTCGGATTAAGTCTTTTGTTTGTGAACGTTTTGTCACTTAATGGTGCTATTGGTTTACTGGCAGGGGAGCGTGTCGGTCGTATGTTGTTGTTCTGGTGGCAAACGCGCTCTTTAAACCAAGACTGTCGCCGTGTGGGCTGGCAATTTTCGGCAGCCTCCATTGTGGGCGTGGTTTTAGGAATGCTTTTAGCTGGTGAAGTACGAACAACTTTGGATATGGGCTTCACCTCTGAGATGGCGTCTTATCAAAATAAAAGCCTTCAATACGTATTCCTTTTTGCGATTATTTTGTCGGTTCAGTTTATTGCACAAATGGTTTGGGGACATTTTGGCGGAAATGCCAAAGTCGATGAACTGCAAGATGCAAAATATATCTCCCGCGCTTGGATGAGCGAAGAATTTGCATCCCCAGGAGTCATGTCCTGGGCCAAAGCCAAAATACACAAAAGATTGAGCGAGGTCCGCTATCATTTGCAAGGTCTGACCACTTTGAAAGATGGCCAAGTCCCTGAACACATTCAAGTCAGATTGAAATCCGAGGAGCAGGAACTGACAAAGCTTGAGTCTTTGTTTTAAAGATAAAAGAGAGCCTTGCGGCTCTCTTTTTCGTTTAGTTCAAAGATTGATTTGCTATTTGATAACCACGAATAGAGATCTTTCCTCCGAAGCCCACAGGCGGAACATAGGTTCCATCCAAGTGCTGCTCGATGATATCGCCCTTCCAGTTAACGACATCTTTGCCCGTTTTGTACTTTATGGGG
>JBJTMR010000009.1:0-4075 GCA_046070625.1 Bdellovibrio sp. | reverse complement strand
GTTATATAAGATGCTTGATTCTATCACGAACCTATCTCCTCATTTTAGAATGCCATACGCAACTGGTGGCTTGGCGTTGAGTGTTATTATTTCGGATATTGAGGGTGCAACTAAAATCTTTGATAAAGGTGCTCAGGCATTTTCTCATGACTGGCCGATTCTTTACAGAGCTGCTTACCATTATTTGTATGAAGTGAATGACAAAAAGAGAGCAGCAGAACTACTCATTCAAGCCGGTAAAAACGGCGCACCACAATGGGTCTTCACACTCGCAGGTCGTCTTTACTCTGACTCTGGAAATTTAGATCTTGCAAAAGCTCTTCTTCAAGAAATGAAAAACTCCAAACAAGATCCCACTCTCATCGAACGCCTCGAAAAGAAAATTGAGTCTATGAAATCAGAAAGTTCTAAAAAGTAGGCTAGAGCAGCCTACGGTAATCAATTCCAAATTCTTTTCCGATAGGCTGCCCCTGTTTGGCGAAAAAGCCGGAATCTAAAGCTGAGCAAAGCCTTTATCCGACTTTACCCAGGCAAAAAACCCGTTGTACGGCTGCGCTAACCCGAAAATATGACCTTCTGATCTTGACGATTCCCATCTGAACACCATATTTTACCTATTCAAATTACGCACAACGTTGAGATGGTAAATTCATGGCTCGAAGAGACTATTACGAAATCCTAGGCGTCGCTAAGGACGCGGATCAAGACACAATCAAAAAAGCTTATCGCAAACTTGCGATGCAGTTCCATCCCGATAAAAATCCTGGGAATAAAGAAGCGGAAGAAAAGTTTAAAGAAGCCGCAGGTGCTTATGAAATTTTGAGCGATGCTCAAAAACGTGCGCAATACGATCGCTTCGGTCACGATGCTTTCACCGGTCGCGGTGGTGGCGGGGGGGCTGGATTCCAAGATATGGATGATATCTTTGCGAACTTCGGCGATATTTTCGGAGACTTCTTTGGTGGCGGCGGCGGAGGCGGTCGTCAACAACGTCGTTCACGCAATGAACCGCGCCGTGGATCTGACCTTCGTTACGTGACCGAGATCTCTTTAAAAGACGTGATCTCAGGCCTTGAAAAAGAAATCGAATTTGATACCGATGAAAACTGCAAAACCTGCAATGGCAATGGCGCAGAAAAAGGCACCACTCCAGAAACTTGCGGCACTTGCGGTGGTTCAGGACAAGTGGTGCGCTCTCAAGGATTCTTTGCGATGGCTTCCACATGTCCTACTTGTAGTGGGCAAGGAACAGTTATCAAGAACCCTTGTAAGCCTTGTAAAGGTAAAGGGCGTACATCCGTTCATAAAAAGATCCGCTTAAATATCCCTCCAGGAGTCGACACAGGCACGCGCCTGCGTGTGGCAACCGAAGGGGAGGGTGGTTACATGGGCGGCCAACCAGGCGACCTGTACGTTGAAATCCGCGTAAAACAGCACAATGTGTTTGAACGTCGCGGAGATGATTTGTTCGCAGAGATCTCTGTGCCTTATGTGCAGATGATGTTGGGTGCAGATATTGAAGTGCCGACTGTGACTGGGAAAGCGACGCTGGAGATCCCGAAGGCATCCCAACCTGGTGACAACGTGAAGTTGTCTGGCGAAGGTTTACCTTCACTGCGTGGCAGTCGTCGTGGGGATATTTATTTCCATGTGACGGTGGAGTTTCCAGAGAAGCTTGGTAAGGAAGAAGAAAAGCTCCTTCGCGAGATTGCGAAGGACAAGGGACTGAAAGTCAGTGCTGCTGGGAAAAAATTGTTTGGATAGTTGAAGGGACCGAAAGGTCCCTTTTTTTTTGGCCCAAAGCAGGTCTTTTGAATAGGAGCTTGCGATCCATGTCATATACAATATATTGTTTAAAATTTGACCTGTTTTTTTGATATTTAACGCTATCCTTGAGTAAGAATAAAGGCGCGTTAATGCCAAGACTCAAATCATGAATAGCATCACCAATAATTTCGTGTACGGCTTTGACACTTCAGGGCGCTTGGAGCAAGTGACGAAGAATGCATCTGTTGTTGCTAACTACGGTTATGATTCTAATTCCAACCGCAATTCCGGCAATGTGGGAGCACAACCAACAACAGCGACTTATGACGATCAAGATCGTCTTCTAACGTACAACACGTTGTCATTCACGTACAATGCGAACGGGGACTTGTTAAGTAAAATTAACTCCACAACCAGTCAGACAACTCAATACACTTATGATGTCTTTGGTAATTTGACCAAAGTTATTCTGCCAGGTGGAACCACAACGATCACTTATGAGATCGACGGACTCAATCGTCGTATCGGTAAAAAAGTAAACGGTGTTGTGCAAAAACGCTGGGTGTATATGGATCAGTACCGTATCGCAGCCGAGCTCAACTCAAGCGGCACGATCACTAAACGTTTTATCTATGGCTCAAAAGGCAATATCCCTGATTACATGATTGCCTCAGGAGTAAAATACAGAATCATCTCAGACCACTTAGGCTCTCCAAGGTTGGTGGTGAAGCAATCAGACGGAACAATCACCCAAAGAATGGATCACGATGAATTCGGCCGAGTGATTGAAGACACCAACCCAGGTTACTTACCATTTGGCTTTGCTGGCGGGTTGTATGACAATCAAACCGGATTGGTAAGATTCGGTGCTCGTGACTATGATGCTGAAACGGGGAGATGGACGAGTAAGGATCCGATTTTGTTTGGTGGTGGGGATACGAATTTGTTTGGGTATGTTGCACAGGATCCGGAGAATGACACAGATCCCTCCGGGTTGTATCAAGCTTGCTTTAGGCCGTTAACGGGCTGGCCATTCATTATCGATAAAGCTTACCATGTATATTTGTGTGCACCGGATTCCAAGGGTGGTATGCGCTGCGGAGGGCAAGGTCCTTCAGGTAGTATCTTTGGTAGTCCTGGTAAGGACGATAGTGGTGGAGCAACGATGTGTAATCAAGGTCCGAAGGATAAATGTGTTGATGCGTGTATTAATGCGACTTTGTCTAGCAATGTGAGGCCGACATATGACATCACGAACCGCAGAGGAGTTAACTGCCAGGCTTGGGCATCGCAGGTCGTTAATAGCTGTTCATTACGATGTGTGGGGAAATAATGAAAAGTAGGTATATATGGATGTTGATTGCGATTTTGTTGGTGGCGTGGGGATCGTGGCTCTCGTTTTCTAATAAAAATGAGGCAATGCTTCTTCCTTATGCTTTACTGTCGATTTTAGGGTTTCCATCTTCGTCTTTGGTATTTTATTTTGCGAGTACTGTTGGGGGTTGGATCACTTCCGTAGGTAATTTGTCTGAGATTCCTTCATGGTTCGACATCGCGGTATTTCTTGTTATGGCTTTGATCGGATATTTACAATGGTTTTGGCTGGTGCCGAGCGCAATTAAGTTCACAAAAGAAATAAGTCGTTCTATTCGGATTAGGCGTATGCAAAAAAGGGACGAGTGAGGATCCGATTTTGCTTAAAGGCGGCGATATGAATCTGTTTGGCATGTCCAAAATGATCCGACGGGTTTGATTGACCCTAGTGGTAGATTTGCCGTCGAGCGATTTCAGGCAATGGGAGCAGGCTCTTTAGGTCACAATTTCGTCAAACTGACTTTGATGAACCTACGATCGAGGAAAAGACGAAGTAATTCTGTAAAATTGGTAACCGACACCTGCTCCCAAACATAACGTCGTCACTATTTGTAATAAAATATCTCTTGCCCTATATTTTTGAAGCTCTCATTTGCGGTACATTGAGAAGAAAATATTTCAACCCAAGGGGCCGTGTAATATCAAATATCTCTTCTTGAAGCCCCTATTGGAAAGCGAAGTGACGCTTAAAATATCAATTCAGTCTTCTCGCTCCATTCACAAAAAACTGTAAAAACACCTCCCAAAAACCCATGGTATATTCCCTCCACACCCGTAGCGGAGGTAACCATGAACAACTCAAATTTTAAAATCGGTCACTTGTCGAATCTTGAACTTCTAAGTCGGTTTGGAAAGCTCGTGCAAACTGAGCGCAAGATCACTCATTTGGTTTTGGAATGTATCGCTGAAATCGACTTGCGAAAACTATATCTGG
>JBJTMR010000008.1:0-7995 GCA_046070625.1 Bdellovibrio sp. | reverse complement strand
CATCTTTGGAAAGCTTGTCTTCAAGTTCATATGACATATCGAAGAAATCTTCGATGGCGTGTTTGCCACGGCCGGCAATAAGGACGATGTCCTCGATTCCGGCTTTAATTGCCTCTTCGACGACATAAAGGATGATCGGGGCATCTACGATCGTGAGCATTTCTTTGGGAACCGTTTTGGTAGCGGGAAGAAATCTGGTACCTAGACCTGCGGCTGGAATTATGGCTTTTTTAACTTTTGACATCCTCTATAAATCTCAAACGTTTCATTCTAAGACAAGTTATATTGAGTCTCGTCTAAAACTGAGAAGCAGGATGTTTTTTGCCACTGAAGAGTCGAGGCACGTGGTATCTTAAGAGTACGGGGGAACTGGCCATGAAAGTACGTTTTAACAAGGCGACTTGGAGAACTGTTGGCGCTATTTGTGCGTCCTTTGTTCTTGTCGTGTCGTTTCAAAACTGCGGTAAGGCGGGCTTTGACTCTTCGCTTGATGATACGCTGGACTCATCCAGTCTGGATGCGGCGCTTACATCTAAATATGGCTCTTCCACGGCTGCTAAAGTAACAGACATCCCTTTTGCTTTCGATGCGGGCTTTGACCAGATTGCCTATAACTCCTGTGCGGAATCGGGATCATTATCTACTAGTTCAGCTTATTTTGGTTTGAAAGCTGGTGCATACCAAACGAGTGGGTTGTCTTTGAATTCAGCGTTCTTTGATTATGCTGACGCAAACTTCAAACCGATTTATCCTGCAACTTCACTTTCAAAGGCACAATATGAGGAGTTCCTGGCGGATTCTCCAAAAAATATCAAAGCCCAAATGATGATGGCTATTCGTGAACGTTCAAATATCGCGAATGTTTACGCCAAAAACACACAGTTGGCTTCTGGTACCGATGTTATTCCTTTAGTGGACTCATTAACGAGTGCTTATGTGATGGAAACATTAATTTCTGAGAGAGGCTCAGCATCACGGTTTTTCCCATTTTCTTCTGGTTCCCGTGTGATGGAAGCCAGTCTTCGATACAACTCAGATCAGAGTATGGCAGATAGTTTGCGTACTGTTTTACAGAATGTAGGGCAATTGGCTCTGACTTTTAATAATGACGCCACTAGCCTTGGCAGCGTGATCTCTGATACTGCCAGTGAGCCTATTCATACAGCTTATGGCAAAGGGTATCGTTTTTCTTTCAATCAGCCCGTTGGTGTATCGAATGGTTATATGCCTGAGAATATCGTATCTGATTTGCAAGAGGTCGATCTTTCAACAGGCAATGTTGTTTCTAGTTGGAATTGCAGTCGGGTTTATAAAATGGTTCTGCTGCGCGATTCGACAAACCCTGCCAGCGCAGGTTATTGTCCACCACATACAGCAGCGGATTTGGAAAATGCGACGATTCGTAAGGAACTCGAAATTGTTCGTCGTCAATTTCGCGCCGATCAGTGGCATGTGAATGTGACCTATAAGTGTATGGTTCCCAAAGGAACGACACCGTCTTGTTATACTGAAAATCTTGTCAATGGCACCGGCCAGGGTGTTCAATATTCTACGAGCGCAGAATGTTATAACCCTATAGTCGGAAATAGCAGTGCGAACTATCCAAGCGGTATTATTCCGGGAGCTCGTTGCATGAACTATGCAACGATCTGCACGAAGTTCTAATCGTTAGCGGCGACGCGCGCTTTTAGCATCGACTGCATTGTTTGCGGATAAGGCTTAATGTAATCAATAGGGTCGACCATTCGGCCCTTTATTTTTATGGCAAAGTGCAAATGCGCACGCGTGCAATACCCGGTACAACCTACCTCAGCGATTTTTTCTCCGGCAGCAAGCTGTAATCCGGCGCGAATCTTGTGATCGATTTTGTAGAGGTGGTTGTAAGCTGTTTCTACTCCGTTGGAGTGCATAAGCACGATGTAATTTCCCGCTGCATGATTGTTTCCATAGCGCACGACCACGCCACGGCGAGATGCCAGCACGGGTTCTCCTTTTGGCAACTCAAAGTCTACACCAAGATGAGGCTGCAGGCGGCGAGTGATAGGGTGTAGGCGGTGAGGTTGAAAGGTGCTTGCGACCTTGATGTAGTTAACGGGAGCATAAAATCTTCGCTCTTCTTGAAGGTCTGTAGAGTTAAAAAAGACGCCTCCACCATTCTGGTTTCGGACAAATTTTTTCTGAACATCACGTCCTTCAATTTGCAAACTGGTTTGAGTGATTTCGCCGTATTTAACAAACTGACCCGCTTCATACTTTTTTTCAACCGTCAGCCAAAACGGGGCTCCACGGCGGATGTCGCGATGAGATTCTAAATCAAAGATATAGGCATCGGTAAAACGTGTCGCAACCCAGTTGCTATTCACCTTAGCAAGAACAGACCCCAGGAGTGATCCATGAACATTCCCTTGCACGCGCATCAAGGTGACTTTGAATTGAGGATTGTAGGGGCTGGCAAAGATGGATCCTGGTTTTTTGACAATTCTAAATGCTGCGGATGTTTGCGAGTCGAACATTCGGAGTTCAGTTTCATTTTTCTCGCGGCGAACTAAGTACTTTGTATCCAAAGTCAAAAATAGCGAGCGCAAACCTTGATGCGATCCCAATACTTTTTCGCGATCTTTTTCCGAGAAACCATGTTGGCGCAGAATGCTGAGAAGGTTGTCACCAGTTCGGATAGGTTTTGCAGTAAAAGTGTTGGCTCCTGCCTGGACCGATGTGTAGTATGTGAGCACGACAACTAGCGTGCACACAATTCGTGCGAGGTGAAATTTCATGCTCCGTCCTTTGAGCTTAATTAAAAAACTTTCTGTTTTTCTTCTTGTTTATGTTAGCGCGAACACAGCAGGCGCCCAAGTTTATAATTCCTCCGTGTCGGCTGCTACGGGCGGAACTGGACGTGCGGCTGTAGAACCTGGTGACGCAAGCTTTTTGAATCCAGCAACGTTGGTGCATTTGGGTGGGCGATATCTTTTTACGTCATTTGCTAAGAATGAATTCGCTGCAGCTTTGAGCGATAACACAAAAGAAAGTACGATACCTGCGTCCTTCAGTTATATGCAGAAATCTTCCCAAATGACTTTGCTGGGAGATTTGAAAGAAAATGATCTCGCAATTTCGTTAGCAGAATTCGTCGTGGATAAGTGGAGCGTTGGTTTGAGTGGGCATTATTTAACTCAAGATCTGCCAACATCTTCTTATCACACCGTGAACGCCGATTTTGGGGTTTTATATACACCCATCCCAGAAATCGGGTTGGGGTTGGTTGGTTATAACCTGTTTGGGCAGAATAATGATGCTCCTGAAGAGCTTCGTCGTAAAACCACGGTAGCCGCCGGATTTAACTATATTTACAAGTCGATGGTCCGGTTTCGTCTGGATGCAGATTCTGAGTCCGTGGTCGGGGTAGGGCTTGAAACCTTCTTAAATCGCTTTATAGTCACCCGTTTTGGCTATTCTGACGATTTAAACGATACTAGGAGCCTATTGTCAGCAGGTCTCGGGTTTAGCGGACCTCGGTTTCGGTTGAACTATGCCTATGTTGGTAATGTACAAAAGTCATCAGACTATCGTCATTCGGTTGACTTGATCATTCCGTTTTGATAACTAACTCATTCCGTCAAGCCGACTCCTTTGGAAGTTGGAGTTATGGCGTAACCAGCAAAGCTGGCTGAAATAAACTATTCCGGGGGTTTAACGTGGCTTCTAAAACTAAAAAGACTGAGTACATTCGCGAAAAGAAAAGAACAACTAGCGGTAAAAAGCGTAAAGCAGCTGTTCGTACAAACGGTACAACTAAATCTGCTAAAGTTCTTTTTAAAGACTAATTAATTAGTCTTTTCGAATACTTAGAAACGTAAAAAGCCTTTGGTTTTAATGGCCAAAGGCTTTTTTATATTGTCTAAAGCGTGCGCTGTGAGTCTACATTTGGCTTACAGATGTTCTAAGGCGACCACCATCTTGTTGCGCACCACCTTTAAGATCCCAGCGGAAGGGCATTTCTACCCATCCCTCTTGTCCTGGATAAAAGCGCCATTGTTTAAGAGCGTTCAGGGTTTTCGTATCTAAGTTAGCATATCCTGTAGACAGAATTTTGCGGAACTTAACTGGGACGCCTTCTTTTGTGATGTAAGCCACAAAAGCCACTTTACCTTGGTCGCCACGCAAACGTTCATCGCGATCATATTGAGGACGAGGATTGTTGGGCATTTGGCGAAGTTGATCAAGGCTGCGCACACCTTCGGTAGATCCGGCGATGAGCTTGCTTGGTTGGTTGGCGCCATTGTTGCCAGCCCCGGCACCAGAAGCCTGTCCAGAACCAGAACCTTCTCCAGCGGCATCCCGTTCAGCTTGGGCTTTCGCTGCGGCAGCGGCGGCGCGCTCTGAAGCCAACGCTGAAGCGATGGCTTTTGCGTTCTTTTTGCGAAGGGCTTGTTGTTCTGCTGCGAATTTTGCTGCTTCCTGGTTGTTTTCACTGGTAGCAGAGTTCAGTGCTTCTTCTTGCTCTGCTTGCAGGGCATCTGCCATCGCACTCATTTTACCTTGCTCATTTTCCAGAGCGCGGCTGTGTGAGTTGTCGATCTTATCAAAGTCATCGTTGTAGTCTTCATTCAAATTTGAAGTGACGTTCGTGGAGGCAGCTTCTCCGGAATCGAGCTCTGGGGAATTGATATCATCAATAGTCATAGGCACAGCTTTGGCTGTCGTTTTAGGAGCAACACTGCGGGCTGCAGGAGCTGTCTTGGCTGCTTGTGCAGTTGCGATCTTAGGGGCCATTGCTGGTTTTGCGGCGACCGCTTTGTCTGCTTCGGGCGCCTGGGCCTCTAAGATGTCACTTGGTCCGCCAACGTCTTTGGATTCCAGCGGAGGAAGTTCTTCTTGGGTAATCATGGCCGGAGACCCGCCCTGAGTGGGCATGACGGGCTCACCCTTAGTGGGCGGGCGAACTTCAGGTTCAGCGATATCAAAGGAGATTGTTTCAGTTTTGACCTGTTCAACAAGTGGAATACTGAGAGCTGTAATCGCAATGACAGCAGCTGTGTGGATAGCCGCAGATAATGTGAAAAACCGGGGAAGACCCATAAATACTCCTCTAGCAATAGCGGAAGTATTATCAATTCCTGGGCCATGTCTGAGAGGGGCTGATTTCAGTTGAAGGGGGTGGGCGGGTAATTTTTTCATGCCTGTGCGGAGGGTGGGCAATCATGGAAGCATGTTTCTATAAGGACCCCACGTTTGTGGAGTCCTCGGAATTTACTCCGGTAAAAGACCGTCGGGGATGGTGCCGTTGGCAATTGCTGTGGCGATTTTCAAATGCTCAGCATGGCCAACAATTTTAATCACTTCGGAAAGATCCAGTGGGTCTGGATTTGGAATTTTATTTTTCTTCATTTCCAAAATACGTTTGTGGGACTGCTCAAGTTGGGCTTTGTCCAAAGTGCCTTGCGCTGTTGCACCTAAGATGGCATCGATTGCCTGTGGAGGCACATCGAACTCATTGCAGTACAAAAGTAAATCAACACCAGCTTTTAAGGCGCGCACAGGGATTTCTTCGATCGGGAAATGCGCAGACATAGCCTTCATGCCCAGGTCATCAGTGATAATAAGTCCTCTATAGCGACACTCTTCACGAATGATTTTTTGAATAAACGTTTCAGATAAAGTGACTGGCCATTCAGGGTCGATTTTGGGGAACTTAATATGGGAAGTCATCACCATGTCGACGCGCGACTTAAATGCTTTTTTAAACGGAATCAGTTCACAGCTTTCAAGGCGTTCCATATCGACGTTTTCAACCGGCAAATCCAAATGACTATCGATAATTGTATTGCCGTGACCTGGGAAGTGCTTTGCGCAGGTTAAAACTTCAGCTTTGACGTAACCACGAACCAAGGCAGAGGCATGACGAGCCACGGACTCAGGGTCTGAACTGATAGAGCGATCGCCAATAACTGTGTTTGCTGGATTCGTGAACACATCTACACAGGGAGCAAAATCCAAATTAATACCAACAGCCTTTAATTCTTGCCCCATGCGGTTTGCAAAATGGAAAGAAACCGTCGGTGCATCCAAGTCGCCAAGTTTTCTAAGCGGAGGCCAGATCGTGAACGGAGCCTTAAGGCGATGAACACGACCACCTTCCATGTCGATACCAATAAATAACGGCGCTTTGTCAGCTTGCTTGTGGCGAAGGGATTGGATTTCCGCACAGAGATCACGAACTTGTTTGGGCTCAGCGACATTTCTGCCAAAAAGGCAGATGCCACCAATGTTGTTTTCTTGAATGAATTTCTTTTCGTCAGCCGTCAGGGAGTGTCCCTGAATACCAATAAACATGTGCTGACCAATGATTTCTTTTAAGCTCATTTACTCGTTTCCTTTTTCATCCGCTTTCATCTGCACACCCTGACCTTGAGGCACACCTTGTTGCTTGGTCGGAGCGGGAGCGATCTTTTCATCCGATTTAATTTTACGTGCTTGAGATACGGCATTTTGAGTGCCAGCAGGGACTGCGCCAAAAAGAGTTTTCAAAAGTGTGGCACTGTATGATTGACCCGTTGTTGCGTCTGCGGGCGTTGCTACGAGTTCTGTCAGAATCCCTTGGCCCATAGCATTTGTTCCTAGAACTTCACCGCGATCGTTCACGTAGCTTAAGAACTTGGAGTCTTTGAAGGTGTTTAGAATCTTGAAGGCTTTGTATCCGTTGAAGACTTCTTCTTTGCCGACCAAGGCCTGGCCTTTGGTGATCATGGCATCTTCTTCAGCGATGGCTTGGTACTCATATTTGGTTTCAGAGCGCAGGCCCTCTTTACTTTTCAGCATCAAGTACACAAGAAATGTGGATAAAAATGTGCCTTTCGGTATTTTCTTATCAATTTTCTGAGTGGTTTTTCCGTTGCTGACCAAAGCGGTCATCGTGCCAGCTTTGAATTTCGCATCAATGGTCTTGGTTTCTTTACCCGCAAGCGAAGTGTATTCGTATGAAATCGGTGCCAGTTCCGCATCCGCGATGGCTTTAAGGCTTTCGGTGACTTCTGTAGGCCCTTTTCCAGTTTTTATAAAGTAAGTGGAAATAAACTGCTTCTTTTTGCCGTCAAACTCATAACGGCTGACGACGTAACCAATGGGAGCATCGCCAGACAGAATTTTAGAATAACCCTCAAACAATACGTCAGCGTGAGCGTTAAAAGAAATAAGCAGGAGGAATGAAATAAGAGCTGTGAAAGATGCACGGACCATTGTCGAGTTTCCTCCTTGGAACTATGGCTAAAAGTCTGTCATCCCACTATAGGACAAGTCAAAGTTTTCGAGGTCGAGTTATTGCCTCTGGCGCCTTGATACGAGACAATGTTTTTCATCAATGTTGAATAGTCGCAGTACCTTCATTTTAAGTATGAAAAATCGCAAAGGGCAGGTCGCTCTTTTCGTGGCGCTGATATTTCAGATCCTATTTTTGTTTTTTGCGATGGTTATCAATGTTGGTTTGCTTGTTCATCATAAAATCAATTTGCAAAACTCGGTGGATTTAGCGGCGTATTATGGAGCCATGAAACAGGCCGAAAATATGAATGCGCTGGGACACATCAACTATCAGATTCGGCAAAGTTGGAAACTGTTAGCATGGCGTTACCGCACGATCGGGACTGCGGGGGATTTTTCGGAACATCCACTTGATAAACGGAATAAGTCGTTAACTCTTTATCCTGGAAGAGCTGATACAGATGACATCAATCCTCAGGCGCAAGATTTTTACGATGCACCTTCCTTTTGTGCGACATATGTTCCTTTTAAGCCCATGCCTTCGGGGGAAAATACGTGTCGTGATCTTAAGAACCAAAGTGGGGTAAAGCTATTTACGGCTCCTGGGATCTTTGCGGGCTTTCAAAACTTCTCGAAGAACATCCAAGTTTTCACAGATATTATGAAGGCCAATGCGCTGGCTCGTTGTAAATATTTTGGGGCTTATAACTACAAACTATTGGCTCAATATGTTGTGGC
>JBJTMR010000007.1:0-40123 GCA_046070625.1 Bdellovibrio sp. | reverse complement strand
GATTGATTTGCTATTTGATAACCACGAATAGAGATCTTTCCTCCGAAGCCCACAGGCGGAACATAGGTTCCATCCAAGTGCTGCTCGATGATATCGCCCTTCCAGTTAACGACATCTTTGCCCGTTTTGTACTTTATGGGGAAAGAGATATTGTTAACCATACTGAGCATCGGATTGTTTCTCCCGGAACCAAACAGATCGCAGCCAGCATTGTTTTCAATTCGAACGGAGATTCTTTGTCCTTGCCCGATGCGAGCGAAGTTTTTCAGTGGGCAAAGAACTTCTTTGTTTTCGATCACGCCATTTTTTTCCTGGCGATAGGTGAACTTCAACGCTAACCCTTCATAGATCTCTTGAAATTTGCCTACCGGGTGATCAATTTTCGTCTCTTTGCCAATGTCCATAGAATAGAAGGTCGTTTCGATCCATTGATTTTCAGTTTGAGCGCATACAACTTCTTTCGTGCAGATGTCGCGACCTGACCCATGGCAAGGTCTTGTAACATCTGGATGTATCGGGTGAATTACGCAGGGAAGATTATCATCCCGTGGTTCACAATGGCGAACTTCTGCGGTTTTTACGCAGACGTTGTTATTGGCGCGGGTCACTTTTGCAATATCAAGTTGGCGTTGTTCAATTGTTAAATAGGTGGGTTCGATTTCGAAGATGTCACCGTTTTGAACGGTCAGACCCGTTTCGATACTGGAACCATCATTTTTGAGTGTCGGTTTATGAAGATCATCGGTCGATGTGCTGGAGGCGTTACCGATTTCAATCACGCGATCATTCAGAGGCTGCAAGCGAGTTGTAGAAATAAAGTTACGACTTGCAAGGGTTGAAGACGTTTGTTGATAAAAGAACTCAAGATTTTCTTCGTAGGAACGATAGTCTTTGTTGATCGTAAGGCAGACCGTCGCTCCCGTGCAGCCAAGCTCTACACGTTGAACATCTGGTACTGGCGTAAAGAACAGTTTCATGGCTGCATCGACTGCAGCTTCTAGCTGGGTAGAATAGTTACCAACGATGTTGACGCTCATGACTTGGTTTTTCATGATTTTTTCCAAGTGATAGCGAGCGTCCACTTCTGCAAGGCCTTTGTAGTTTGCTTTAAGATGCATATCGAGTTCATCGTAGATGCGTTTCTTGTCGAATTTGACTGTCACTTTGCTTACAAGATACGGAACGCGAGTTTGAAAATCCGCGCGTAGATCGACAAGGTTGTTGTAAAGTGCTTCTTGCAGAATATATTGAGCCATTTTTTTATCTGTACGAAGAGCCACGGTGAAAGGTTTTGAAGTGTCACAATAGTCGGTGACGCTGAGGTCCTTGGGTGTGACGTCGAATTCACGGTCGACGACTTTAAGAACAAGTTTTTTCACACAACCAGGTAGGACGGCGATTTTATTTTTTCCGAAGCCGCCAATTTCAGCCTGCAAGCCAGTAATATCTTTGACCAAGAAAGTTTCCGGCAAGGGTTCGGTCAGGCCTCGTCCCGACGGGTCTGCGATTTTTGACTCAAGTCCACTGATCATCGCCACTTGAAATGGAATGCTGACGGTGCCATCTGCATTTTCCATAATGGAAATGCGGGCGCCGTCATTTGTGGAATAAGCATAAATTTTCGGAGAAACAAAAGCATAGGCTTTAAAGTCGTCCCCCGAAAGAGCGTAAATATTGGTGTTGTGTCCCGAGGTAATGGGAAGTTCAGACAGTGCTGTGAGTTGCGCTTCTTGTTGGAGTTTTACAAGGGACTCATCAGTGACTTCTTGTGTGATCACTGTCACTCCCGTTTGGGGGTATCTGCGGACATCCGCCGTTTTAAAGGCTGCCCCATTCAGGATGGGGGTGGGGGAAACCTTGGGTTCACTTGAGGAAGGACTGTTTTGGCAGCCCGCTAAGATCAGCACGAGGGCTGAATATGTAAGTAGATGATTGTTCATTGATTACTCCTTATTTAATACGTTTCCAAGTCTCGGACAGGGGAAAAGCAATGGGCGGGCCGCAGGCATTATCATTTAAAAGCTCTAGGTTTGATCTGAGGCGTTTTTTTTAAACAAGAGTTCTTAATTTTGAGAGAGAACCGGACAAAGCGTCCGAGCTCCGAGACAGGGACCTATTTTGTCCCTCATTAAATAGATCGACATCCGAACGCTCGTAAACCCGTTTAAAATGGAGCGTGAGGAGAAGAACCTTTGGCACCCAAATTGTAATAACTTAGGAAAGCTCACTTTATTTGAAACAGAGACGGAGATCTTCGATGAAAAAGATTTTGGCGACATTACTTACGACCTCAATGTTGGGACCGGCGGCCATGGCTCTGGAAGTTAAGGGGGTCACGTTGGATTTTGAGCAGCTGTCTTTTGTGAGTGATCGCGGTGAGGCAGTTGCAAGAGATGTCTTTGTCGAAATCGGTAATCAAGGAGCCTTGGGGCGAAAACAAGTTCGTAAGACCGTGCCTCAAAGTATGATGATTTATAGAGACAAGTCAGATATTCG
This sequence comes from Bdellovibrio sp., assembly GCA_046070625.1. Classification (GTDB taxonomy): domain Bacteria; phylum Bdellovibrionota; class Bdellovibrionia; order Bdellovibrionales; family Bdellovibrionaceae; genus Bdellovibrio. The sequence continues at coordinate 37,627 of JBJTMR010000007.1, read as the reverse complement.
CTTGGCGACGGGCAATATCGACGTCAGCTGGAATAAAATTCCTAAATGGTTGACCACGGATCTTGATTTTAAAGCGGATGATTTGAAGATCAAGTTAGGATATGCGCCTTCTAATGAAATCTCTGCGCGATCGGTGACGATTCATAAAAATGGACTTGGCCGAGCTGATCTTAATGGTGTGAAAGTTCTTTGTACGCCGCAGTCCCAAATGGCTGCAGATTTTGAAAAGATATTACCGCAATGTTTGGAAAAAGGCGTAATCACCGCGTCTGAAGTTTCTCTGCCTTCGTTGTGGGATGCCCTAAGAGATATGGGTGTCGATGAGCAATTGGACAAGTCCGATAACTATCGTCGCGTAGGGAATGGTCTTGAGATCAACATTGAAAATGGAAAATTTAGCTTCCAGATGAATTTGGCGACACCTTTGTTGCAAAAGTTTATCAAGTTGACGGTCAACGCATCGGGTGAACTAAAACTTGATGAAAAGACTAACATCATCCGGTTGCGTATTGATGAGGCTCGCATTAAGAATTTCAAATTGACGAAGTTTATACCAGCAGTTGCGAGTGTTCTTTTTCCTCCAGAAGTGATTCGTGTTGACGGTGGCTATCTATACTTGTCCTTGAACGACATCAAAAAATAATCCCTCAGGTGCCAGGCCCTGTTTCTTGTCACTGTGCTTCCGGAAACAAGGCCTGGCACTTTGAAAAACTAGAGTATTTTCTCGACTAAAGGCTGAACTGTTTCAGCCTTTATTTTCCACACTGACTCTGAAAAAAAATGGCCCTAAAATGGGGTCCTATGTCTAACGACCAAGATTCACTCAAAGAACGCATTTCCGATCTGGAACATGAACTCGCAGTTAAAGAAGCTGAGGTTCATCGGTATCGTCTCGAGCTGGGAAAAGCTAATGCAGCGTTAGAAAAGATGATTAGTCAGATCAGCCAAGAGCTGAAGATGGCGCAAACACTGCAAAAGTTTTTATCTCCGACGGAATTGCCGAATGTTCAGGGCTTCGAGTTCAGCACCAAGTTTTTGCCTGGGACTCGTTCTGGGGGTGATTACTTTGATGTCTTTGAGCATGAAGACAAATTGAAGTTCGGAATCTTGATTTCGAGCGCGACCGGGTATTCTCTGTCTTCGCTGCTTTTGTCAGTTATCATTAAAATTTCCTCGCAGATGGAAGCCCGTCGTGGACTTGAAGCGCACAAGGTTGTGGCGACTCTGGCCAAAGAAGTTGTGCCCCATATTCAAAATGAGGATCGCGCTAATATTTTTTACGGCGTTGTCGATCGTCGTAGTTATGAGCTTCAGTATTGTTCTGTGGGGGACATTGATTGTTTCCACCAGGTATATGGGACGGATGGTTTAACTGAGCTTATGCCGACCGGACCGTCCTTAGGGAAAGAATTTAACACGGAGCCTCAAAGTCGCACGGTCCAACTAAACCCGCGTGATAGACTGGTAATTGCGACAGAGGGACTTAAGATCTCTCAAAATTCTCTCGGAGTAGCTTGGGGGGGCCACAATCTTATGGAGGCCATATCAAAAGCTCCTCGTCAGGGAGTTCATGAATTGCGTAATGAAATCCTTTACGCGAATCAAAAATATACGGGCAAGGAAGACCCTGTCCGAGATCAGACTCTGATCGTCACTGAGGTGAAGGATCGAGTGATCAAGCTTGCCAAGAACTAGCTGTTTTTATATTACTATTTTGTTCTACTTCTACTGTCAGAAAGGACACTCACATGGCTGAAGTAAATATCTATGAAGGCGCCTTGGATAAAGGTTTGGAAGGCGTTGTTGCTTGTACAACGAAAGTATCATTCATCGTTGGTGATACTCTTAATTTCCGCGGTTACACGATCGATGATTTGGCTGCGAATTCTACATTCGAAGAAGTTACATATCTTCTTTGGAATGACAAACTTCCAACTGCGGGTGAGTTGCAAAAATTCTCTGCGGAACTTCGCAATGAAATGGCGTTGTCTCCAGAGTTTATCAAAGTTTTGAAAGGCATCCCAACAGACGTTCACCCAATGGGTTGGTTGCGTACTGCGGTTTCCTTGATGGCTCACTACGATAAAGATGCAAATGACATGAGCCCTGAAGCAAACTTGCGCAAGTCAGTTCGTTTGACTGCAAAAATGGGAACTCTTCTTTGCGCATTCGATGCAATCCGCAAAGGTAAAGAACCTATCGCTCCGAACCCTGATAAATCAATGGCTTGGAACATGATGTACATGTTGGGCGGTGGTAAAGAGCCAAACGCTGAACACGTAAAAGTTATGGACACTTGCTTGATCCTTCACGCGGACCACGAATTGAACTGCTCTGCATTTGCAACTCGTGTAACAGCTTCTTCATTGTCTGATCTTCACTCTGCAATCGTTTCTGCGATTGGGGCCCTTAAAGGTCCTTTGCACGGAGGTGCGAATGAGCAAGTTATCTTGATGCTGCAAAAAATCGGCACAATGGATAAAGCTCAACAATTCGTGAAAGACGCTCTTCAGGCGAAAGAAAAAGTTATGGGTATTGGTCACCGCGTTTACAAAAATGGCGACCCTCGTGCTCGTATTCTTCGTGGTATGTCTGAAAAATTGTCTCAAGCAGCTGGCATGGCAACTATGTACGAAATGTCGACTTTGATTGACGATACCATGTACAAAGAAAAAGGCTTGATGCCGAACGTGGATTTCTATTCTGCGACTGTGTACTTCTCAATGGGTATCCCAACTGATTTGTTCACTCCAATCTTCGCAGCTTCACGTATCTCTGGCTGGTGTGCTCATGCATTCGAGCAATACGCGAATAACCGTATCTATCGTCCTCGTGGTAAATGGGCTGGTAAAGAAGGTTTGACTTGGAAACCTGTAGCTCAACGCTAGATCAAAGGTTGATATAAAAAACCGGTAAAAAAGGGAGTCGACAAGACTCCCTTTTTTATTTTGTCGTCTCACAGATCGGTCATTTTCTTTTCGACATGTTCTGGTCGTATTTTGATTTCCTCCTAACACTCCTGCAACTTCAGTACGAAAATTTAAATAAAGAAGAAGCCGGAGGAAAAATGAGAGTTTCCTTTAAGCATTTGGTATTTCAAATTGTCTTAATATTGAGCCTATTTGCTCCAGCCGCAAAAGCCGCCGATTCTTTATCGGACTATCTAAGTGCGGTGGAGGGGATTGCGATTGATGATCTTCGCTCCTCGATGTTGGAGATCTGGGCACAGGGGTTGAACCCCAAAAAATATTGGACTGATGATATGGAGCTGACCTATCAGAAAGGTGATAGCAGCAATCCCATTTTCAAAGATCGGGCAAAGCGCAATTTCCTGGCGATGTTGAGTGACCTTTCAGTTGGAAGTGTCGACCCCGCTTACATAGGGCCGGATGTGAAGTTTGATCGCAAGAGATTTATTTCGGCCCGGTATCTAATGGCCTTAGTGAATGGCAGTGGGCAAAAAGCCTATTTGGTTGTTTCTGCGATGGCTCCGCAAAATCCTCCCTATGAAGCGTTGAAAATGGCACTTCAAAGAGTTTATCCAAAATGTGCCGATGGCAGCTGGGTAGCGTTAACGCCCCAGAAAAAACCGTTGAAACTGAATTCTAAGAATAAGGTCCTCGTTGATTTGAAAAAACGCCTGGCAATTCTTGGTTATCGGATGAATTCCTATGACGAGGTTTTTGACCGTGATGTCTTGGCGGCGATCAATGATATTCAATGGAACCTTCGGTGGACGCCTGATGGTGTTATTTCTCCACGAGGGCGCACGTGGAATTTTTTGAATGTCAGTTGCAAGGATCGAGTGCGTCAGCTTCAAGCCGATATGGAAAAAATGCGCTGGTTTCCCCAAAGCTTTGAAGAGCGCTATATATTCATTAATCTAGCGATGGCGTACTTTGGGTTGGTGGACAAGGATCCATCGGCATCAACGATGATGAGCTTTCGAACTATCAATGGGAGAACGGAACGCAAGTCTCCGACAATGCGGGATAGTTTGGTAACGGTTATCTTGAATCCATTCTGGGTCGTACCTCCGACAATATTTGTGCAAGATAAAGTTGAAGAAATTAAAAAGTTACCGTCATGGGAAGTGAATCAATACTTCAATTCCCATAACTATGAAGTTTGGAACAAAAATTTTACGCGACGGTTAGATCCGGCTTCGATCAATTGGTGGGGCATTGATGAAAACTCTGATGTCGACATATATATCCGTCAGCGTCCGAATTACCTGAATGCTCTGGGTGTGGTGAAATTCGAACTGACGAATTCTTTTTCGATTTATCTGCATGATACAAATCAAAGAGAGTTGTTTGTTCAACCTAATCGTCTTTTAAGTTCGGGCTGTATTCGCTTGGAACGACCTCTGGATTTGGCAGAATATCTGTTGCGGGGAACAGAGTGGACGCGACCGATGATTGAAGCCACTGTTGCAAAACCAGGGCAGGTGATGACGAAAGATACCCGAATTCCTCTGAAACGTCCGATTCCCGTTTATACCGCTTATTTAACATCGCTTATGAGTTCTGACGGAGTCATCCGTTTTACTGAGGACTCCTATGGGCAAAATAAAAAGATTATGCAGACGATGGGAGCTCCTTTTTAGGAGCTCGTGGATTTACTTTGCGTGAGATCGAATCGCAATAACTGGTATCGGGGAATTCAAAATCGTTTCTTTGGCGGTACTTCCCAAAAAGGCGCGCACAAAAGAGCTGCGACCATGAGTTCCCATGACCAGGTAACGATATCCATTCTTACTTTCTGCAATTAAAGCATTCTGCGATGTTGGCTCATTGGTGTTAACGATAAACGAGCACTTAACACCGCTCGTTTTAAAAAGGTTCACCTTTTTCATCAAAGCTTCATTCGTTTTCGTAGTCAGCGTGTCGATTGTTGATTGATTTAAGAAAGTGGTTCCAGATGCCGCCGCATATTGGTCAGCGGTCCTTAAAGTTTCCAAAAGAGAATGAATTAAGACCACTTCAGCTTTTAAAGCTTTGCCGAGCTTCATGGCATAGGCTTCAGCTCGACGACTGTTTGCGGTTAAATCAGTTGCCACCAATAACCTTGGCTTTCCAGACGGAAGATTTTTTACTTTAGGTCCGATAACCATGACAGGCACAACAGCGTTGCGGACGACTTCGTCAGCGACACTTCCTAAAAACATGCGTTCCAGACCTTGTTTGCCTTGTGTTCCCATGACAATCATTCCCGGTGCGGGGGACGATGTTTCAATACGGAATATTTCATCGACAGGATTACCTGAAGCGGCGATGACCTTGACAGCTTTATGGCTTTTACTGAATCTTTCTTGCCATGACTGCACGGACTTTTCGACCTGTTCGGGTTCAATATTTATATCTTTGGTGTTTCGGACATAAAGTAATCTAACCGGGCTATTAAGGTTTTCAGCAAGTTCAAAACCAATACTCTGAACTTGTTCGGATCTTTTTTTTCCGCTAGTGGAAGAATCTAATAGATCATCGGCGATCAGCATAAACTTTGAAGCCATAAACACCTCTTTTTAATGGAATCATTGTACTCCTTGTCAGAAGGGAATGTCATTGCCTGACTTTATTTGGGGGCCTATACTTAAGGGCCAATTGAAGAGGTGTGTGATGGCGTCTGTTTTTACGAAAATTATCAGTGGTGAATTTCCATGTTATAAAATCTATGAAGATGAAACTGTTTTATCTTTTCTAGCTTTGGATCAGGTGAATTTGGGACACACTTTGGTAATTTGCAAAGATGAGATCAATCATTGGACGGAAGTTCCACCCGAGGTTTATGCTCACCTACATCAAGTTTCCCAAAAAATCGGAAAAGCCATTTTGAAAGCTTCTGGATCTCCGCGTGTTGGACAGATGGTTGCGGGCTTTGAAGTTCCTCATTATCATTTGCATTTGATTCCAGCATGGTCCATTCCCGACTTGGATTTTAAACGGGCAACTCGTCGGTCAGACGCGGAGATGAAACAGATTCAACAAGAAATCATCAAGCATTTGGGAATCTAGTATGCAGGAAAAACATCCCGTTGCCGGAGCAATCTATCAACACTACAAAGGTAAAATGTACCGAGTCATCGGTGTTGGTAAACATAGTGAGACATTGGAAGATGTCGTGTTGTATGAAGCGCTTTATGACAACCCATTGGGAAGACTATGGAGTCGACCTTTAGGGATGTGGTCCGAGTCGGTGATTGTGAATGGACAAGAAGTACCGCGATTCAAATTTTTGTTTAAGTAAAAATACCGGCTCTTCGCGCTAAAAATTGAGACTTTTCTATTTTTTTATCAACTCTGTTTGTGCCGTTGTGAGAATTTACCAAGACCGGACTTCGAAAAAGTGGCGCGGGTTGTTAGGACCATTGTACTCTTATCTTAATGCTTCTATTGGGGCAGGGAAGGGGGTGGTGCTTATGGTTAATTCATGTGACATAACCAAGGCGGAGGTGGCAGCTTTTTAGCTGTCTATATACACGCTGAATTTTTCAGGGTGTAGGACCTTCGCCCAGAAAGGCAGCTCAGTCGAGCTGCCTTTCCTTTTTGTATAGCTCCTCAGAAAAATCTAGTCCTTTTAATCAAACCCGATTCTAACTTAACTCCCTGAAATTCCGATACATTTGGTGAGCCCTGATTGCTAGTGAAAGCGGGATTATCGAGTGAGCGAAGATTCAAACAACTCAGATCAACAGATAGATTTGTCTGGCTTGATCGACTTTGAACAGGTCGAACAGGTTTCCCGTGTCTTTTTCGAAGAGTCAGCAGAGATTTTAGCCAACCTCGATAAGTTGATTCTTCATCTTGAAGAAGCTCCCAACGATATGGAGCAAATAAATGTTATATTCCGAAAAGTTCATACGCTTAAAGGCAGTGTCGGTGCTGTCCCGGGGGGGCAACTTCTGGGATCACTGGCCCACGAGTTTGAGGCTCTCTTAAATCGCATCAAGAGAGAGAATCATCCGGTCACGAAGGATTGCATTGATTTATTTTTGAATAGCTCGCGTTTGCTTAGACTGCTTGCCGAGGCTCTACGTGAAAAGCGAGAGCTTTATCCCGAAGAGCTCAGTGAGGCCATAGAACTTATCACTCGCTATGGCAGTTTCAATTTTAATGATAGTCCGGCAGTTCGCAGACCCGCACATCTTAGTCATAAAGCGGTGGTTCGTTCTGGTGATGAAGATGGCGTTTGGTTATCAATGAAACAGCTTAATGAAATGCTAAGGCTTTCAGGTGAGTTGCTGGTGTTGAAAAACTTCTTTTCAATGATGAATCAAACGGTCAACTTCCGCATGCAGCCGGAATTGTTTGAGCGCCGTCAAAATGACTTCACTCAAAACCTAACAAAAATTTCTGATCAGTTCCAGAGCCAGATTCAATCTGTGCGGAAGGAAAAAGCTCAAGACAGCTTTCAGGGGCTTCCCGTTTTAGTTCGCCAGGCCGCGACTGAACTCAATAAGAGTGTAAATTTAGAAATGGTTGGCATGGATATCTTTATTGATAAATCCGTTGCTAAAGACATTTATGAAGCTCTGGTGCATTTGGTGCGAAATTCAATTGATCATGGCATCGAAGATCAGTTTGAACGTACGGTTGAAGGTAAATCTTCTAGTGGACAATTATTTTTTGAGGTCAGTGATAAAAATGGAGTCATTCACGCGACTTTTAAAGATGATGGCAAAGGGCTGGATAAAGACCGTATCTTAAAGCGCGCCATTAAAAATGGACTTGTCAGTGCGGATGAGGCCACAAGACTAAATGACGACCAAATCTATCGATTTATTTTTGAAGCAGGATTTTCTACGAAAGATAAAGTGACGACGATTTCAGGCCGTGGTGTCGGGATGGACGTAGTTTTGTCGTTGGTAGAAAAATACGAGGGTACGATCTCTATTCAAACGGAGTTGGGAAAAGGAACCACCTTTCATCTTACTTTACCGGCGCCATCGCATATTATGGTGGAAAGTGCGCTCCTTGCAGTGTGGGGAGACTTCCAACTGGCAATTCCATTGACCTCCGTGGCGCATATCAGCTCGTGCGATCATTTACAAATTACGACTGTAAATCATTTACGTTTTTGCCAATTCGATGGGTTGACTGTTCCCTTGATGAATTACCACGAGATTTTGAATATGTCCGTTTCTGCGAGTACGGAGACAGTAAAATCTTCGTCGACAATATTTATTAAATCGAAAGACACCATGCTTGCCCTGGTAGTCGATCGCGTCGAGGCTCAAACAGATCTGGTCGTCAAAAGCTTTGGTCGTATCATCGGTGAACAACGTGGCTTTAAGGGCGTTTCAATTCTTGCAGATGAAAAAGTGACATACATTCTTGATCCAGAGGCCCTGATGGCCTTGATGTCCAGTTCAGAGACGATGGGGGTAGCAGCATGAGCGACTTCTTTGGTGATGACTTTACAGCAGAGCTGAAGGGATATTTCCTGGATGCAACCCTTAAAGAGATTGAAAAGTTTTTGGATCTTGTTGATGGTTCAACTTTGAAGCGAGTTCGTGCTGAAGTTGGCGAGCAAGCTGCTTCATGGGCTGTGGATGCAAAAACAAATGAATTTTTGCAGCTCTCACAATGGATCGATCAGTTTGTTGATAAAATTGAGGTGTTGGATACGCCGGAGAGTTTTCATAAAGCGCTCTTGCTGTTAAAAAAATACTTCGAAGCTTTGCAAGTTGAAAAAAAAGATTCTTTGGAACTGTCTGTTCAATTTGCTTTGGTTGCTCAAAGCAATAAAGAATCGCTCTATTTGCATTGTAAATCTGGGGCGCAAGAATTTGTGGTCCCCATAGCTAATGTGCTCGAAATCAGTGGCAGCTTGCCAATATATGGTTTGCCGGATCGTCGTCCGGGACTTTTAGGAGTGATTCCCTTTCGGGGAGACGCCCTGCCTGTTTTTAACCTCGATGAATTTGGATTTGAAAAACAAGACGCCAAGCTATTTTTTTACGTGATCTGTGAGTTTGAGGGAGCCCGTTTTTCCTTGCAGGTGACCGAGACAGACGAGCTTTTAACTCTCAAAGATAGAGAGATGCAAAGCCTGGATGAATCGTCAGCGTTGGTGGCAGTTCCCTTTGTTCGAAATTTCTTTATCAAAGACAAGCGCAGTGTCATGGTGCTTGATCTGGAAAAGCTGGTGGCCGCATGAACAGTCATTATTTATATCCCGGCAAAATGGCAGCATTTAAAGACGAAACAGTGATCTCTACTCTGTTGGGGTCTTGTGTTGCCGTTGCCATTCATGATCCCACCACAAAAATTGGTGGCTTGAATCATTATTTGCTGCCCGAGGGAATGCCTAACGAGCGTGAAAATACACGTTATGGTGTGTTCGCGATTCCGATGTTGATTGAGGAATGTGTACGCCTTGGGGCCAATCGCAGTAAGTTGCAAGCAAAGATATATGGTGGCGGTAACGTCATCAGTGTGGCCTCGCTAGGGGATGGTATTGGAAAAAGAAATATTGAGGCAGCTGAATCACTGCTAAAGCAAATGGGAATCCCCATTTTAGAACGGAATGTCGCAGGGGAATCCGCGCGCACGATCAAGTTAAATTCAGCAACATTTGAGGTGTTACATAATTCTTCCGGTCAAGGGACTTCCGATAAGCCTGTGGATGTCTCGGGTTTTCGTCCTCTTGCTGTTGCCAAAGGTGTGAAAGTTCTAGTGGTGGACGATTCCGCCACAGTGCGAACACTGTTTACAAGTATTTTTACTAAAAGTGGTTTGGAAGTTGTCGGTGCGGCTGCAGATGCCTACCAGGCGCGCGAACTTATTTTATCGAAAAAACCCGATGTCATGACTTTGGATATTGAGATGCCCAAAATGTCGGGCGTAATGTTTTTAGAAAAAATCATGAAACATCATCCCATTCCGGTAGTGATGGTGTCTTCTTTAGCAAGCACCGGAGATGCCGCCTTGAAGGCGTTAGAATTAGGCGCGGTTGAGTTTGTACATAAACCATCGCAGTTTGATCCTGCGGTGTTAAAAGATCTTGCTGGGATGCTAGTTGATAAAGTCAAAGCCGCGGCCTCGGTGAATGTGCTTAAGAAATTGAAGGAAGCTCCCGTGGTCTTTGAAACAAAAAGTGCTGTGGTATCCTCAATGCCAAAGCGATCTGCTGAATTGAAGATCGTCGTGGTTGGCGGGAATGCCGGGAGCGCCGAATCTTTGGAAAAATTTGTGAAAGGCTTGGCGGCAGATACGCCACCGGTGGTGGTTTCCTGCAGCACAGTTGCGAACTTTGTAACGGCTTATATTGGAAAATTGAAAGTAGGCTCTAAAGTGACTCCTGTTGTGGGTAAGGATGGAGATTTCTTAAGAATGGGCCACGTCTATTTTATTCCAGCAGAGCATCATGGAAAGATTGTCACAGGTCCTCAAGGGCCAGTATTAAAGATCGCCAAAGGACCACCAGTGGCGTCGCAGTTGCCATCAAGCAATGTGCTATTCCAATCTGCGGCGGGAGCCTTTAGTAAAGGTGTCTTTGCTGTTTTGTTGGGTGGGTTTGGTTCTGACGGAGTTGATGGTTTGACGGAAGTCCAAAAAATGGGTGGCGTCAGCGTTGTGCAGCATCCTGATGAGGCTCAGTTTCCTTACGGACCCCAGAAAGCCATTGAACTTGGTGTGGCGGATGAGGTACTTAAAGCAGAGATGTTAGCTCAACATCTTATGCAGTATCGAAATCAAAATTTGTATTGAGGCTTTTTTGGAACTTTTGAATTTTATCGGAGGCGAATTTGTCGCCTCCGAAAGCAAAAAAACATTCGTTAAAAAATCACCTTTTGATAATTCGGAGTTGGGCAATGTCGCCTCGTCGGATGCGATGGATGTTATCAAATCTTTGCAACATGCGAAAAAAGCTTTGCAGGCCGCAGAGGCTTACACCGTTGAACAGCGCAGTCATTTTTTGAATTCTTTGGCAGATCAGTTGTCTGCAAAGGCCGAAAACATTGCGTATCAAGAAGCTCTTTATCAGGGATTGCCGCAAAAGTTTTCTTTGAAGCACAACGTGCAGGTCGCAATTGATTGTCTTCGCAAAAATGCGGCTGATGTATTGAAGCCTTTGCCAATAGATACCTATGCTCACGCAACTGGAATCGTTGGAATTATGACATCTTGGTCTTTGTCATTGCGTTTAGTGACAGAGCGAATGGCGCCAGCCCTTGCCGCAGGCAATGCGGTCTTGATTAAAATTTCTGAGCATTCGGCTATCACAGGACAAATTTTAGGTGAAGCGTTGCAAGCGGCCCAGATTCCACCGGGCTTAGTGCAAATCATTCAAGGTGATGCAGAACCTGCGAAAATTATCGCGGGTCATCCCAGTATTCGCGCAGTGACGGCCACCGGTCGCCAAAGCACGATAGAGGCCATTGCAAAGGTTGGGCAAACGCAACTTAAGAAATTGCAGCTAAGTGGTGGGGTGAAGAATTCTGCCATTGTTTTAGCGGATTTTGATTATAAGTCACACCTGTCCGAAATTTTAGAATCTTTTTTGATTGGGCAAGGGCAGATGTGTTGGAACACGACACGTTTGTTTGTTCTGGAGTCTTTCGCTAAAGAATTTATGGGAGATCTAAAAGCATATCTGGCGGAACTAAAGCCTTTAACATCTCCGGAAGGAGACTCGTTATGGTCGCCGTTAATTTCCGCCGATCGAATTTCCGCGCTTAAAGAGAGAATTCAATTTGGCCTTAGTGAACACGGAAAAGTAACGGGGGATTCAGACGCGGCTGGTGCTAGCGGAAATTTTATCAGACCTACCTTTATGATTGATCTATCGAACTGTTCGGTGATGCAACAAGATGAGTTGCATGGGCCGTTGTTTTTGGTAACTCCGGTAAAGTATCAGCATGACACCATAAAATGGGCGAATACCTCTTATTTAGGTCATTCTGCTGTCGTCTGGGGTTCTGCCGAAAAGACCTTGAAGGTGGCTGGAAAGTTGGAAAGCGCCCAGATTTGGTTGAACTCTTGGATGTCTGGGAATCAAGAGCCCATCTTTGGTCTTAAGCAATCAAGCTACGGTTCGACCGATATGTCTTGGGCTGGGAGCTTTTATTCTGATGTAAAAAAGTTGACGAGCGTGCCTTAATGTCAATTTTGTGACGAAAAGGCATGTCGGTTTTTTGACAAAGCCTAATTCAACATATGCGTTTTAGCACGAGTTTTGACTTCGCATTGAGTGCAGTAAGCTTCCTCTTTGATTTCTGAGATAGATCTGTCTGCTATATGCTTAAGCTCCAAAACGGTGCCGCAAAGTATGCAATTGTTTTGGGAAATTATAAACTCACGGTGTTTTGGTGTGTCCGCTTTTTCAAAATAATTGATCTTATTGTATTCCATCAATGCTCATCCTTGAGTTGCATCCCTCACATCCTGTGAAGGAGCAAATAGGTGTCATTGCAAGATCCGTTCACAGGCCAAAGTCCGGCGCTTTCTCGGCTGACGGACGCCGGATTCTAATAAATTTCAAACTTGATGGTCCGTGATTTGTAGAACCCCATTGCCGGAGGATGCAAATGACATCATCAGTGATAAAAACCACTTTATTAGTTTTAGTGGTGGCGGCGATTACACCGGCCTGTGTACGACTTAAAGATAAAGACGAAAACAATCAAGACCTTAAAGTGCGCTTAAAGTCTTACGAGATACAAAATCTTACCATTGAAGAACCTATGTATCTGGTGAATGGGAAATTGGTTCGACGTGATGATTTAGCTCAAGTGAAGGAAGAAAATTACGAACGGCCGCTAGGGAGTCAGATCGAGTACGAACTTCACTTTGAACATTTGAACTTTAAAGAAGGTGGAGTTCTTTACACCATGGGGCAAGTTGTACGAATCTTCGTAAATGATTTGGATTCACGTGGTGGCAAGATCATTTCTGTGCCTGATGATGCGGTGGCCCCCTTAATGGCAGAAGGGGTATCTGGAGGATCCGTTTACCTGCAAGCGCAGCACGCCCGTGGAGATTTGGGTTTGTTTATGGTCGGGGGACAGGGCGGCCAGGGAATCAAAGGGGCTATGGGCTTAGATGGTGACGGCAGTACCGGTATGGAGCTGCGGTTTAGCGAGGCCAAAGGCGGTAAGTTGTATTGCGGGTTTGGATTTAGAGGAGGAACTGGTTCGGAAGGCGCACGTGGTGGCGCCTCAGGTACAGCTGATATTGTCATCTACGACGACAATAATTTTGATCTTCACGTAAATCGTCAAGGTGGACGAGGCGGAAACGGTGGAGATGGCGGAGACGGAGGGCGCTCTGGTCCTCCCGGAAACTATTGTCGAGATGTTTATAAGGAACCAAGAGGACCTAATGGCGCAAGAGGGCCGCAGGGCAAGGACGGAATCGTTCAGGACATTTGTGTGACGAGAAATTCGGGAACACGGCAGTGTATGTAGAAATAAAAAAGGGAGACAGATGTCTCCCTTTTTTTATAGATAACTTGTTTTCAGTTTTGCATCCGCTTCGTGCTTTTCAAACGCCAAGGTGATCAGCTTCGTGATCAGATCCTTGTAGTTGACGCCACTGGCTTCCCACATTTTTGGATACATGGAAATTTTTGTGAAGCCCGGGATAGTATTGATCTCGTTAATATAAAGATCGCCATTCGGCCTTAAAAAGAAATCTACACGAGTCAAACCGTCGCAACCCATCGCTTTGAAGGTGGCTTCTGCCATCGTTTGAATGCGTTTTACTGTCTCAGCAGGTAAATCCGCTGGGATTTTAATAATCGCACCGTTGTCATCGATGTATTTCGCTTCATAAGAATAAAACTCATGCTGAGGAATCACTTCGCCTGGAAGAGACGCTTTGGGCGCGTGATTGTGACCCATCACAGAGCACTCCAGCTCGCGACCTTGGATGTATTCTTCGGCCAAAACTTTATAGTCGAATTGAAAAGCATCTTGCAGCTTTGCCGCAAAAGCATCAGCAGATTTAATTTTATGAACACCCACCGATGAGCCGGCATTCGCTGGCTTAATAAAAAAAGGTGAACCCAATTTTGCCACGATTTCGTCATAGGAAACTTGTTCAAAAGGTGTCAAAAGCATATAGCGAGCACTCGCAATTTTTGCATCTGCCAACAAGTGCTTCATCACGGCCTTGTCCATGCCAGCCGCTGAGGACCAAACACCGCAACCCACGAAGGGTACTTGAACCATTTTAAAGAGACCTTGAATTGTACCATCTTCGCCCATGGTTCCGTGCATGATCGGGAAGGCGCAGTCGATAGAAGATTTCGAGTGGTCTTTTAAAGAATAAAGAACGGGCTTTCCTTGATCGCAAATCAAAGCAACCGGCTCTGCATTTTTTGGCAGGGCCGAATCCACGATCTTAGTTACTTCGGAGAAAATATTCATGTCAGGAAAACGATACCAAGTGCCTTCGTTGCTCAGGCCAATCAATACCGGTGAGTATTTGTCTTTATCAAGGGCGTCAGCGATGTTCTTTGCGGAGCGCAGAGAAACTTCGTGTTCCGCTGATTTTCCACCAAAAATAAGTGCAATTGTTTTTTTCATTTTAATCCTTATGCCCACTCGACCAGTTCATGTGCTAAGCCGAAGATTCCGGCGAAGACTTCATTTGGTTTTGCGTTTCCATACATATAAGCCGGAGTTGTGACAACTTTGGTTTCGCGATCTGTGATGTAATCATCAACAGGGCACTCTTCGTGTTGGGCACCAGTCTTGACTATTTCCGCAGCTGTTTCCGCATCTTCACCGATTGTTACAGTGACTTTTTTATTTCCCAAAACTTTTGCAACTAATACCGGGGCAATACAGCAGGCCCCAATAGGTTTGCTGGCTTCAAAGAATTCCAAGATCACGCGTTGAACCTCTGGATTCACTTCACACTTAGCGCCCTTTTCAGCCCAATCACTGAGATTTTTTGCAGCGCCATATCCACCAGGGAAGGCAATGGCATCGAAATCTTTGGCATGTAATTGATCTAGCGATTTAACGTTGCCGCGAGCGATGCGGGCAGATTCTGCTAAAACATTGCGCTTTTCCGTCAGCGCGTTGCCATTCACATGATTTGTTACAGTGAATTCGATATCAGGAGCAAAGCAGCTAACCTGCGCACCGGCTTGATTAAGAGCGATTAATAAACTGATAGCTTCCGTGATTTCAGAGCCATCCAAAAAGCCGCATCCAGAAAGAACAACTGCGATTTTTTTCATAAAAAAACCTCCTGAGAGACTTCACTCTACAGGAGGCAATTTAATGTGGCAAACACTCTCAGAATCTAGTTCGCTGTACGTTTAAAGTTTTTAAGTTTATTGCACACTGTGACCAAGACCTTTGTGGATGAATTTGGAATTTGTACGAGACCTCGAGAGCAATAGTCTAACACGCGAGAAAGGAACGGAAGATCCTGTGTCATAGAAAGCGTGTAAGTGACCTTCTGCTTTTCTGTGATGTTTCCTGTTTTCAGAAGGATCGCCCAGTCAAAAGAGACGGTTTTTACGTTCATTTGACAATCTTGTAATCCACCGCAGTTTGGTTGCGCTTTCATAAGATCAGGGGCGGGGCGCACTTCAGACGTCGCACTTAAGTTGGAACATTTGATCTCACAGCTATCGACTTTCAAGTTTTCTTTACAATACTTTTGAAGTTCGTCCGTCATTCTGCACGAATAAGCCAACATAATCAGCCGCTCAAATCCGAGAGTCATTTGTAAATCATCCGCCATAGCTTTTACGCTGCTGAGTTTGCGAAGATTTAACTGTGCGACCTTAAGGGCAGCTTGAGAAACATTGTTTTGAACAAGAGTCGAGTTGGAACCTGCATTCGTGTCTTTTAAAACAGAGCGGTGATCTTCGCGAGTTGACTGAGAAGAATTGTCGCCAGTAATGACAGCCGATTGGTACAAGAAAGTATAATCATATTCTTTACTGGTCTCTGTAATATTAGAGATGGTAATCCCTTCTTGCAAAGCCAATTTAGGATCCATGTTGTCGATTTTTTGATCCGTTTCTTGATAGACAAAATCTCCCTTTAACATTGTTAGGGGACTGACTGTACCCCAGGCGTTGATCAAAGAGCTTTGCACAGCCTCTAAGGTTGTCGGCACGTCATTTTCTTCAAGTTCGGGCTGTTTCATACACGAAAGAGTTCCTGCCGTGAGTGCAAGAACGAGGGCGTACTTAAGATAAGATCTCATATCGAGTCCCATCCCCAGATCCACAAATGCAGCGGCAGAATTTTTTCAAATTTTTGAATGGTTTCTTCCTTGAAAAGTCCGATCGCTCTATAGTCCATGGGGCCGAAAAGCAAACGAACCATATCGGTTTCATGATTGATTGTGAAAAGATCCTGGCCGATACCGAAAACAAAATGATTCGGATGTTTTTCAATAACGATGTCAGCAACACCTTCCGCACGGAATGCGCGTTTGATTTTGGCTGCCAACTGATCGAAATTGACTAATTTGATCATACCCAAAAAGCCGTTATTCATAGTCACTGGCTTGGTTTGCAATTCGCGAATCAGGTTTTGCGAGTGCTTAGGGCAGATAACGGTGATGGGCTGGTCTTTCTTGGCGCGAATGAAACTTAAAAGCTCCATAAGTTTTGGAACCGAGCCGCCCCACTCGTGTATATAGCCACCCAAATCAATGCCTTTGCCTTCGATCGCATAAGCCGCTAATTGACCGTTTGGTTCCCAAGCTGTGTAAATTTTTGTCTGAGGGATTGAGAGAAATTTGCGAGTCTCTTCAACTGTGCGAACAGAGCTGACCGTGTGACTGGAATATAAGCGATAGATTGCATCCGGCGCCACTTTAGGATCTGTTGAAAAACGGAGATTGGAGGAAGGCACTTCAAAGTTATCTTCAATAATAAAGCTCACTTCTGAACCAGCCAATTCAAAGCCCATGCGACGGTAGAAATCAAAAAGGTCCGTCCAAAGTATCGCAATGTCACAGGATTGCTCCTGGGCAGATTTTAAGCAGTCATTAATAACTTGAGTGCTTAATCCCTGACCGCGATGTTGATCGTCAGTCACAACAGAACCAATTGCGGCGACTTTGAAGATGACATGGGGAGACTTAATTATGAGTGGTTTTAGCACCGCATGAGATAAAACCTTCTCGTCGTCGGAGATGATGCGCATATTGTGCAAGTTGTTAGGAGTCAGAGCCGTCGGATACTCGGCGGCAATGGACCAGGAAGCTTCTGAACGTAGTTTTTTATTAAGGAAATCTAGAATTTGGGGAAGCTCAGTTTCCCGTGGTGAACGTGGTCCTTCCATGAACCCTCCTTTTGACAATCTCTGTTAGTTTAGCTGGATTTCACCCTAGACCCCAGCGTTCAGCAGAGGGGACCTTGAAAAATGCGACCCAAGTCCGGACGGGGGTTTGACAGCAGGGGGGATGGGGTTATATTAAGTTCCGTACTTTAGGAGACTTCATGGCTGATAAAAGTCAAAAATGGACTGATAACAAACCTGGAAAAATGTTCGTGGATCAATCATGTATTGCTTGCGACGCCTGTGTTTTAACGGCTCCTAAGAACTTTTCGATGCATGAGGAAGACGGCCACGCTTTCGTATCCAAACAAGCTGAAACTCCTGAGGAGGAAGCTTTGGTTAAAGAAGCAATGGAAGGCTGTCCAGTTGAAGCCATCGGGAATGATGGCGATCAGTAAGGCCAAAAAACCTTCAAAGGCGCCTATCCTGCCGACGATTGCTCTATTTAAGAGATACTATCCTGATGCGCATTGTGCGCTAAATCACCGTAATCCTTTTGAACTTCTTGTTGCCACTGTTTTGTCTGCCCAATGCACTGATGAACGGGTCAACATGGTGACGCCGGCCCTTTTTGAAAAATTCCCAACTCCGCAAGCGATGGCTAAAGCTAAGATCTCGGAATTAGAGGCTTTAGTTCGATCTACAGGGTTTTATAAGAATAAAGCCAAAAATCTCAAGTCCTGTGCACAAGACTTAGTAGAGAAGCATAAAGGTAAGATCCCGCAAGATCTCGAGGCTTTAGTCGAGTTAGCAGGGGTGGGGCGTAAGACAGCAAACGTGGTATTGGGGAATGCTTTTGATATCGCCAGCGGAGTTGTTGTTGATACGCACGTGAGTCGTCTGTCTAATCGCTTGGGTTGGGTCAAAACTGAGAACGCCGTTTTAATTGAAAAGCAGCTTTGCAAAGAGGTCCCTCAGGAAGATTGGATTATGTTGTCACATTATCTGATTTCTCATGGTCGAGCTGTCTGTAAGGCGAGAAAACCTGATTGCGCTCACTGCTTCCTTGAGGAGACTTGCCCGAAGAAGGGTGTCTAGGTCACAATAGTTTCATGTTTGTTTCATTCTTTGAGAGCGTTAAATACGTCGGTCATCTTTTGCCCATTTCTTTTCTAAGAATTTTCTTGGGTTATTATTATTTAGAGCAAGCGTTGCTAAAATATCGCGGTGATTTTTTAACTCGCCCGCGTATTGCAGATCAGATTGCAGAATGGTTGCCAGCAAGCCATGCGCCGAATTGGTTCAAAGTTTTTGCAAGCGCCCAGATGATTCCCAATTGGCAAACGGTGGCCTTTATTATTTTAGGTCTTGAGTTCGCAGTGGCGATTTCCTATATCATCGGATATGTGGTTCGCCCGGTGGCTTTGTTGGGAATTCTTTTGTGTGTGACGATGTTGTTTATTTCAGGTCCCGCACACGAAGATCTTTATAAAACATTTTTAGCAATCCATTTGATCTTGGCTTGGGTGGGCGCAGGGCGCTGTCTCGGTTTTGATTATTACTATTTTAAACGTCGTCGCGGTATCTGGTGGTAACACCACAGGACATCTATGAAGAATTTCATCGTTTTTATTGCTGTGGTTTTTTTAGGGCTTTTTCTTGCGGTATTAAATCGTACGGATCAAACCCTGACTTCCGGCTCAGCTCCTACTTTGCGTGTTTTTGGTTATTCGTCGTTTACGGGTCGTTGGGGACCGGGGCCTCTTTTAAAAGCACAATTTGAAAAAGATTGTAAATGCAAAGTGGAGTTCATTGAAGGCAGTGATTCCGGAATTTTGTTACAGCGTCTGAAAATCGAAGGCGAAAGCTTGGGTGCTGACTTGGTGATTGGCTTGGATCAGTTCGATCTTTCCAAAGCCTTAGCGCAACAATCATGGCGCAAACTCAGCCTTGGAAATTTAAATGTTTACGATGAGGTGAAGCCCGCATTGTCGAATAATTACTTTGTTCCTTACGATTGGGGCGCTTTGACCTTTGTGGTTCGTCGTGGAGAGCTAGCTCACAATCCATCAACCTTGGACGAGCTGCTTGAACCAGAGTTAAGTAAAAAAATTGCTTTGCAAGACCCGCGCACAAGTTCACCAGGAATGCAGTTCTTGTATTGGGTGGTGCGATCTAAAGGTGAAGAAGAAGGTTTCAAGTTTCTGCAAAAGCTGATGGGACAAGTTCACAGTTTTTCTCCGACTTGGTCGACGGCTTACGGTCTGTTCACTAATAAGCAAGCTAAGATGGCATATTCCTATGTCACATCGCCGCTTTATCACGAGATCGAAGAAAAAAAGAAGGAGTACATGGCGTTACCTTTTACCGAGGCTTTGCCAGTACAGTTTGAGTTCGTCGGTATTCCGGAGTCATGCCGTCACTGTGATCTTGCCGAGAAATTTGTGAACCTGATGCTTTCTCAAGAAGGTCAGAAGTCCATCATGGAAAAGAACTATATGTTTCCGGTGATGAAAGGTGTGCGCGAGAACACTCCTTTTGCGGCCGTGCCAGAGTTCAAAGCCATGCAAGATTTTGAAGTTCCATCGACTGAAGACGTAGATCGTCTTTTAAAACGTTGGACTGAAATTCGTCGAGGCGAACTCAATTGAATCTGCGAAAGCTGCTGCGACTTAGCTTAGTTGTATTTTTACTTTTCCCCTTCTTATTCTTGTTAACGCATTTTCAAATGCGAACAATGCCTGATTGGGCGGAACTCTATTGGGCATTTAAAAATAGTCTCCTTCAGGCGTTTCTTTCGTCATTTTTCTCTTTGGCATTAGGCTTGTGGGCTGCGCTGGGCATTCTTAATTTTTCTAATGGGGGACGTGGTCGCTGGCGATTGGGTTTAGAAGTTTTGTGTTTGCTGCCCAACTTTTTACCGCCGTTATTTATCCTTTTAGCGACTTTAAATGTGATTGATCCGTTTCCAATGGGCATCGCGGGGATTGTCATTATTCACACCTTCATGAACTTCGGCTTGGTCGCAGTATTGTTGGCTGGAATTTTAGAGACCAAACTAGGTGGCATGGTTGAACTTGCTTATGTTGAAGGGGCCAGTCGTTGGCGCTTTGTTGTCCAAGGCATGTTTCCGATGTTGAAGAAAGATTTCTTACTATTAGGGCTCTTTATTTTTGTCGTGTGCTTTGGAAGCTTTTCCGTTCCGTTGATTGTTGGTGGCGGCAAGGGAACGACTATCGAAGTTCTAATTTATGAAAAGATTCGTCTATCTAACGACTGGGGCAGCGCCGTTTTTCTAGCGGCAATGCAATCGCTGTTCATCTTTTCTTTATCCCTGATTGCCGGGAAGGGAAAAGGCGTTGTGGGATCTCGTATCGCCAATTTGAATTTGATAAAAATGCGGTCGGGGATTGCGGTCATTGTCGCTGTATCGTTGCTTTATGTGACGGGATACGTGCAGGGTCTGTTTGCGGGCTTTGGTATGTTGTCGACGTTCTATGAATTGCAATCCGCGATTCTATGGAGTTTTGCTGGCAGTATTTTTATCGGTCTTTCTGTTGGAGTTTTCATATACTGCGGTTTGATGGTAATTGCATATTGCTGGCCCAAAAAATGGTTCGAAAAGTTTTTGGCGGGTTATGTAGCGCCAAGTACTTCCTTAGCCTGCTTTTGTTTGTTGATTGTGGCGCCCAACGAGGGGATTTATCCCTTTATTAAGATTCCTGCGGCGTTGATGTTGTTAAGTTTAAACAGCTTATTTCGAATGGGCTGGGATAGTGAACTGGCAGCTTTGCATTCGCAGATGACCGTTGCTTATGCGATGGGAGCTTCACCCAAACAGATTTTTTGGGAGATTCAATTTCCCCAGATGTCGGGGCGTGCAGGGGTTCTGGCTGGAATCGGTGCCGTATGGGCCTGTGGGGATTTTGCGGTTTCCAGAATTCTGGCCCATCGAGATTTGAGCATCGCTATGATGACGGAAACGTTGATGTCGAGCTATCGCTTGAATCAGGCGACTGTATTGAGTTTGTTAATAATTGTTGCGGGTCTTATTTGTTTTGCCCTATGTGTAGGAGGCAGTCGTGTCCTTCGTCGAAAACTTGCGCCTTAATTATGGTGACTTTAAAATTGATATTCCACAGTGGGAAATCCTGGATCAAGGAGTCACGGTGTTATCAGGGCCTTCAGGCTCTGGAAAAACTTCTGTCTTTAGAGCTCTGTTAGGCCTAGAGATCAGTCCGACTATGAAATGGTCGTTCGCAGGCCAAGATCTGGCGCGCCTTAAAACGCCGCAAAGAAAACTGGGTGTCGTGTTTCAAACCTTAGATCTTTTTCCCCATATGACTGCGAAAGAAAATATTCTGTTTGCCGCCAGGGCTCGGGACGTCAATCAAGAGAAAGCTCGTGGTCGCTTGAAGGATCTTGCACAGATTTTAAAAATGGAATCTTTTTTAGACCGCCAAGCAGGGGTTTTGTCTGGTGGAGAACGTCAGAGAGTCGCCATTGCTCGGGCGATCATGGGCGAACCAAGATTATTACTTCTGGACGAACCATTTTCGGCTTTGGATCAGGAGCTGCGTGAAGAAAGTCGGAACCTGGTGCGATCGGTGATTGAAGCTGAAAAGATTCCGACCTTACTTGTGACCCACGATCCTAAGGATGTGGAGATCTTGGCGAACAAGGTAAGTATGATTCGGCAGGGAAAAATTGTAGAAGAGCGTGTGCTTAAGTAAAGATATGATCTTCTAAAGTTTTATAAAGCTGAACGGCCTCGATCGGCTTCGTCAGATAGTCGTTGCAACCGACTCTGAGACAGCGATCCCGGTCTTCCTTCATGGCATGAGCGGTAAGTGCAATGATTGGTTTTATATAGTTATGATCACGCAATTCTTTGGTAGCAGTATAACCATCCATGACCGGCATTTGCATATCCATCAAGATCACATCGAAATTCATTTGCAGCGCCTTTTCAAGCGCCACTTGTCCGTTGTCAGCAAAAAAGCAAATAACGCCACGTTTTTGCAAATAGTGACGAATCAACATTTGATTATCATTTGAATCATCCACGATCAAAACGGTGTGCCCCTGCAAGTTTTTGTCTGCTCGTAAGTGGATGGGCGTCGATGGCTTTGGTGTGACGATTTGGGTCGCAAGATTTTGTGGTAACGTAAGCAGAAAAGTGGAGCCCCCTCCTGGGGAGCTTTCTTTTAGAATCACATCACCGCCCATCGAGGCAGCAAGCTTCTTTGATAAGACGAGACCCAGTCCTGTCCCCTCGTATCTTCGAGTACTGGAGGAGTCGATTTGTGAAAAGTGTTGGAAAAGATCTTTTTGGGCCTCGTGAGGAATTCCAATGCCAGAGTCTTTAACTTCAAAGAAATACTCTCGCCCGCTAAGGCCGTAGGTAATTGTGACGGACCCATTATGAGTGAACTTAAGAGCGTTGCTGGAAAGGTTGATAAGAATTTGTTGCAAACGATTGCGATCAGCAGATATTTCTGCGGGCATCGATGCTTTGGCCACGACCTGAAGTTTGTTATTGTTCTCTAGGGCTTTGATGGACATCATGCTCTCGAACTCTTTAACAAACGAACTCATAAGAAATTGCGTCGCTTCCACTTCAAGATGTCCAGCTTCAACCTTGGTGATATCTAAAATATCATTAATGATCCGAGTCAGATTTTTTCCCGTTTTCGCGATGATGTCGACATATTCTAGCTTTTCAGCCTCACTTACTGAGGGATCTTTCAGGATATCGGTCATGCCAATAATAATTCCCAGAGGCGTTCGAATCTCATGACTCATGTTTGCTAGAAACAAGGTCTTAACTTGGCTGGCATTTTCGGCAAGAACACGTTGTTGGATGCTTACTTCCAGGTCTGCCGTCATTTTGTTAATTGCATTTGCCAATTGTCCGAGCTCATCTTCAGAATGCACTGGGACCACAACATTTAAGTTTCCTTTACCCACCTCGGTCGCAGCATGGCTTATCTCTTTTAACGAACGATTCAAGTTCTGAGAAAAGGAAATGGCTAAAATTAGTCCTGTACTTTCCACCGTTAGGACCGCGAGGATCAACACGACCATTAAAAGATGTTCAAGCCAACGGGAGCCTTCTCCTAAAACAGTTGAAAAGTCGACTTCCAAGCGGGTGAGTTTTGCATTGATAACGTCGATCTCTGCGATAATTTTTTTGATTTCAAGGGGGGTGTCTTTTTTTTGAGTAATAGCACTGTGGAGTTGCTCGGCTTGGGCGACGAGCTGGTCGATGTATTTGTCACCTTGGCTCCATGTATCTAAGGCGGTGCTCACGTGGTGTAATTTGCGAAAGCGGATAATGAAATCCAAAACGCCTTCAACGTCCTTGGGGTGAACGCCACCTCGCAGGAGGCCTTCTGCGGCGATGACTCTGTCGGGATTATCTTTTCTGAGTTCATGGTGGGCGATGCGATCGCCAATTTGGATTTCTAGATAATTTTTGAAATCACGATAATAGGCTTCGTCTTTAGTAAGAGCATAGGAATATAGACTGTGGGTGGCATTTTTTTGTGCCTTTGACCAAAGGCTTTCTCCACCTACGAACGTGCGAACCGCAGAAAGTGTCTCCATGGCGAAGTACAACGTGAAAAGCTCCATCGCAATAAGGAAGGCCATGGTTCCAACCACGAATGAAAGCTTCTTTGCGATGGAGAGGTTTTTCCAAAATTGAAACATGGGCTCATTTCCAGGATGGAGTTTAAATTGTGTAGCGTTGGACCATTTCAAGCAAAGCGGTCTTTTTAACGGGCTTAGTTAAATGCTCGGTGCATCCTGCATCAAGAGACTTCTGGACATCTTCGGCCATTGCGTTGGCACTGACTGCGATAATTGGGATAGGCTTTCTGCCTTGATGTCTTTCCCATTCCCGAATTTTTTTAGTGGCGACATATCCGTCCATCACGGGCATTTGTATATCCATAAGAATGAGGTCGAAGGCCTCTTTAGTTGCAGCATCTACGGCTTGTTTGCCATTTTCAGCTTGGACGACATCAAAGGGATATTTTTTCAGATACGTTAATAACAAGAAACGATTGTCCTCGGTGTCGTCCACAATAAGGATTCGGCTGTTACGAGAGATCGCTTCGTCAGTGGCAGGCTGTTGGGGGGCAACTTTAAATGAAGGGCTCACCATTTCGATCGCACCTTCCGCCGGAATGTACGGGATCGTGAAATAGAACGTACTTCCTTTAGTTTCCTTGCTGTTAAACCAAATTCTACCACCCATAAGCTCAACCAGATTTTTGGAGATAGTCAGACCAAGGCCGCTGCCACCAAACTTACGGGTAATAGAGCTATCGGCTTGAACGAAATTTTGAAAGAGCAGATGTTGTTTATCTTCTGGAATACCAGTACCGGTGTCTTTGATAGCAAAGCGGATAAATTTTTTGTCAGCAGCTTCGAAATCCACAGAGACAATAATTTCTCCGTTTTGTGTGAACTTGATCGCATTTCCAATTAGGTTAAATAGGATTTGGCGAAGGCGTGTCGGATCGCCAATCATCATTGGCGTGCTATCGTTTCCGATGTTGACCGTCAGGTAAAAGCTAAGATTTTTTTCCGCAGCCTTTTGTTTCAAGATGTCGCAAATATTCTTGGTCGTTGAGATAAGGTCAAAAGAGATCTTCTCAAGACGGACTTCACGCGCTTCAATTTTAGAGATATCCAAAATGTCGTTGATCAAGGCGAGAAGATTTTCACCAGCGTTTGCGCAGACTTTAACTAGTTGGGCTTGTTCTGCTTTAAGATCAGATTCCCCCAAAATATCGGTGATTCCGATAATCGCATTTAGTGGGGTGCGGATTTCGTGAGACATGCGCGCCAAGAACTCAGATTTTGCTTGAGAGGCTTTTACGGCTTGCTCTCGAGCTTCGATAAGCGCTTGCTCGCTTTGAATACGGTCAGTGATATCAGTACCGACGAACACAAAGGTAAGGTCTTTTGATGTTCTATTCGGAAGCGCAGCCCAGTTCATCAAAATAGGAATTCGACGACCATCACTATTCGTGATTTCAGCTTGAATACTATGGCGAGTTTGCAGAAGCCACGTGTAGTTTTTAAATTCCGCTTGAGCATGGATAAGTGTCTTCAGATCAACCTGAGAAACTTGTTGTGCGGAAAGACCCAAGAGCTTAAGGGCTGACTCATTGGTTTGGGAGATCATGTAAGAGCATTGGCGCCAGTCCTCATGATGAGTGACTTTAACGATGAACAGAAATGCCTTGATCGATTGGATGACGCTATCTAAGAATTCTTTAGAAACGGTTGTCGTTTCCAAACGATCGGCGAGTTGGTTGTATTTGGAAACCAAGAGGCCGATTTCATCGCGAGACTGATAGTTTATTTTCTGGGTCAGATTGCTCGTGCCCAGTTTTTCCAGGCGATCCGTTAGAAGCTGAATAGGTTCAACAACTTTTCCAGTCGCGGCAAATGTCGCAAAGAAAAATAGAATGAATATCAAGACGGCAGCGGCACTGGAGGCAATGGCAATTCTGTCGAGGACCGCGAAGGCTTCGCTTTCATCGATTTTAGTTTGAATATACCAAAGCTCGCCATTTGGTAGATAGATTTTTCCGATGGAACGAATGACTTTTTTGTGACGGTAGTCAGTTCCCGTTTCTCGGACTTCGCTTAGGCTTTCAATTTTTTTGATGTCTTCATCGCCGCGGTTGGTGGATAGGATCTCTGCCCCCAGGGAGTTTGATTTTTGCCCATCCTCTACACGGAAACGACCGGTATTGCGCAAGCTCCAGTCTTCGCCGTAGATCAGGGTCTCACCGGTTTGCCCCATGCCATGAGTGGCCCAGGCAAAGTTATCGCTTGTGATGCGGTCGATTTCTGAAATTGAAATTTTAATAATTACCGCGCCAATGAATTTTTCGGCCCGAAATATCGGGGAGGCGACGTATCCGGTGGCTACTTTGTTATTGAGCGGATCTTTTTCAAAATCCAGAAACAGAGTCGAGCCCTCTTGAGCTTTAATTGCCCAGGTATAGAGGTCTTTAAGTTTTTTAGTCCCGGGAGCACCAGAAAGGATTGAGGCTCCATCATCGATATCTTTTCGCGTCGTGTACAGCGCCTGACCCCGTGGATTGATCAAGGCCATGTCGTAGATGTTGAAGTCCAATACGTAATTGTCTAACAAACGACGGAACTCTGGCTGTGATTCGGGGCCGGAAGTCAGGAGAAGGTCGTCTGTTAAGTCGTGGGACGCGATAAGGTTTATGGCCATTTGCAGATCGCGGAAATAATTTTCGATGGCCGTTGTTTTTGCGATACGGATTTGCGTGAGACGTTCATAGGTACTGTCGACAACCGTAGATTCGACAATTTTTAAGCCGATCAGGGCCACCACGAACGTCGCGAGGAAGACCGAAACAAGGTTGAATAAGAAAATGCGCAAACGTAAAGTCATGGTTCCTTAGATAGCTTTAGAGTTCAGTGATATCCTAGTGTTTGGGGAATGGGCAAATAGTAGTTATGCTCGGATGGCGAATTGGGCCATTTCGGGAGCAACCTAAAAAAGATGTAATCTAAGACGAGGTCTTAGCCCTTATCGTCTGGAATTTTTTATACGGACATGTTGGACGCCCTGATCGTCCTCGAACTTGCGTTGTCTTTTATCAACGCCTAATGAAATCCATCGAAGCTGTTGGTATGAAAAAGGCTATCCAGGAGGGTTTTATGAAGGCGAGGCAGCGACATATCCTGATGTTGGTAGTCTTTTTGGTCCACATGGTTTCCTGCGCACAGACGAAGGTGCTAGAGGGGGAGACGATGACGCCCTCCATTTACTACAAACCGACTATTCAATTTGATCCTAATAAATGTGCAGAGTCAGAACTCAAAGACATGGTATCCCCGGCTGGTAAGGTTTTGACGACGATCTGTGCGTCTGATGTCAGCCGTTGTCTTATGGAGGGATCTTGTTTTGTTGGCAAAGAAGGTCGCTTGCGATCGTTTAATTATCACTCTCGAGTCAATGGGGAGCCTCGGTTCACAGAGGTCGATCTGGCGCGTTGCCCTTATGGATATGGAATGCGCAACTCGTGTTTGGATCCGTACTACACAGTGGCAGCTGACTTGAAAATTTATAAAATGGGAGATGTGATTTTTATCCCGCGATTGCTCGGAGCAGAAATGCCGGATGGGCAAGCCCACGATGGATTTGTGATTGTGCGAGACGCGGGCGCAAAAATTCAGGGGCCGAATCGCTTCGACTTTTTCACCGGCTTTTATAATCACTTGTCATCGCAAAATACTATGGCGAAGTTAGGCTTTGGAGACCCCAATAGCCGCTTTGATTTCAGAGTGGCGACAGAGGAAGAAGCCGCTCTCGCTCGAGAACGGCGGGGGTATCCGGGGGTTAAAAATCCTATCGTCGTGCGTGGGGAAGGTGAAGTGGGAGAGTTCGTTTCACCGGCTTTGTAACATAAGTCTTTGATAAAACATCGCTTTCAGTGCCTTAGTCCAGCCTCAACTGGACCTTTGTCGATATTTTTTTTGACCTCAATGTTCAATAAATTCAATGCCTTATTATTCGCCGCAAAAAATTCCTAGACCAAGGGCTAAAGTTTTCTAGACCTTCGTCGATAAGTTTCTCAGTTAAACACGTTGGGCTTCCGAAGCGGACCTCCTCTCGAAAGAGAAAACCTCCTCGGACAAAGTTCCTCGCAACCATGAACCAGTCACTCATGCTGCGAGGAGCCTGCTCCAACCCTAATAATAAAATTTTAAGTTTTTGGTATTTAGTTAGTTTAAACAAAATCAGGCATGGGACGTTGTCGGGATTATAGGGTGTTCTGCAGGTAAGTGGTGCGACCACAGGACAAACCAATTCCACAAAAAACAGCGGCTCAGGTCTTCAATCCCAAGGAGGATCTTATGGGCTTAAGAATCGCAACGAATACTGCATCTATTGCGGCACAACGTGTGTTGTCGACGCAACAAAAAAGAACAGAGCATTCAGCACAAGCTCTGGCTTCTGGTAGCCGAATCGTGCATGCGGCGGACGACGCTGCGGGCTTAGCGATCTCGGAGAATTTCAAAGGACAATTAAGAGGTATTTCGGCGGCGCGGAATAACGCCAACAATGCCATCTCATTTGCGCAAGTAGGTGAGGGTGGGTTGAATGAGATATCCAACATCTTGGTTCGTTTGCGCGAGCTGGGTGTACAGGCTGCTTCAGATACAATCGGTGAAACGGAGCGCGGGTTCTTGAATAAGGAGACTCAGCAGTTGCTCCAAGAGGCAGATCGTATTGCAAAAACCACGACATTTGGTAACCGAAGATTGCTTGATGGTTCAGGCGGTGAGCTTGAGTTCCATGTGGGAGCGAATGCGGGTGAAGAGAATATGATTAAAGTGACCTTCGATGCCGACGCTTCGGCGGGTAATTTGGGTATCGATGGTATTTCGATGGAAGGTAAGAGCGATGCGCGTAGTTCCTTAGAAAGTGTGGATAAAGCACTTGAGAAGGTGAGTGCGATGCGCGCAGGTTTCGGGGCGACTCAGTCGCGCTTGGAATCGACGGTGAGTAATCTAGACGTGTCATATGAGAATTTATCGGCTGCGAACTCTCGTATTCGCGATACAGATATCGCGAAAGAAACCGCAGAGATGGCGTCAGCGAACATTCTGCAAAGTACAGCAGTTTCGGTATTGGCTCAGGCGAATCAATTGCCTGCCGTAGCGATGAAACTTGTTGGCTAGTAAAATTCAATAATATTTAAGATTTAAGTTGCGAGGGGCCTTCGGGATAGGGCCCTCCATGAGTAGTCGCCCACAAAAACTACTCTGTTTAAGCCCACCCCAGAGGCACCCGCCTCTGGGGATTTTAAAGGGTTCCCGAAAAGGTGCCTGCCACATTTCCCGAAAAAGTGCCTGCCACTTTTTTTGCATCACAAAGCGTTGAACTCCAGCGAAGAGTCTTCTCGATTAATCTTCGCCAGTTTGAAAACTCCCTTCTTTAATGCTGTTGAAACCAAATCCCAATGCTCGGGGGCAGGAGCTTCATTTAGCCACTCCAATGTTCGCATCCGTGAATCAAAGCTTTCCCAATTGCTATCTTCACTAATAGATATATCTAGCCATCGTTCGCCAAGCAGTCCGGGTAAAGAAGAGTAGGGATAATCTTCGACCTTATTGCAAAGTCCGGCTTGAACCGGATTTCGATAGAGATACTTATAGGCGTGCAAATAATAGAGCGGAGATCCAATGAGTGAGCGATGGAAACGATTTCCATAAGTTTGATTTATGCGATGACTGAGGCGAGTGATGTCTCGACTAGTTTCAGTCATAAAGTATCTCATCGCTTGGCTGAGATTTGCTTCAGGAGTTCGGACAATCATGTGGAAGTGATTGCTCATCAGTACAAAGGCATGAATCTCTACTTTGAATGCGTACTTCATAAAGTATAAGTGCCGAGTCATTATCTCCCAGATTTTATCCATGTCTTCATTGAACCAATCACGATTAATGCATCTAGCGGTCACGTGATAGGGAAGCTCAGTGTGATTTTCAAATAGAACTCTTGTCATAAGTCTTAGTGAAGCAAAGATCATCACGATCTTTATTCTCACTCTATACACAGATCAATTCCGCCCCACGAACACTTGCGCGATAAGTCGCAGAAAAAGTGCCAGGCACCTTTTCGGCACCCTTTGGTCGGTTGGACGTTGGGGTGGGGCTGGATCTTGGTCTGGGTTTTTGCTGGATGAGGGGCTGGTTTTCGGGACTATGGTCCAGGTTTTCCAGGATGAAGGTCTAGTTCTGTAGGACGAGACTAAAGCCTTCACAGACCTCGCCGAAAGGTATGTCAGAAGCAACGACGACACCAAGTCGAAAGATCTCGAGAGCTTCGAAGGGAGTGACTGCCCGACGAAAGTTCGCTTGCAGAGAGCTGAGATGAAGTGAAGTCACAACGTGTTTAAAACCGGTCAGCCTAAGTAGGTATAGGGCGACCAAAATAATGGGGGTCCCAAATGGGAATGAGAATTTCTACTAATATCGCAGCTGTGAACGCACAAAGAACTCTTGTAAGTTCACAACGTTCAATCAGTAAATCCATGGAGCAATTGTCTTCTGGATCACGTATCAATAAAGCGGCAGATGACGCTGCAGGCTTGGCAATCTCTGAAGGTTTGAAATCGCAAATCAGATCTCTAAGTCAAGCACAACGAAATGCGAATGACGGTATCTCAATGGTGCAAACTGCTGAGGGCGGTTTGAATGAAGTTTCCAATATCTTAACTCGTATGCGTGAGTTGGGTGTACAAGCTTCTTCTGATACTATCGGTGATACAGAGCGTGGAATGTTGAACAAAGAGGTTCAACAATTGAAAGCTGAATCACAACGTATTACGCAAACAACTAAGTTCGGTACAACTAAGTTGATCGACGGTTCTGGTGATAAATTTGATTTTCAAGTTGGTATCGGTAACGATAACGAGGCGGACAGAATCTCTTTCAACGCTGGCGAAACGAATGCTTCCATCGATTCTTTAGGTATCGCAGGTTTTGACTTCTCGTCGAAAACCGGTGCGCAAGACTCTTTGGCTGCAATCGACGAAGCACAAACTAAAGTGAATGGTTTCCGCGCTGGTCTCGGTGCCCTTCAAAATCGCTTAACTTCCACAGTTGATAACTTGGGTGTTCAAAATGAGAACATCTCTGCTGCAAACTCTCGTATCCGTGATACAGACATCGCTGCAGCAACTTCGGAACAAGCTCGTAACTCTGTGTTGTTACAATCCAACACAAGTGTTCTTGCCCAAGCGAACTCAATGCCACAAGCAGCATTGAAACTAATTGGTTAATAAATAAAAGATTTGACCTGAGAGGGCGCCTCCGTGCTCTCTCGGTACCAACCTACCCAGGGAAGAATGGTTTTTCCCTGGGGTACTTACGGAAGATTTGGTTGGAATAAGTTAGACTTCGGTGAGGGCAGGGAAGACTTCTGTCCCTTTTGCTTTTTCCGTTCACTTGGCCGTCATACGTAAATCTTTTTAGGAGAAGGTGGCACTTCCTTGATTCAGCACGCCCTTCCGGGGTTCGCCGGGCTGGAATACCGCATCCTGCGGGCCCGGAGGCTGACTCAAGGAAGTGCCACCTTCTCCTAAAAAGATTTCGCACAAGGTTCGCGTTCTCTTCGCGTAAAAAAGAACCTTGTCTTGAGATGGGGGAGATTACAAAAAAAGTAATGCCCACCAAGTTTCCTTTTGCGCGCCAAAATTCTGGACGACCGACTTTCAATCTGAAATACACAGGCTCTCGATTCACTTCATAAATCATAAAACCCCAATTCCCCAGATCTAACATTTTGCATTTTCCTGAACATCGTTTTCTTTTCTGAGAGGGAAGTACCCCTTTATAAAATTCAGCCTCCGGGCCCGCAGGATGCGGTATTCCAGCCCGGCGAGCCCCGGAAGGGCGTGCTGAATTTTATAAAGGGGTACTTCCCTCTCAGAAAAGAAGCCCCACGAGCCAGGAAAAACTAAAATGTCTCGACTTAAGACATGGAAGCTCAAGATTTAAGCAAGAAAAGCCGAGAAGTTATTCGCAATGAATATTAAAGGATTAATACCAAACATTCAGCCGACTGATGTAAGAGCGATAGATCGCACGGGTCGTGCTATTCAATCCGATTCTTCTCATGACCGCGATGCCAATGGTCAGGAGACATATCAGCAGCAGCAACAAGATCAGAAGCCGCCAATGACAGAGGAACAACTTGAATCCTCTATGGAACACCTTCGCAAGTTGCCGGCATTTAAAGAACATCGTTGGACTGTAGAATTGCAAGATGAAGATGGTATGAGATGCGTTTTGGTGAAAGACAATCTGGGCAACTTAATTCGTAGAATTCCAGAGTCTGATTTATGGACTTTGCCGACCGATAACTCTCCTCGAGGACAGCTTCTTAAGCGCTCTGCTTGATATTTTTATTTTTGAAGTGCATTTGCTTCCTAGCTACACGTCTAGCAAAATGAGCCCCTGTCAAAATTCCCTGTGGTTTAATTTCATCTGACACTCAAAACCTGTGCTGCTGGCCCTTTCGACGGACATTTAATTGACTCACGATTGCTGTATGAATTTGAGACGATTAGTTCATGGCAGGAATACGCATAACAGGCATGGCCTCTGGGCTACCACCAAATATCGTCGAGCAGCTGATGGATGCTGAGCGTATTCCCGTGAAACAAATGGAAATGAAAAAGACTGAGAAAGACGACAAGTTAAAACTTGTCGGAGAGCTCGAGTCAAAAATTAACGATATCACTAAAAACTTGGGTGAGCTGACAAACACTCGAGGTTTTGCGGATAAAAAATTCATTTCCAGTGATAACACGGTTGTTGATGGTCAAATCGACCCAGCGACAGCAGTGCCAGGTGAGTACTCTGTTGAGGTTGTTCAGTTGGCAGAAAAGCCAGCGGCGATTTCGAACGGATTTCCGGATAAAAATGAAACTCAGCTGGGTGTCGGCTATATGAAGTTCGATACTCCAGAGGGTGAAAAAGAAGTTTATTTGAATGGTAAGAACAACACTCTTGAAGGGGTTGCGAGCCAAATCAATGCGGCGAATGTGGGATTGAAAGCTCAAGTATTAGAAGACCGTAAAGATAAGGAAAATCCGTTCAAGCTATTGGTTTCTGGTATGGCTACTGGTGATGACAACCAAGTCACGTTCCCGAAGATTTATCTTTTGGACGGCGATCAGGACATGTACTTCGATCAGCAACGTGCTTCGAAGAATGCCAAAGTCAAAGTCGACGGATTTGAAGTTGAGTTACCGGAAAATAAATCAACGACATTGGTTCCTGGAGTGACCTTGGATTTGAAATCTGCGGCGCCTGGAAAAGTGATTCACATGTCGGTGAAAGAAAACTTGGAAGTCATCAGCGGCAAAGTGAAGAGCTTCGTTGATGCTTATAATGCAGCTTTAGGATTTATCCAAAAGCAACATCAGTTGGCTCCAGCGGCTAAAGGCGGAAATCCGCAGCTGGGTCCTTTGGGTGGTGATGGTTTACTGCGCACAGTGGAAAGCAGCTTGCGCAGTACGATTCTTAATCCGGTGCGAGGGGTGGAAACTCCGATCACTCGTATAAATGAACTGGGTATTACATTTAATCGAAACGGTACTTTGGATTTTAGCCAGGACAAGTTCAACAAAGTGTTGAATGCAAATCCTGGTGGTGTCGCCAACTTTTTTAGGGGCGATGGATTCAGTACGGGTTTTGTATCAGCGGTGAAACAAGCGGTCGGTAATCTGACGAACGGTCAGTTCGGTGGTATTGCCAATCGTAAGCGCGGCCTCGAGTCGCAGATCAAACAGATCAATTCACGTATTGATACGAAGGAAAGACAGCTGGAGCGTAAAGAGGACAGTCTTCGTATGAAGTTTGCGAATCTTGAGCAAAAGATGTCAGAGATGCAGGCCCAACAGGCCAAGTTCGCGGCAATGGCGAAACAAGGATAATTTAAAGAACGTTTAATTGGCATAGACCAACGAGGGAACGATGAATAAGAACGCATACCAAAAGTACAAAACGACATCCGTACAGAGTGCAAGCCGCGAAAAAATTCTTTTGATGCTTTATGAAGGAGCCATCAAATTTACAAAACTTGCGATTAAAGCCATCGATGAAAAAAAGATCGCCGATCGTGGCGTCAATATCGGTCGTGCGTTCGATATTGTCATGGAGTTGAACAATACTCTTGATCACAAAGTGGGCGGGGATATCGCTTCCCAGCTGGAACAGCTTTACATGTTCATGATGGAGCAGTACACGCAAGCCAACATTAAAGGCGATGCAGCCCCATTGCATGCAAATTTGAAGCTTCTCAATACGTTGTATGATGGTTGGGTGCAAGCTGTAGAAAAAATCAAAAAAGAATCAGACGACTCAGGACAGAAGGCAGGATAGGACATGGAGGGGAACATGACGAGAATCATCAGCTTGTTGAACGAGAAGAATCATTACCTAGAAAAGTTCTACGCTCTTAATGAGGTTGAATTGGTTAACTTTGTGCAAGGTCAGTTTGAGAACCTTGAGTCTTTTTACCACACTCGAGAAAGAATTTTAGAAGTACTGAAGTACGTGGATGCGCAAGTTGATAAAGCTCACAATGAAATTGATCCAACGGCGGCAATGACGTCCGAAGATCGCAAAAACATTAAAGAAGCTCTTAGCATTAAAGACGAGTACGTCACCAGAATCATTGAACAAGATATTCAGGTTCTTGCCTGCATTGAGACCGCTAAAAACTCAATCATCAGAGAACTTCAAGATGTACGCCGTAATCGCAAAGCTATTGGTGGTTACAAATCCAAGACGTTCAATCAACGTCTTGACGAAGAAGTATAAAAACATAAGTCCACTGTCATATTAGTTTATGTCAGCGGACTAGACTCGACGGAGGGGTCCGGGAAAAAAATTCCTGACAAAAACCTGACGGCAAGTAGTGCTGGGGAGTCAAACTCCTGTGCAGAACTTGCCTGTTCGGCGCCCAAGTTCAATAAAACTTGAAATGAGGTTTTGGCATCTGTGTTGCTCTATCCCTTTTGCGGAGGAGATCCATGCAGATGTTGGAAAATCAGATAGTTCAAAAGTCCAGTGAAACAACTGAAGTAAATTTGTCAGTTGAGAATTTTAGCGAAAGCTCAGGCCGTGTATATTTTGATCCTCAACAAGCTATTGAGGAGTTCGAGGCTGAGTCTCATATTGAAGATTCTTTTAATCAAGATCCTCGCATTCAAAAATTTCTTGCTAGTGCGCGTTTGCTGACGAAACACCGCGAATACTCTTTGGCATTGAATCTCCTGCGTCAGGCAAGTAATTACGACTCAAAAAATCCACAAACTTTAACTATGCTTGCCCAGGTTTTGGAAAAGACTGGGCGTGTGCAAGAAGCCCTTATCGCTCAGAAAGCGCTGTTACAAGTCGACTATGGATTCAACAGTCTTTTTGGTTTTGCAACGTCTCTCTATAAAATGGGTCGCGACCAAGAAGCATTAGACAAATACTATGAAGCTTTGTCCGTTTTGACTGAAGAAAATGAAAACCTGTTCGAACTATATAAGAACATGGGAAACATTTTTGTCCGCCAAGGTGATTTTGATGGAGCGGAAGAATACTATAATAAAGCATACACAGTAAACACGAAGTCGGATGTGTTATTAGTGAACTTTGGAACTCTTGAAGTGCAACGCAATGATTTTGATAAATCTTTGTATTGCTTCCGTAAGGCCGTCGAAATCAATCCGGAAAATGATAAAGCGTGGGTAGGTTTGGCAATGGTTCACAATCAGTTTGGTGATGTGGATCTGGCTTGGGCGAACCTGGAAACGGCTTTGGATATTAACCCAAAAAACAGAACTGCAGTCCATTTGGCAGCCAACTGGGGATTGCGTGATGGTCGCGTTCATAAAGCTATAGAATCTTTGGAAGCCTACCTGGGGTCAGTTGAAGAAGATGAAGATATGTCTTTGGTTCTTATCAATTTGTTCTGTTCTACCCATCAGATGGATAAGGCGTTGTTGGAAATCGAGCGAGTTCTTTTGTGGAATCCAGATCATCAGGAAGTTCGTGATTTGAAAAAGAAAATTAAACACTCAGTAAAGGCAGCTTAACATGTCAATGATCACTTTCTCTGAAAACCACGAATCATCCCTCGTTTCTTTTGAAGAAGGTCAAGCCTTGGCTTCCTTAGGAGATCCTCGCGGCGAAGCTTTGAAGTGGGCTTATTCCTTAGGTCAGATTCCTTCAAGACATGTTGTGATTATCGGTTTGGGCTCAGGCTTTCATATCGAAGCGTTGGCTGATTTGGATACAGACGTGCAAATCACAGTCGTTGATTCCAGAGATTCCTTGATTCCGGTATTTAGATCTCAATTTCCGGATCTGGAGGATCGTGTACAGATCGTTGTCGCTGACAATGTAACAGATCTTATGAAGTCCGATGTTTATGCCGACGTTGTAGCAAATCGTGCCTTTGTGATTTCATTCCGAGAGTGCTGGGGAAATCAAGTTGATTTGTTTTCGCAGTTTTTTGGACATCTGACAGGACGATCTCCAGAGGCGATGAAGTATCACTTTGAAGAGTTTGGAATGAATATGAAATCTTTGTTCTTTCGGTCCAACAATCTTTTGTCGATCAAAGACATTCTTCCTGTTGTTGAGTCTTCAGAGATTTCTGAAGAAAAGAAACAGATTTTTCGCGCTTTGGGTGAACTGGTGAAATAGATGAAGATATTAGTCGTTTCGTTACTACGTCTGGGAGATCTAATTCAGCAAGAGCCGCTGTTGCGGGGATTGCGTAAAAAAAATCCCGGTGCAGAAATTCACGTGCTGATCAATACGCAGCTTGCAACGGCGGAGTCGCTGTTTGCTGGTGTTGTGGATCATTTTTTCTATTTCGATAGGGAATCATTGCAGCGTGGATTGGGCGAAGCGAACTATAACTTGTTGTGGTCTTATACCCAACTCGAAGGTTTAGTTGCTGAGCTTAGTGCTCAGAAATACGACCAGATTTTTAACTTTACCCACAATAAGCTTAGTGCGTATGTCATTGGCGCCATCCAGGCTCAGGACAAGCGTGGTCTTTTTCAACAAGATGGACGGTTTCAAGGTCTGGATAACCGTTGGTTGCGTTATTTCAACGATCGGTTCGCGGGGACTCAGCGGTCTCTTTTTCATTATGTCGAGCTTCTTGGAAACGCCTTCGCTATTTCCACAGATCGCAAAGCTGTCGAACCGCGCGGAAAGTCTAAATTAGTTTTGTTTCAGTGCCTTACAAGCGATGAAAAGAAAAATTGGGGACTTGCAAAATTCCTACAACTTAAATCTGCTATTGAAGAAGCTTTAGTGGACTATAAGGTGTGCATTTTAGGCGCGCCGTTTGAAAGAGAAAAGTTAGCTCAGCTGTTTGGTGAGTCTAATTTGTTAGTTTGTGGTCTTTCAGAAGCTAAAGAGCATCTTAAGAAAGCGGCTTTGCTAGTGACCGGAGACACGAGCATAAAGCATTTGGCGGCTCAGCTGGGCACCCCTGTGGTGGAACTCGCGTTGGGAAGCAGTGACTGGACAAAGACAGCGGCTTTCAGCGAAGGAACCCGCATCCTTTCAGGAAATGCAGCTTGTGCGCCTTGTGGTCATTCTGTGAAGTGTTCGCAAAAATCTCATCTATGCGCGGATGAAATATCTGTCGATCAAGTTTTTGCCGCAGTATGGGACCAATTATCTCATGGTCCGCAGAAACAAACTCTGGAGACTCGAGATCTTGAACGTGTGGTGTGGTCGGTCTATTTGGATAATAAAAATGCTATGGATGAAAGTGTCCTCGCGAATGCTGCATTGGAATTAGTAAAAAAATTTGGGGCAGAGAAC
>JBJTMR010000006.1:0-41055 GCA_046070625.1 Bdellovibrio sp. | reverse complement strand
AATATCGGCACGACCACCAAGTTGGAACTTGGTTCGCTTTTCCTCGACCGAGGTTTGGGCGAAAGTATTTACCCAATACTTCAATCTTTCTGTCGTTAGAAAATAGCCATCGACTTTCTTCTCGTCGAAACCACCCACCTCTACGGCGACGATAGATGTCGGCGTCCCGGCAACGGCCAGAATTTGCGTGGGTTTGTTTTTATGAATCTGAGGCAAGATGAGCTGAACTTGTTCTGCCACATACTTTTTTAAGCTTTCTTGTTCTGTTTGGGAAATTGGCTGTTGCGTGATGAATCTTTCCGTCAAGCGCACGGCGCCGATATTCAGACTTTCACCAAAAAATATCTGATTGCCATGACCCACAATGAGCTCTGTTGATCCACCACCAACATCAACGACCAAATTAACGTGGCTTTCATCAAGAACGCCACCAGTTGCTCCCTGAAAGCTGATTCGCGCTTCGTCTTCACCCGGAATGACTTCTATAGGAATTCCTAAGTCTTTACCGATATCGAAAAGTTCTTGCCCATTACGCGCATCGCGCGCCGCTGAGGTTGCCATTGCTAAAATCTTGTCGACCTTGTGTTTATCAATTTCTGCCTTGAAGGTTGTTAAACATTTTCGGGCTCTTTCGAGGGCTTCCGGATGGAGTTCGCCAGTTTTGTCTACACCTTGTCCCAAGCGTACAACTTCCACGAGGTCTTGATGGACTTTGCTGATTCCGTTTTTATCACCCTCGGCGATCAGACATAAAAATGTATTCGTTCCTAAATCGAGTGCTGCAACTTTCATTTTACTTCAGTTTCTCTTGTAGAATTTTATTAACTAACTCTGGATTCGCCTGGCCTTTGGAAGCTTTCATCACCG
Source organism: Bdellovibrio sp. (assembly GCA_046070625.1). Classification (GTDB taxonomy): domain Bacteria; phylum Bdellovibrionota; class Bdellovibrionia; order Bdellovibrionales; family Bdellovibrionaceae; genus Bdellovibrio. Next base: position 40,188 of record JBJTMR010000006.1, on the reverse strand, counting down.
CTCCAACAAAAAATCCAAACAGATTTTTCTTTTTTCCTGATTTATGATCATCAACCGCTTGAGCATTCGCTGTTAATACGTCATCAATCAATTTCTCAATCGCTACAGAATCGGTAATCTGCACTAACCCTTTTTCTTTGATGACGACTTCTGGATCCTTTCCCGTCTGCCACATTTCTTGAAAAACGGTTTTCGCAATTTTGCCCGAAATTACCCCTTGATCAATTAAAGCCACCATACGCCCAAGCTGATGTGGACGAATAGGTGAATGAGTGATATCTTTGTTAGCAGTATTTAGTTCACGCAAAAGCTCTGTCATAATCCAGTTTGAAGAAGCCTTAAAGTTTTTAGCCTCTTTCACTGTCTCTTCATAGAAATCCGCCAAAGATTTTTCGGTGGTTAATACATGCGCATCGTATTCTGGCAGTCCGTGCGCCTCTTGAAAACGCTTGGCACGAGCTATTGGCAACTCAGGTAAGTCCGCTTTGATTTTTGCAATGACTTCATCAGATATAATCAAAGGCAATAAGTCAGGATCAGGGAAGTAACGATAGTCTTGCGCATCTTCTTTAGAACGCATGGCGAAGGTTCGATTCTTGTCAGGATCCCAAAGACGAGTTTCCTGTAAAATTGCTTCACCACGCTCGACGGCATCAATCTGCCGTTCGATTTCATACTCCAAGGCTTTTTCGACGAAACGAAACGAATTGATGTTTTTAATCTCAACTCGAGTCCCTAGCGTCGTAGCCCCTTGTTTGCGGACAGAGACATTGCAATCACAGCGCAATGAGCCTTCTTCCAAGTTCCCATCACAGACATCAAGGTAACGCACAATCTGGCGAATCGTGCGAGCATACTCCGCTGCTTCAGCAGGGTTATGCATGTCAGGTCCCGTGACGACCTCCAAAAGAGGAATTCCGGCGCGATTCAAGTTAATCAAAGTGTATTCACCACTATGAGTTGATTTCCCAGCATCCTCTTCCAAATGTGCTCGGGTGATATTCACAGTTTTATCCACACCATTTACTTTGAATGTGATTTTTCCGTTTTCACAGATCGGCAAATCATACTGAGATATTTGATAGCCCTTTGGTGAATCCGGATAGAAATAATTTTTTCGCGAAAAGACGGATTTTCGACGAATCTCGCAACCTAAAGCCAAGCCCGTCTTGATTCCATATTCAATGGCTTTTTTATTCACAACCGGAAGTGTTCCTGGCATCCCAGCAGAAACCGGCGACACATTTTCATTATCACCCGCATCGAATTTGGTAGAGTCTGCGCAGAAGATCTTGCTTGCGGTGCTCAATTGCACGTGAATCTCAATACCGATAACGGCTTCAAATCCTCTATATGACATGTGGATTTTTTCCCTTCACTGGAGAAGCACTTTCCAAGGCCGCTGCCACATCGAGCATTTTTTGTTCTTCAAAGTGAGCCGCCGTCAGCTGAATTCCTATCGGCAATCCAGATGCAGATAATCCAAAGGGGACACTCATCCCGGGAAGACCCGCTAAGTTCGTCGATGTCGTGAAAATGTCATTCATATACATCGCGAGTGGATCATGAATAAGTTCATTTAACTTAAATGCCGGAGACGTGCTAACTGGACTGACGATAGCATCACACTGTTTAAAAGCGGCAATGAACTCATTGGTTAGCAAACGGCGAACTTGACCTGCTTTGTTGTAGTAGGCGTCATAGTATCCGCTTGAAAGACAATACGTGCCCAGCATGATTCGACGTTTTACTTCCGCACCAAAACCTTCGCCGCGCGTTTTACTGTAAAACTCTTCAAGGTCAACGCCTGAAAGACTTGGGAAGTCAGCGCGGTATCCATAGCGAACACCATCATAGCGAGCAAGATTCGATGAGGCTTCAGAAGTCGCGATAAGATAGTAAACTGGAACTGCATATTCCACCGTCGGAATGGAAAGCTCAACAACCTGCGCCCCAAGCTGCTTTAAAACCGCCACGGCGTGATCAAAGGTATTTTGTGTATCATTATCTAAGACACCTTTTTGATACTCCTTGATAACACCGATCTTCATTCCCTTAATATCTGTTGTAAGATTTTGGGACCACTGAGGCACCAATTTTTGGGAACTGGTGGAATCCATCGGATCGTGCCCCGAAATCACTTCCATAGTCAGAGCTGCATCTTTCACAGAGCTTACCATCGGACCTGCTTGATCAAGAGACGAAGCAAAAGCAATAACGCCATAACGACTGACGCGACCATAAGTGGGCTTCACACCGACAACGCCACAAAAACTTGCAGGCTGGCGAATCGAGCCTCCAGTATCAGTCCCGATGGTCCCCGCCACCAAGCGCGCAGCCTGGGCTGCCGCTGAGCCACCAGAAGAACCTCCAGGGACACGCTCCAGATCCCAAGGATTTTTGACAGGCCCATGAAAGGACGTCTCGTTGGAAGAACCCATAGCGAATTCATCCTGATTAAGTTTTCCCAACACAACAGCGCCAGAGCCTTTTAAACGCGCAACAATTGTGGCGTCATAAGGAGGTACAAAACTGCTAAGTATTTTAGAGCCCGCAGTTGTCGCTAGGCCTTTTGTGCACAACATTTCTTTAATGCCAAATGGCACACCAGCAAGAGGCCCCACATTTTCACCTTTAGCAATGCGCATATCAATAAGCTCAGCCTCTTGGAGGACGTGAGGATTTAAAGAGGTAAAGGCATTAAGGTTTTTATCTAAAGTCTGAATACGGCTTTGAAAATGGGTTACCACTTCTTTAGCGCTCAGCTTTTTCGATTTAACTGCTTCTGCGATTTCACTTAAGGAGGCAAAGGTTAAATTCATATTACGATCCTTAAACTACAGGAGGAACTTTAAATAAACTGCCAACACGGGAGGGCGCATTAGCTAGAATCTCTTCAGAAGTGATTTCTTGAGTAACAACATCTTCACGCCAATAGGTTTCAATTTCTGTAGGAGTAATCAATGGCTCGACACCTTTCGTGTCAACTGTCGCAAGCTTCTCGAAACTTTGCAGAATTTTTTCCATCTGATTGCAATATTCAACCGCCTCGGACTCAGTAATTTTTAAGCGAGCAAGTTTAGCGATATGCTCAATGGTTTTCTTATCAATCACCCTGACACTCCTTCGAGAGAGAATTCCCTAAACAGTATTTAAAAAATCGCTGTCAGTCACCATCAACCTAGACCAAGCCGCAGCATCGTGCTAGAGTCCGACCTATGTCTAAGAAGCGCCACGAACAACTCAAGAAAATCCTCGCTGAACACGATTATAATTATTATGTCATCGATAGGCCTACCATTACGGATTACGAGTATGATCAGCTTTTTGCTGAACTACTGAAGATTGAGAAATCTGAAAAGGACTTAGACCTTTCAGATTCTCCATCGCAACGTGTGGGTGGAAAAGTTCTCGACAGTTTCACCAAGGTTGCCCACCGCGTGCCGATGTTGTCTTTGGCCAATAGCTACTCCCCCGAGGATATTTTTGACTTTGACGAAAGAGTAAAGAAGTTTCTGAACACCGACAAAGCTATTGAGTATTTCTGCGAACTTAAATTCGATGGTCTTTCAATGGAGATCATCTACGAAAACGGGCAGCTGGTTCGCGCTTTGACTCGTGGTGATGGTTCCGTCGGCGAAGACGTCACCGAAAATATTAAGACTATTAAATCCATTCCGCTAAAGCTTTCTAACGGACCTGAGATCTTAGAAGTTCGCGGCGAAGTTTTGATCTTCAAAAAAGATTTTGCAGAACTCAATGAAACACAACAAGAAAACGGACAACAAACCTTCGCCAACCCCCGCAATGCGGCCGCGGGATCCATGCGTCAGCTTGATTCAAAGATCGCCGCATCTCGCCCGCTAAAGTTCTTTGGTTATGCCTTGGGAGTTGTGGAAGGAAAAGAATTCCCAACTCAACAAGACATCCAAGAATACTTCGCAAGTCATGGGATTCCGACGGCGATCAAAGCCAATCCAGATCTGGTTCGTATGTGTACTGGCCCAGATGAAGTCGTAAAGTATTATCACCATATTGAAAGCATTCGTTCCTCGTTGCCGTTTGATATTGATGGCATCGTCATCAAGGTCAATTCCTTGCGCTTGCAAGACGATCTTGGATTAGTGGCCAGAAGCCCACGTTGGGCCACAGCCGCGAAGTTTAAACCGGAACAAGCAACGACGGTGATTGAAGATATTGCCATCCAAGTGGGCCGCACCGGAGCGCTTACACCTGTTGCGATCATGACGGCAGTTAAAGTTGGCGGAGTAACTATCACTAATGCGACCTTACACAATCAAGACGAGATCAATCGCAAAGACGTGCGTATCGGAGATACCGTTGTTATACAGAGGGCGGGTGATGTCATTCCAGAGGTTGTTTCCGTCATTTTAGATAAACGCCCGCAACACAGCCAACCTTTTCTGATCCCGGAGAGATGTCCAGTTTGTGATTCCCAGGTTCAAAAACTTGAAGGCGAAGTTGTCACTCGCTGTGTGAATCCTTTATGTATCGCCATGGTTAAAGAGTCCTTAAAACACTTTGTTGCTCGTCGTGCGATGAATATCGACAAGGTTGGAGACCGTCTTATTGAAACCTTAGTGGATGCAAAATTGCTCACGCGATTTTCGGACTTCTATCGTCTTACAAAAGAAAATATTCTGTCCCTTGAACGTCAGGGGGACAAATCTGCCGAAAACGTTATCAGCAGTATTGATAAGAGCAAACAACCCACATTAGCGCGATTTATATTTTCTTTAGGTATACGTTTTGTCGGCGAGCAAACTGCGAAACTTTTGGCCGATCACTTCGTGAATATTGAAAAGTTTTTAAATGCCACCGAAGAGGAGCTTTTGGTGGTTCCAGAAATAGGACCTAAGGTCGCCAAGTCGATCACAGAATGGACTTCCAACAAACAGCTCGTTCAAGAAGTCCACGAGATGATTCATCTTGGGGTACAGATTTCTAATCCGGTTCGAGCAACCGAAGGTCAGCTTTCTGGAATGAGTTTCCTTATTACCGGGACACTCCCGGTAAAGCGTGACGATGCGAAAGATGTTATCGAAAAAAATGGCGGAAAGATTCTGAGCTCTGTGTCTTCAAAATTAAGTTATCTGGTGGTCGGCGATGACCCAGGATCTAAGGTTGATAAAGCTCAAAGTCTTGGGGTGAAGATCATTTCTTGGGAAGATTTACAGAAGATGCTTTAAAAAAAACCCACAGTTTTCTGTGGGTTTTTGATTCTTTATTTTAGCTTCGGCAAAGCCGACTCAAATTAAAGGTGATCGATAACGATATCACGAGCCATAACTGTTTTACGGCCATCTGCTTTAGCAGATTCAACACCTTTCAAGCAAAGTTGCTCGATAGCTTTGCTAAGTACGTCGATAGTCTCAGCAGACGTGTTCATTCCGCCTTTTTCTTTGATAAGTTTTTTCACTTTGCTTGTTACTACAAGAACTTCTGCCATGATGAACTCCTAAGTTAAAATTGAACAGTAAAAGGGTTGCATAGGGACCCTATAATTGACAATGCAAAAAAAATTTTGCGCCGCAATAATTAACCCTTCAATGATGGGATACTGACTTCCGATTTTCCATCAACGAACTTGCAAAGCTCCGCTTGGCGAGAGCTGTTTTCACCGGGAGAAATCCAAACAAAAGTCTTCTGATCAATGGGTTTAGTACATTCCACATCCAAAAAGGCCGGAGACCAACAACCACTATTCAAATGTTCGACCGATCCTATGATTTCATGGCGCGTGTGGTGAGTGTGACCGTAAATAATCCTGTTTACCTTTGTGATCGCACTGGCCATCGCCAAAACTCGATCATCTGGTTCCTTATAACTAGAAACCAAAGACGTTACGGACTTGCTGTAAAACAAGAAGAACGGCAATAGCAAAAATAACGGAATAAATGCCCAAAAGAATGAAATCTCATACACAGAGCGAACGAACGCAACCAACTGAAAAATCAAAAAGAACGCAATGAAAACAATGAACGCACGATCTAACCACAACTCTCTGGCAAGAAGCATTGGTTGGCTGGCCGCTGGTGCCACAAAAAGCTCTTTGAGCTCACGGACCATGCGAGGTTCCGCATTCGCCTTTTCGGCAATGATTTCGATACGATCTTCAATTTTAAGGGGGTTTCGAATTGGGGCCGAAAGACGATCAAAAAATGAGTGAACTAACGTCGCCATAGACCCCCAAAACCATGTCAACACAAGATCGGGTTGCGCACGCCAAATGTATTTAAAGAAAAATAGAATGTATTCCTTTAAGGTCATAATGTAGTTCGTATCGACATGAGGATTAAAAAATCCCATGCCGTTTGAGATATAACGACACGCAAGGTTTCCAAAGGGTAATCTCAAGGCGATATAGTTGTAACCACGAACAAAGGGGTTCACAGGATCTTCGCACATACAATACGGGTCGTATTGATTTCCGTGCTCAATTAACGTGTCCTGATTGCTGAGATAAAACCACTCAACAAAACGAATCTCTTCACGTTTATCTTCTGGCAAATTCAATTGACGAAAAATCTCTTCCTGAACTTCTGGGAAGTGCAACTCTAGGTCGTGATTGCCAATAACAAAGACCGCCCGATGGCCACGCATAACAAAGTCATGCAATGATTTCACGAACGGAGCATGGTCCTTAAGGATCACTTCAATTTTGAAACGGGAACGTTCTGCTCGCGGAAATAGACCACGGTGCCTTTCAAGCCATCCAACGTGGAAGACCGGCTCCTCAGGAAGCGCCATCACGCTGTCAAAATCGAAAATATCCCCATTCAGAACTAATTCAACCTGAGCACCCTGAGCACGCTCTTCAAGGTGTCGCAAGAAGGTTTCAAAAACATCATCATAGAAAAACTGGCGTGTCTTAAACTTTTTCCAAAGAGGGAAACGCACATTCACTGGCTCAGCTTCTGTCAAATGCAGGTCGCTAATAACGGCTGTGTATTGTGCTGATTTAAAATCAGACCGTGGGTGTGCAAAAAAAGAAGTGGGCAAAGCTTCCTCCTTTTAATACTATCTGCCAGATGAACGAATATATCAAGAACCTGAAATTACCGATTGCGATAGTCGGCATGGGGAAAAGTGGCGAGGCTGCTCGACGCTTACTTATTGCCAGTGGAGTTGCTCCCTCTTCTGTTATCACATTTGATGGAAAACTCGAAACTGCTCACTTTAAAGATCCAAGTGTGCTCATGTCCGAAGCAAGCCCTCAGACTCTGGTTGTTTCTCCAGGGGTTCCGCTGTCTTCAGGTTGGATTCAGGACGCAAAAAAATCCGGCGTCCATATCACCAGCGAAATCACTCTCTCTTGTGCCATTTTGACAACTGAAAAATTGATCGGTGTGACAGGCTCAGTCGGAAAAAGCACCACGGTCTCGTTGCTACAAGCTGGTCTAGAAGCCTTTTCGAACACGGGATTTGTGGGTGGAAATCTGGGAACTCCGTTTGCAACCTATGCCGCCGACGTTATCGAAAAAAAACGCCCCATCGCTGAGTGGATCGTTCTGGAACTTTCAAGCTATCAGTTGGAAAATTGTTCCGGTTTGTCCTTAGACTATTCGGCGATCACATATCTTACCTCCAATCACTTAGAACGATATGACAGTCTTGATCACTATTATCAGACCAAGTGGAATATCCTGGGATTGACCAAGCATGACATGCTTCTGAATTTTTCCGGGGGCGATCTCATTGATTACTCCAAATCAAAAGGACATCTGAAACAAGTCCATATCATTTCTGCCAAGAACCCTGAGCTGCGGAAGTACCAATTGCAACAAGCCCAGTTAATTGGACAGCACAACCAAGACAATATTGCTTTAGCTGCTGCGATCGCCGCGAAAGCTAATTGGCCAGAATCTTCAATTGAAGGTATGAAAAAGTTTAAGGGTCTCGCACACCGTCTTGAAAACTTGGGTTCAACAAAAGGCATTCGCTTCATAAACGACAGTAAAGCCACCGCCATGGACAGCGTGCAAATTGCAACAGCAGCCGCCCATGAAACTTTGGATAACAATGGCACTCTTTATGTTCTTTTAGGTGGTAGAGATAAAAATCTCCCTTGGGAACAACTAAGTCCCTTAAGGAATTTCAAAAATACGTCCTTTATTTTCTTTGGAGAATGCCGATCTGTCGCGCAAACGAAATCAGCACTTGAAGGTCCAAGCTTTCAAAAGCTTGACGACGCTCTTGAGTATTTGTTTTCTCAAGCGCATCCTCATGACACTGTTTTACTAAGTCCCGGGGGAACAAGTTTAGATGAGTTTAAATCTTTTGAAGATCGCGGTGACTTTTTTAAAAGAAAAGTAGCAGCGTTTGCTACTCTCTAAAATTTAAAACCGATAGTGAATTAGAATCAACTGGCACCACGCGGGAATATATTTTCTGCGTGCGAGCTCCTACGACAACAACCTCTTGGGTGTCTTCATTCACGTTATACAATATGAATCCGCCACCAGCGATGCCTTTATGATTTTGGAGAATGCGGCCTTGCATATCGAAGTACACGATATTGCTCTGATCAAAGTTGTCATTTCCTGCCAGATAAACCTCAAAGCCTTCATCTGGGACAAAGCCGACAACGATTCCGCTCGATGGTATCTCATTCACTTTTAGATAAGTTTTAATGGAGCGCAACCACTCCCACTGAATCAGGGGAACGTGAATAAATTCATCGTTATCATTATACAAATATCGAGCTGGAATATAATCCGCGCCATCCGGATGAACTCTCATGAGGCCTAAACGATTCAAATGTGGAAGCATGATCGTTGTGCTGCCCGACTCTAAGGTCAGATCAGTTGATAAACTTTGTAGGGTTAAAGTGGCTGGACGAGATTCACCCGTGAACGCATCAAAAACCCGCAATGGGACAGAATCATTTTTTATCGTCGAGTCGATATCCCCTTGAGAAACAGCACCCTCTTCAACCACGACATTGGAGTATCCCAAAATCGAGTCCCCACGAGTCGCTAAAAGTGAATGAAATCCCGGTTCAACTGCAACAAAAGCAAAGAGTCCATTATCGCTCGTTTTCGTCAAAGAGGGATCTGGCAACATGAACTGATTGAAATAGACGGGTTGCAAGCTTGGATCAGATTCAACACTGACTTCAATGCCGGACAATGTTTTGGCATCCAAAGCTACGCGTCCCCAGATAACCGTTGGAGCCCCATCAAATGATTGAGCTCGTTGTTGCGCAACTATATCCATTAACGCATTGATCATTGTCACCGGATATAGATTCGAACGGAACTCTTGGCCAGAAGTAATTATCGAGTTGGTTTGCAAGTGCTTCGGAGCTGCTGCACGCAAAACAGTTGTTGAACCCTTGGTTACGTTATCCATGCTCACAGTTCCATCTTTACGAACTGAGGCATCAGTTGCACCTTTAATCATCGTGACTCGGGTCTGTGGAGGAGGAACGTCCGTGGCTCGAGTATTGTATACACTCGCCACAACACCACCATAATCAGCATGTGGTTCTACTTTAATCTTTGGCCCTTGCGAAAGCTGACTGTCTCCGGCTACCAACTTCGCTAAACGGAAGCTGCCTTCGCCTAAAATTTTCCCGTCTCTGTTAACCAACTTTGCAACCACAGATCCGGAAGTGTCTTCCACGTTAATAGAGTAGGTACCTTTAATCAAATCTACAGACCCTAGCTCTTTAACAACACCCTCATCATTACGACGAATCTCTATGTGATGCTCGTTTGTAACCGCCAAACCACCTGTAATTTCGATAGGTCCGACAATTCTGCGGCTTGCATCGTCTGGAGATTTAACCAAGGACGCGACTTCATTTGGAATTCCACGCTGATGCACGGAAGGGTTTGTATTTGTGTCAACATAAGCGCTCTCTGATGAACTGCTGTTTGGCGGACTATAAACATAAGGGCGATCAGGGCCCGTTCGGACCTTTCCAGAGGCATCCTTGGCAGCAACATACACTTTGCTACTCGTAGGTCCACCTTGGACTTTACCAGTCTCGTCGATGGCGCCAGATTGCTTCAACTGCTCTTGCGCCATTTCTGTCCAAGTCGGAGGATTCCATTCTTGATCCATGATATCTGTGCGCATTTGCGCAGCTTGAACACGAGCACGTTGTGCCGGAGGAAGTTGTTCGATCCACTCAGATTCGGCTGCAACTTGTCTGCTTTGTGGAGTTTCAATGACCTCAATCTTTTTCGTGATAACCATCTCAGCGAGAGTTATTTTCTTTGCGAAAAGTGGCGTCGACTTTTTTTCGACCGCCAAAGTCATTGCAGGAATAGACTGGAAATGCTGCCATTCACTGAAACTTTTATTTTTGCGATTTATTTCTTCAAAGGCGACGTGAGGCGGGGAATTCTTTTGAGCGCGGATCGTAAGGCCTTCATAGATGGGAATGAACTTCAAGCCACCAATATGGCTTGACCATGCAAAGCATCCCGCTATGACTGCGACGGGTAAAAACCGTCTGAGTTGCACTCCTTGCAAACTCCACTCCTTCAAAAGAATAGCCAATTATGAAAATGACTATTCTTTGATCCTATTTAGAAGCTACGGAAGTCGTCAATAACGTTGCGCGAGTCGCGACTTTGGTTAAGGGCTTTTCTGATCTTGTCAGCCACCACAGCGGCTTTGTCGTCATCACGATCGACAAGCTCCCAACCACCATCTTGGTCTCGAGCCTCGATTAAAACCTCGACCTGGACGTCGTATGGGCGGCGATCACCCAAGACTGTAACTTGGGTGAAGTAACGCTCTTTAGCCATATCCATCTTATCAATATTCTTACCTTTTTTGTCGTAATACTTAGACATGAGCTCGCGGCCATTTTCACTTACCCCACGAGTCTCGCCGATCACAGATGCGATGACTCGTCGAGTTTCGCTGACTCCAAGCGGAGTCTCGCGTAAGACAACCCCGCCAGTTTGGCAACCAGACAAAAGTACTGCGATACCAAAGAAGAAAAGAAGAAAGAAATTTTTCATTACTTCTTGGAGACCTTATTCCAGTCATCCATAAACAATTTAATCCCTTTATCTGTCAGCGGATGATGAGTCATTTGTTGCATAACTTTGAATGGGATAGTGGCAATATCTGCACCCATCATCGCTGCATGTTGGATATGCATTGGGCTTCTTACGCTAGCAACCAATACTTCAGTCGCGAAGTCATAGTTTTGATAGATTTGGATAATCTGATTAACCATTTCCATTCCTTCTAAGCCAATATCATCTAAACGCCCGACGAATGGAGATACCATTGTTGCTCCGGCCTTAGCGGCTAAGATTGCTTGCATAGGTGAGAACACCAAAGTGACATTTGTCTTAATGCCTTCCGCAGTAAATTTCTTCACAGCGATCATACCATCTTCAGTCATTGGAACTTTCACCACAATGTTAGAAGCGATTTTTGCTAACTCACGACCTTCTTTAACCATCTCTTCGTGTTGAAGACTGATGACTTCAGCAGAAACTGGACCAGAGATCTCTTTGGCAATTTCCTTAATCACTGTATGAAAATCACGACCAGATTTTGCGATCAAAGACGGATTGGTTGTAACACCATCAACCCAACCACGAAGGTTAGCTTGTTTAATTTCTTCAATTTCAGCGGTATCAATAAAAAACTTCATGGGAACTCCCTAATTTAACAGATCAATTTAGTTACATCATTTTTGTACGTTGACGGTGATTAAAAATCAACCAGGCTTTTGCCTTGTTTATAAAACTCAGCATCGTGAACAGGACTAGCCGCCTTTGAAATCTCGCTCAGTGTTCTTTGATAGACGGGGTGCTCATATTGACCCCAGGCTTCCGCAGCACAGCGAATAATCAATGGGTCCGTATGTAAGTGTGGATATGGCAATGTTAAACGAGGGGACATCAAAATGACATCGTCATAGGCTAACAAAATCATATTCACATGACTGTGTTGAACCAACCCCTGAGACCCCTGTTCACATAAAGATAAGACCAAATGTAAATGCTGATCTACGCTCATCATTGTTTCAAACCGTATCACAAACTCAATGCGAGCACTCAGGTCGACACGCGCAGCCGTTAGGTAGCGCTTATAAATCGAAGACAATTGCAGAATCTCTCCACACTCAGAGATTTTTGCTAAAAGCTCTTTTGCTTTAGCTTCACCACCAACTAAATCCAAAGCAACATAGACAAGGGAATTGTGCAGACTTTTTGACATTTACTACTTTCCGAACAACACATCACGAATTTGATACAGGCCCGGCTTCTTTTGTTTTGCCAACCACTCAGCCGCTTGCACGGCACCTTTTGCAAAGACCGTACGATTCAAGGCTGTATGCTCAAAGGTTAGAACTTCTTCGTCACTCATAGAGTAAACTTTATGAATACCGAATATACCCCCTCCACGAATTGCGAGAGGTTCCGGACATTTCTTGCCCACAGCTTTTTCAAGATTCTCTTGCAATGTAATCGCGGTGCCAGAGGGCTTATCTTTTTTACGACTGTGGTGCAGCTCTTCAATTTGAAAATCAAAATGAGAAATTGCAGCTAAAGATTTCAATGCTTCATTCAAGACTGCGACGCCCAAACTCATATTGGAGGACCAAAGAATTGGAATGTCTTTACTATACTTCGTTAAAAGATTTTTTTCTTTGGTGGTAAAACCAGTCGTTCCGCAGACCACTGGCGTTTTGTGTTTTGCCGCCAACTTCAACAAATCACCCAAAGCCTGTGGCGAAGAAAAATCAATCCATACGTCTACTTTGGATATTACTTTAGCATCTACTTTCGTGTTACGTCCTAACGAATAAAAAAGATCCAAATTTGGGTTTGTCGCCACGACAGCCGAGATTTCCTGTCCCATCCGACCGTTGCCACCAACCAAGCCAACTTTTAATTTTTTCACGCCAGAACTCCAACTTTTTTCATCTCCGCCTTTAACATTTCCGTGTGCTCTGTGCCTAACTCCACTAACGGTAAACGCAATTCAGCGGAATCGATAAGGCCCATTAACTGCATCGCTTTTTTTACGGGAATTGGGTTCGCTTCAATAAAAAGTAGATTAATGAGGTCCATGTATTTTTTAATATCAGCGTGAGCTTTTTCAAGTTGCCCTTCTAAAGCCCATTTTCTCCACTGCACCATCTGTTTTGGAATGACATGGCTTGCGACAGAAATAACTCCGTGACCACCTTGAGCCAGGAAATCCACATAAGTCCCATCATCCCCAGAAAGCATCACAAAATCTTTCCCGCAAGCTTTGATGATGTCGGACATAATCTCCATTTTCCCCGAGGCCTCTTTAATACCCACGATACCAGATACTTTAGCTAAATCTCCGACTGTATCTGCGGCAAGTGACGTAATCGTTCTGCCTGGAACATTATACAAAATAGTTGGGATCTTAATCGCAGTGGCAATTGCCTTAAAGTGTGCATAGAGGCCGCGCTGTGGAGGTTTATTATAGTAGGGCACTACAACTAACACCGCATCTGCGCCAAATGCTTCCGCATTCTTGGAGTCCTCAATACATTTTGCAGTGTCATTGGAACCTGTTCCCATAATAAGTGGAACCTGAGGGCCAACAAGTTTGCGGATATGGGTAAATAGCTCTTCTTTCTCGTGATCTTTCAGTGTTGGACTCTCGCCCGTTGTCCCATTAACGACAAATCCATCCACACCATTTTCTAATTGGTGTTTAAGCATACGATCTAAGGATTTGTAGTCAATTTTTCCACTTACAAAAGGAGTGATAAGGGCTGTAAACGTACCTTTAAAATTTTTCATCTGATGGCCTCAAGATTAAATTGGAAATCTCCTATAAAAACTGCATCACCAATAAGAAGCGGGCAGGGATCGTTCTCGAAAAAGTGGACTTCCATCACTCCTCCGGGCATACGTACTTCAATTTCATTTACTTTGGAATCACGCGAGCAAACGAGAGCCGCCGCAACGGCACCGGTGCCACAAGCTAAAGTATAATCTTCAACTCCACGCTCAAAAGTGACGGCTTTAATTTTGCCTAATTCATCTTCGGCATAAAAGGTCACATTAGCACCTGCCGGCTTCAAATCAGCATGAGAACGCATCTCTCGGGCCATATCTTTTAATGCAACCGTATCACCAAAATTATGGATTTTCTGCACCAAATGAGGAACACCCGTATTAACTAGAACAAATGCTTCTTTTGCGCCACCCGGCTGACTGATCAATTCTATCTTATCTTGTAAAACACGCGCTGGTGGCATTTTAACACGAATCTTATCGTTACCAAGAACTTGCGCAGTCACAAGACCCGCGCCAGTTTGAAAGCGAATTGTACCTTGTTCTTGGGAAGAACTATTTTCATAACAAAATCGAGCTGCACAACGAGCGGCATTCCCGCACATCTCTGCCGTAGAGCCGTCGCTGTTATAAAAGTCCCAATTATAATCAAAACCCTCAGCGCCTTCTTCGATAATAAGAAGACCATCGGTCGCAATACCTAAAACTTTATCGCAAACAAGTTTCGCAAACTCGGGTCGGGACTTGCCCAGAGTTTTTTCCACATCCTGCCACACAGAAGAGTGACGACCGTCCAACAGGGCAAATGTATTTCCCGCACCGGACATTTTAGTGATGGTCAGTGGAAAATTTTTTTTCACAGTCCACTTCCTCCACCGGAAGATTCTTCGCTGTTTTTTTCCTTATAGGTGCGGCGCTTCTGTAGATCCTTTTTTGTGGTCTCAGAATATGTAGGCTCACCGCGCCCCAACGGAGGAGGGTTCAGCGGCGCAAGCGGGGTACCTTTGACTCCGCAACCAGCAAGACAGATTACTAATGTGAGGGCAAATAAAACTCTATTCAACATTTGTGTTCATCCCTTTAATTTCGCCTTCAACTTCCACAACTCGACGACAAAGCATAGGGTCTATCATATACTGTCTATACTGACTCGCAGAAATGTTTTTGCAGGTCATCACGTATTTCTGAGCCTCGTCTAGATTCCCGGGCTTAATCCCTTGAGTTACTTTCCATGACCAGTATGCAACCTCAGGGTATTTGGAGTCTAATTTTTTGAGAATTCCCAGGCTTTCCTGCGCTTTCAGGGTGTTTTTCACTTTGACTTGGTGTTCAACCTCGTTAGCCAGCCAGAACTTTTGCAAAGTTGATTTGGCAACTTCTTTAGGATCATAAATTTTTAAATATTCATACCACTGACTTTGGCAAACTTGAGCCTGAGCGTTTGTTAACTTCAATTCTTCATCAAAGGCGATGAGCTTTATAAATTTCGTTAAAAGCTCTTGAGCTCCAGAACAGTCACCCTTCGCAATCAACAAACGAGAAATCTCTATCACGATAGAAATGTTATCTGGCTCAATACGTTGGGCTTCATTCAGTTTCGCAATTGCCTGGGTTAAGTCGGTTTTCCTTAAGGACGCTGAAGTTTCAAACAGTTGTTGTGCCTTATCGCTGAAAAAAACATGAGAAACATCCAAGGCCGCTTTCTTTAGTTCACCCTGCGCTTGAGGGCGAGTTTCACGAATAATCGCGGAGGTTAAAATATTCAATGCTTGTTGACGATCTCTTTGCAGGCTGAGGTTATAAGCCTTTTCAATAATGTCTTTATATGTTTCTGATTTTGATTGAGCAAAAGTCGGATGGCTTACAAGAAGAAAAGCCGCTCCAAGAGCGGCCATGAGAAATTTAAACATCATGTCCTAGTTCTTTTTAAATGAGGTCAATGAAACCGTTACCGTGCCGAATTGGCTTGGGGCAACTTGCTTCAAAAGACCTGAAAGTGGCACAAGTTGGGGGTTGAGCCATGCGTTTATTTCAGCATCATTTTGATCTTTATCTTTCAAACGGGCGTGGATGCAATCAAAAGTTCCTGCTGGAACCGTGATGCGATCTTCTTTTACGTCAATGACTTCGATATTTTGTTTTGGCGGTTGTTGTTCTTTGCCATTGACCAGCATTTTTTTGATTTCACCAGTATTCTGATCAATCAACATTTGGGCTTTTTGTTTTCCGGCAAACCCAAGATCCATATCTTGTGTCGTCCAGATGCCATCGTTGCCAACCGAATCGACTGACATCACCATTTTTCCTTTAATAAATCCCATATCGATATCATAGTTTGCTGACTCACCAACCTTCCAATCTAAACCCAATGTATGGGCCTGATCAGAAATCGCCGATGCTTGAACTTGAACCAGGATATCTACAGCAGCTGGAGTTGCAAATGCATTAACAGAGAACGAAAGTGCTAGGACGAGAAGTGCCTTGAACATATAAATCCTCCTTGAATGGTTTTTGGTCTTTCTATGACATCAAACCATTCAAGGTAGAGCAAGCTTGCTCTATGTTTCTCTGTAACTTGAAATGAGGACTTGACGCGGTTTACTTCCGTTCGCAGGACCAACAACACCTTCTTTTTCAAAGAGCTCGATCATGCGGGCGGCACGTGGGTATCCTAATCTGAATTTTCTTTGAATCAGAGACGCAGAAATTTCCTTCTGGGCTGACGCCCACGACAGAATCTCGTCGTAGCGTTCATCGTATTCTTCATCCTCAAAGCCTCCACCAGAACTATCGCCCGCTTCCGCACCGTCGCCACCTGTAAATCCATCAAGTGCTTTTAACGCCAATGGGTCGTATTCCGGCTCACCTTGATCTGCCCAATGCTTAACAACATTCGCAATCTCAGAATCTTTTAAGTAAGGACCGTGATGACGGGTAGGCTTGCCTACGCCAGGAGCTTGGAAAAGCATATCACCATTCGGCAAAAGGCGTTCTGCACCCGAATCATCAATGATAATTCGCGAGTCCATTTTCGATGCCACTTTCAAAGCCACTCGCCCCGGAATATTTGTTTTAATCAAGCCCGTGACAACATCTTTACGCGGCGACTGTGTGGCAAGAATCAAATGGATCCCGCAAGCACGGGCTTTCTGTGTTAAACGTTGAATCGGCTCTTCGATGTTTTGCTTTTCTACAATCATCAAATCAGCTAACTCATCCACGACGATCACGATGTAGGGAAGCGGTTGATAGTAATACTGATCAAGCTTTGCTTTGCCTTCTTCAAGTTCAATATTTGTCTTTTCGTGCTCTTCGATATCGGTTTTTGACAGAGCTCCTGTTTTTTCATTAAAGGCTTCAATTTTACCCACGCCGAATTTCGACAGGGACTTATAACGTTTCTCCATTTCACGAACGGCCCATTTTAAAGCCGTTGCGGCTTTCTTCGGTTCTGTCACGTGAGGAATTGCCAGATGGGGAACGCTTGCAAAAGGCGCCAAGTCGACCATTTTGGGATCGATTAAGACTAAGCGTAAAGATTTTGGGGAATGTCGGAACAACAAGCCGGTAATAATAGATCCAACGAATACGGACTTACCTGAACCGGTTGTACCTGCAATCAACAAGTGTGGCATTTTACGCAAATCAACAACTTTAGGCTCACCATCAACGGCACGGCCCACAGCCATTGGTAGCGCCAAATCATCACTCCAAAAGGAGTCTTCCGCGATCAGGTCTTTGTAGTAAACCGTCTCACGCTTGAGGTTCGCCGTTTCAATACCCACAACATCCGTTCCGGGGATATGACCAACAACACGAACCGATTCCGAAGAAAGAGCTAATGACAAGTCATCTTCAAGTTCAGAAATTTTCGAAATCTTAACGTCCGCATTGGGCTTAAATTCATACATGGTAACCAACGGGCCTGGTTTCGCATCTTGAATAGTTCCTTCGATTGAGAAATTCTTAAGTTTTTCAACCAAAGAATCTGCCTTGCGCTGAATTTCTGCTTTATCGATTTTAATACGTGATGCCGGAGGATCCTCTAAAAGACCCAGTTTTGGCATTTCCCAGTTTTCAATACGACGTGGCGGCTTGGCCTTCATCACGACTTTGCGCTTCTGCGCTAAGCGGACCGCTGGAACATCTTCTTCCTCTTCGGATTCATCTTCATCCTCTTCTTCTGCTTCCGCATCTGCAGCGAGGATTGCATCCAAGTCTTCATCTTCCTCCTCTTCTTCGTCTTTACCTAAAAACTTTTGATTTGCCAGAGGAAAGGCTTTTTTGGGTTCTTCTTTTTTGTCGTCTTTTTTCTTAGGTTTCGCCTTTTGAGTTTTTTCATTCACAAACATACCCGCGAAAAGTGCACTCAAGCGATCTGACAACTTCTTCTTTTTTACGCCGCCAAAAAAGTCCTGAGGAATTTCAGCAAGCTCTTGCAAAGTCTTTTCCGAATAGAACACCACCAGGACAGCCATGAATGACCATAGGATGACTTGAACACCAACCGAGGCAAAGGCGCGCATAAGGGCCTGCGCAACGCTCAAACCAAGTAAGCCGCCCAAATAAATCTGACCCTGATAAAGTTTTGTGTTTGGAAGATAGATGGATAATAAGGCGGCAACGTTGACGATCAACAGCAGGGCCCAGACAAAGCGAATGTTCTTAAGGTTCAGGGATTCACCTTTAAAGCTCGCATAAGCCATTTTTACAAGGCTTCCGACCATCACCCAGGCCGCCAGCCCGAACATCTGGTAAACGGCATCTGCAAGAAAACCACCCACGATTCCACAGTAGTTCAGTGCTTTTAAGCCCTGGCCAATAGAATTCAGGGAGGGATCCTGAGGGCTATAGCTTATAAGGGATAGGGCAAGAAAAAGCCCTAGGCCCAAAAAAGTGATTGCAATGACGTCCTGACGAAACTTTTTAAGGAATTGGTTCATTTAAAAAATTTACGAAATTCCGATGAGTTAGTCATGCTTGGAAGCGTCTCCTTGACTTAGGACGGGTGCCAAAGGCAAGTTACCGATTTTAGACCTTGTTACTTCAATACTAAGAGCCAGTTCATGCTGAAAATAAATGAGATTTTTTATAGTATCCAAGGTGAAACGTCATACGTAGGAGCCCCTACCGTTTTTGTGCGCACGACAGCGTGTAATCTGCGTTGCACTTACTGCGACACCAAATATTCATATTACGAAGGCGACTTGCGCGCGCTTGCGGATATCCTTAAAGAAATTGATTCCTATGGTGCACCTCATGTTTGTGTCACCGGCGGTGAGCCTCTTTTACAAAAAGAAGTTCACGAACTTATGAAGGAACTTTGCGACAAGGGGTATAAAGTTTCTTTGGAAACCAGCGGCTCAAAAAGTATTGAGCATGTTGATGCACGCGTAAAAGTTATTCTGGATGTAAAAACTCCTGAAAGTGGAGCAGCAGATTCGTTCCTGATGGAAAACATCGGCTTTTCCACACCCAGCACGGAATACAAGTTTGTCATCTGTTCTGAAGCAGATCTCGATTGGTCTGAAAATTTCTGTCGTCAACACAATTTGTTCGAAAAATTTATGGTTTTATACAGCCCATCATACGGCCAAGTGTCTGAACGCTGGTTGGCAGAAAATATTTTGCAGAAAAAATCATCAGCAAGGTTGCAATTACAGCTGCATAAGTATATTTGGTCTCACGAAACACGCGGAGTATAGATTTAAGTTTTAGTTGCACTTAAATTTGCCGCTCCAAACTCATCTGTAAAATTTTGGGAGCTCCATGACGCCGAACCTAAACAGTTCTGATAATCTTTTTGTCGCTAATCTTCAGTCTGTAAGCTTGGAAAAGCTTGTTAAAAGCAAACTGGAAGTTTTGTTTGCTCAGCAAAAAGAAGCTCAAGTTGAATTGAACGGTTTGTACAATGTCGTTATTGAACAAGTTGAAAAACCTCTTTTGGAGCTTGCTCTGCGCGCATATAACGGCAACCAAGTAAAGACCGCACAAATGCTTGGCATCAATCGTAATACTCTTAAGAAGAAAATTGATAACTATAAAATTCGTGTTAAAAAAATGAATTAATACTTTCGTTTACGATTTAGCATCAGCGAGCCAACTCAGAACCACCACCCTAGTACGAGGCTCGCATTTTTTGTTTCGAAACTTAATGGCGCTTATCACGTGAGGGGTTCTAGTGAGTACGCGTATACCACCACAAAATCTTGATGCCGAACAGTCCATCCTGGGCGGCTTAATGCTTGATCGCGAAGCTTTAGATCAAGTCGGCGATATTCTCTTTGCAGAGGATTTCTATAAACCGGCTCATCAAAAGATCTATGCTGCAATCAAAGAGCTGCATGGTAAAAGCCAGCCAATCGATATCATCACGGTGACGAACGTTCTTCAGGCCGAAGGCTCTATGGACGTGGTTGGCGGACCTGAATATCTCATTGGTCTGCTTGATAAAACGATTTCTTCAGCCAACATTCAATCTCACGCAAAGATCGTTCGCGAAAAGAGCTTGCTGCGCAAAATGATTCTTACCAGCGGTAAGATCATTGAACGTGCCTATGATCAAGATTTCACTGATGTTGAATCCTTCATGGACCAAGCCGAAAGTGACATCTTCAAGCTTGCTGAAACAAAACAAACTTCGGGCCTAGTGGGCTCGATGGAAATCGTCAAAGCATCCATCCAAAAAATCGAAGAACTTTACAAACGTAAAGCGGACGTAACGGGGCTTCCATCTGGCTTTACTGATTTAGATAAAATGACCTCCGGCTTACATCCGGGTGAGATGACGATCATCGCCGCTCGTCCGTCGATGGGTAAAACGGCGTTCTCTCTGGGTATTGCTCAACACATCGCTCTGCGCGCAAAAAAGACAATCGCGTACTTCTCTCTCGAGATGGGTAAAGAATCGATGATGATGCGTATGTTGTCCTCCGAAGCACGCGTTAACATGTCAGAGATCAGAAATGGTAAAATCCAAGACTCTGCATGGCCAAAACTGATCAATGCAGCCAGCGCTCTTTCTGAGGCGGGCATTTTCATTGATGATACTCCGGGTATGTCACCGTTTGAAATTCGTTCTCGTGCTCGTCGCTTAAAAGCAGAGCACGGACTTGATTGCATCATGATCGACTACTTGCAGTTAATGAGTATGAAGCAAAAATTTAATTCCCGTGAGCAAGAGGTTGCGGAAATTTCCAAAGGTTTGAAATCTATTGCTAAGGAACTTCAAGTTCCAATCATCGCTCTAGCTCAGTTGAATCGTGGGGTAGAGGGTCGTGCGGACCGCCGTCCGATGCTTTCCGACCTGCGTGAGTCCGGATCCATTGAACAAGATGCCGACGTTATCATGATGCTTTATCGTGATGACTATTATGACAAAGAAGATCCAGATAAAGCAGGTCACGCTGAGGTCATCGTGGGCAAACAGCGTAACGGTGCGACAGGCACTGTGAAATTGCGCTTCGACGCGAAATACGCTCGGTTCCGTGATGCTGAGAATGAAGGGCCGGGGATGAACCCACTTCCTCCACCACAGGCACCACCTCCAATGCCAGGCGGCAGACCGAAAAACTTTGCTCCTGGAGCTCCTGCTTAGTTTAATGAAGGCCACATATGTGGCCTTTTTCTCGTTATCACCGCAGCGAAGTTACACAATCATATAAACCCATAGTGCTTGTCACTGGGTGCTCGGCTGGTATTGGCCTTGCGCTCGCTAAACTTCTCCATCAGCACCCAGAATATAGAGTGGTCATCACTGCCAGAGAAAAAAGCATTCATATTCTTCGTGATAAATTTCTTGAAGACGAACGCTTTCTTATCCGCACACTCGATGTGACTTCTGAAGAAGAGCGCCGAAAACTTATTAACGAAATTAGTAAGCACTGGGGTGGAGTTGATATTTTGGTTAACAACGCCGGCATATCTTATCGCTCCGTCATCGAACATATGACAGCGAAGGATGAGCTCCTCCAGATGGAAACTAACTACCTAGGACCCATGGGTTTAATTCGCCGTGTGCTTCCTCATATGCGAGAAACTGGCCGAGGAAAGATCATTAACATCTCTTCTGTTTCAGGGATGTTGGCTATGCCTACCATGTCCTCGTATTCAGCGTCTAAATACGCCCTGGAGGGCGCTAGCGAAGCGCTCTGGTATGAGATGAGGCCTTTTGGTGTTCAGATCTCCCTAGTACAACCTGGCTTCATCCACAGCAACTCTTTCCGCAACGTATATCACACAGAACTTTCGGATCCCACACGCAATTGGAGTGGGCCGTATTCCGACTTTTATCACAATATGACTCCCTTTGTAGAACGGATGATGAAGCTAAGTCTGACGACTTCAGACAAGATTGCGAAAATTATTTTGAAAACAATGAAAACGGAAAACCCCGCGCTGTGGATTCCGGCCACTCTTGATGCCAAGGTATTCTACTATATCCGAAGATTGTTGCCTCGCCGTCTGCTCTTGCCATTTTTGTACTGGTGTCTGCCAAAGGCTCGAAGTTGGGGGAAAAAGTATTCCCATCGTCGCAGTTCCAGCTAGACCTTCATCCTGTCCGATCCTTTTTATTTGAGTTCGGCTTAACCACTTGATTGAGTAAAAGGGTCCCACAGACATATAGGCGCAAGGATCGCACCTATACACGCATGGAGGCGTCATGAGTAACAAACTGTTTAAAACAGTGGTGCAGGGAACAGGTCTGATTCAAGATCCTGTACAGAAAGAGCTAAGCGCACTTGTCGCCGCTCAAGGGTTTAACTCCGCAGAGCTCACGATGGAACAATTACGAGAAGTGATGATTGATTATCTCAATACAGTCTTTCTGGAGATTGCAGAAAACGAAGAGATTAAATCCGCATAAAAAAAAGCGACTTTATTCAAGTCACTTTTTTAATTTAAAATGCTATTTTCAAATTTTAATTCTTTTGCGCACTTTCTGGTGGAGTCACTTTTTGAGACTCTTCAGATTTTACTTCTGCCGCAGCAGCATCTTCAGCGGCCCACTGACTAATTGTTGTTGTGATGAATTTACCTTCAGCACCAATCAAACCGTGATAGCTAACTCCAGAACAATAGCTTTCGTCTGTTTCTCCAGCGACACGACTGGCAACTCCAAAAACATAAAGTTGACCATTAAGCTCATAAAATGCCGGCCCGCCGGAGTCCCCAGAACAAACGCCCGTTCGTGCTGTTTGATCAGAAATAATTTCTGACTTACCATTCACTCCACCCAGAGTGATCACGCCTCGTCTAAGAACTTCAGATGATTGCTTTGTTTTGTCGTCAATCTTACCGTAGCCAGCGACAATGATAGAATCACCAGCTTTAAGTTTCGAGTAATCCGCAACCGGAAGGTACGATGCCACTTCAAAGCCTTCGGGAAGATCGCCTTCGAATTCCAGCAAACCGAAGTCATGCATACTTTCGCCTGCAGCCGTTTTCTTCCATTGATCATGGATCGCAAATCTCGTTACAATGCGAGAGTTTTTTTCAGTGGCTTTTTGTTTTAAGCTTGAATTAAAAATGATCATAGCGGCACGAGCGCCACCCTCAGGAGCTACAGGAATACAGTGTGCAGCTGTTAAAACGATATTTTTAGCAAGCAAGCTGCCTGTACAAGTGAACTGCTTAATTTCACCAGTTTTATCTTTCGTAGCACCAACGATGGCAACCGTAACCTTAGCAATAGGGTCGTTGAGTTCAACTTCCTTGCCGTTGATTATTTGGCCATTGTCGCCCGAGTTTACAAGCGAGTTCATTTTTGCTGGGGAGCACGCCACAAATGTAAGTGCCGACGATAAGAGTACCAATTTAGCCGCAACGAGATTCTTCATAACCCCTCCAATGCGGAACGTTAAACACCCATTTTGGAACCAGTTCAACTCAATTAAATCGATGAAAGCTATTACCATCCCTTATGGTAAAAAATATATAAGCCCCATGAAGGGATTTTTACAATAACTTCATCAGGGTTGAAGGCCGGATCAGGAATAAAAAAAAGGCCCTCGATACCGAGAGCCCTTTAAAACTTTAACAAGAAGTTAAATATTTAAGACAGTTATGCGCGCTCAACTGCGATTTGGATTTTAGCTTCCAAACCTTCGCTGTAGCGTACAACTGCTTTATGTTGACCCAATACTTTGATTGGCTCTTCCAAGTGGATGTCACGACGGTCAACAGAGTGACCCATTTTTTGAAGCTCTTTAGAGATATCTGTAGTTGTTACAGTACCGAAAAGCTTGTCGGAATCAGCGCCAGCTTGCAATTTGAAAGAAACAGTTGTGCCGTTGATTTTGTTCAAGAACTCTTGGCGTTCTGCTAGAGCTTTTTTCTTTTTAGTCTCAGCAACGCGTTTCAAGTGTTCATATTCTTTTACGCGTTTTTCAGTAGCTTCAGCAGCCAACTTGCGTGGGAACAAAAAGTTTCTTGCGAAACCTTCAGAAACGTTCACCAACTCACCAACACGACCTACATCTTTAACGTCTTTTTGAAGAATAACTTTCATGTGATCTCCATAATTCCTCTGGAAAACCAGAGAGTAAATCTGCTAGCTGTTTCCCGGGATTTTCATTCTACGAATGCGTCCCCTGAAATCCAACCAGTAGTCGACCAAACCAACAATACTTAAAATAAGTACCAACTGGCCGATCAAAATTATGTACATCAAAATTCGAGTAAAAGTTCCTGCTCTCATCGAACTAAGAAGTACTTCCAACACTGCCAACCCCTGAAAAAAATAAAGAACGAGTGCTACGTTCACAATATTCACTGCGAGGATGCCAATGGCCTTACCGCCAAAACTCACCATTGTTAGAAGGAAGGCTGTCATCGCGACCCAAATAAAATAATCAGGTACACGATATTCTAACAACTTGAGCTGAGAGGCAATTTTCTCGCGGGGCAAATTGAGCCACGAAAAAACCCTTCTCTCAAAAATAAGCCCCACACCTAAAGCCAAAATTAAAATAATGGCAATGGCTGATGGAACCTGCTGCATAATCACAGAAGCGTCTAACTTAACAGCCGGATTCATTTTTTGAACCTGATCAGTAAATTGTTCGACGAGCTTTTGGACCTCAGCGTACGTGTTAATCCCGTTCACCTTGAATGCTCCGTAGATACTGGCGCCTGCAGCACCGGTTCCTAATAAAACACTCAGAATTCCTGAGAGCCACCACCCAAGACCTTTTTGCTCCATTTCATTATAAGCTCCTAAAGTCATCCAAACTGAGCCCATGAAAAGTGCAAGTGGTTGAGCGTTGAGGAGCCACGCAGCCCCTGTTACTAACAATCCGAGAAGCCAAAAAGCCCAAGGACCGTAAGCCTTGCGAAGAACCCGAAGAAGGGGAGCCCCAAACACCACAGTGAGCATCGACAACAAAATCGAGAGAGATGAAATTGTGATGAACTTCTGTGGTGAAGCGGTCTTCTTCATGGCTTACGCTTAATTACTCGCCACGGTCTGCGCGGTCTGCTTTAGCAGCAGCAAACGCAGCTTTACGGGCTTGCATTTTAGCTTCGCGCTCTTTTTCACGAGCAGCAGATTCAGAAAGACCTTTTTTGAAGCCTTCCATGAATTTAGTCAAAGCTACACGTTCGTCCAAACGAGTATGCATGAAACGAAGAACTTTATCGTTGATGCGCATAGTACGTTCCAACTCAGCGATAGCTTGTGTATTAGCTTCGAATGTAGCGTGGAAGTAGATAGCTTTTTTCAACTTGCCGATTGGTGTCGCCAAAGTTCTTTTGCCCCAAGTTTCCAAAGAGTTCACAGAACCTTTGAAAGTTTCGATAGTAGCTTTGTTCTTCTTGAAAAGATCTTTTTGATCTTCAAGAGTTGCATCTGGATGCATAAGAACAACTACTTCATAAGGCATTTTAGCCGCAGTTTTAGTGATTTCCATGTATTATCCTTTCGGTTAAAGCCCCCACCATACAGGAGTGGGAACAAGGATGACTTTTAAAATGTTTAACGGGTTTAGCACGCCTTAAGTTTGAGCACAAGGAATAGTCCTTTGATTCCCCCCAAATCCAGTCCTAGAATGTCTAAATGGTCACTTTTATTGAGATTATTGATGGTTCTAACGAAGGCTCTCGCTACCAAGTTCGCGAGGGGTTGCTCCTGGGTCGATCCCAGGCGGATATCATTATTAAGGACCCGAAAGTATCTAGCCGGCACGCCGAGGTGGCAAGGGATGGTAAGGGACAGTTAGTTTTGGTCGATCTGGACTCCTCAAACGGTATCCACATTTCAGGGCGCCGTGTGAAGAAAGTGGCGTTAATTCCAGGGGTTATCTTTGAGATCGGACGAACTCAGTTCAAAGTAATTACCGTCGAAGAGGAGATCGCACCCGATTTCGCACGACTCCTTACGTGGCGTAATATTTTACGAACAACCCTTCCTCGATTCGATGTCCAGAACTCAACGCCAAGTCAAAAACCCGAGCGATTCTCTCCGGCCCTCAAGCTCAACTTTATTCAGGGTATTCAATCCGATGAGGAAATTATTTTAGGGTGGGGGCCACGCAAAGCCGGAGCAGACTCTTTAGATATTGAATTATTGGACACAGATGCCCCCAAGGACGCCTTTGAACTTCTAGCTGGCCCCGGACAAGTTGAAATAAAAATACTGTCGCCAGGACGAATCACCGTTAATAACAAAGCTATCGATGCCGAAATGCTTCGTGACGGAGATCTAATTTCTGTCGGTACTACTATAATTAGAGTTTCCTACGTTTAGTAAAGGTCACCATGGATACCACGCCCAAAAGCACCGGATATTACAATAGCTTTGACGGCACTCCGATCTACTATGAGACCCATGGTGAAGGGGATCCTTTAGTTTTGATTTATGGCATCGCTTGTCCTATCAATCACTGGCACTATCAAGTCGAATATTTTTCTAGAAAGTTTAAGGTCATCACTTTCGATTTACGTGGACACCATAAATCAGTTCCCGTCAGCGACATGACTCAGCTCACGCTCGATGCTTTATGTAAAGACATCATGGGTTTGATGAATCACCTAAAAATCAAACAAGCTCATTTCGCCGGTCATAGTTTTGGGGCGCCCTTGCTTTTGAATTTATATAATAGCAATCCTGACATGATTCGCTCGATGGTGTTTATCAATGGCTTTGCTAAAAACCCGATCAAGGGAATGTTTGGCTTAGATATTATCGAACCGTTGTTTTACTTTGTGAAAACCCAATACGAAAACCAACCCGATCTATGGAATGCTCTATGGAAGGTTGCTATTGATAATCCTTTTTCTATGTACATGACGGCGTTAGCGGGTGGCTTTAATCTGAAAGTGGCGCACTTTAAAGATATTGAAGTTTACTGCCGCGGAGTCGCTCGAATGAATTTAAAAGTCTTCATTACGCTGTTTGAAGAGATGATGAATTACAATGGTGAATCTGTCTTAGGAAAAATCGAAGTCCCGGTACTTATTATTTCTGGCGAGGGCGACATGGTAACACCGGTTCGGTTTCAACATCATTTCAAAGAGAAAATTAAACACTCTGAATTCGTCCTCGTGCCCTACGGATCTCACTGCACCCAGCTTGATTTCCCCGATTATACCAATCTAAAAATTGAAAAATTTTTGGAAGAGGGGATTACGCCCTCGACGGCTCCAAACGACGACGTTTAAACATTATCAATCCACTCGCGAGAAAAATGATCCCGATCAGCAAGTGTACAATGTGATCGTTCGTTCCTAGTTCAAATTTTTCAGGACTTATTATCCATAGAAAATCATCCTCTTTTATTTCTCCAAGAGTCGCCATTCCATGCACACCCACAACAAACCCAAGAACTCCTAGCAGGGTGTAAACAAAACCAAAAAGATAAGCAAAACGCTTTGCACTGGTCTCACTGCGCACACCGAACCAAATTGCTAGTGCCCCTGAAACTATGTGGATAACATTGTGGACATAGCTTAAATGCAACATCAGGAAATCATCGACGACCATTCCAACAAAACCGACAGAAAGAAGGAGCACACCTAAAACCATGCAAACTTCGCGCGCATATGTTCGGCGCTCAAACGGAATAGAGGTCCGTATCGGCCCATGAGTAATCGTTGTAGGTTTTCGTTGCGTGGTGGGGCGATTACGCTCTAATTCCGGCTCCATAGATCCTCCCTGATGGCATAATTATCCGTCCCAAGGTTGTGAAAGGCAGCAAGTGTAGAAGCGAACTGACTAAAAACAAAAAGCCACCTTTTTGGGGTGGCTTTTTGCGATCATTATTTTACTCAAAGTATATCTAAGTAAAAACTATCTCCAAGCAGCTTTCGTAATGTCGAAACCATAACGGTTTACAGAGTCATCAGAAGTGAAGATGATTTTCGCATATTCGCCATTTACTGGAATAGAGAAAGTGTCATCTGCTTTACCGCTAACTGTTTGAACCAATTTACCAGTTGAATCGTAAATTTGTGCTTTGTCGTAATCTTTTTCAGTATCGAATTTCTCGAAGTAGATTGAGATTTGTTTCGCACCTGGTACACGAACTTCATAAGTTTCATTTGCTTTGTTAGCATATGGATGAACAGTTGAAGCGCTTACTGACATTGTTTGCCAGTTAACTGGATCGTTTTGATCAGGAGGTGCAACTGTGTTCGTCAACATTGAGTATGCATTTACCAAACCACCTGAGCGAACTTTTCCACGCAAGCTAGAAAGTGGTTTCACAGTAGCGATGATTCTTTGTTTCATCTCAATACCAGTAAGGTTTGGTTCGTTTGAAGCCAAAAGAGCCGCCATACCAGAAACGTGAGGAGTCGCCATTGAAGTACCGGACCAAGAATCATACTTCCCACCTTTGATAGATGAGTAGATGTTTACGCCTGGAGCCGCAACGTGAACTGTTGATTTACCGTAGTTCGAGAAAGAAGCTAGTTGGCCTCTGTTATCGATCGCTGCAACCGTTAAGATGTTTGGAACATCGTAAGTTGCTGGGTAAGTTGGATTTGAATCATTGTTGTTTGATTCATTACCAGCTGCTGCTACGAAAAGAACGCCAGCATCATTAGATCTTTGGATTGCTTGTTTCAAAGTTTCAGCGTAACCGCCGCCACCCCATGAGTTTGAAAGGATTTTCGCACCCATTTTAGTAGCGTAGTCGATACCCATCAAAGCGCCTTCAAGGGAGCCAGAACCGTCAGCTGCCAAGAATTTAACGCCCATGATACGAACGTTCCAAGCAACACCCACGATACCTTTACCATCGTCACCTTTTGCACCGATAGTACCAGAGCAGTGAGAACCGTGGCCATGGTCATCAAGCGGATTACCAGTTGGTTTATCAGCTTTTACGAAGCTTGCACCGTAGATATCGTCAACGATACCGTTGTTATCATCATCCACACCAGCTTTACCGTTAAGTTCAGCCGTGTTTGTCCAAAGATTGTCTTTCAAATCTGGATGGTTGTAGTCGATACCCGTGTCGATAACTGCAACAACAACATCTTTTGAACCAGTTGTGATATCCCAAGCTTGAACAGCTCCGATATCTACACCAGCAACGCCAGTTTTGTTTTCAGAATCTTTTTGGCCAACATTGTTCATGCCCCAAAGATTTCCAAACATTGGATCATTAGGAGTTTTATTAATGCGGTAGATATAGTTTGGCTCTACGATGTCGACCATTGGATTTTGTGCCAATGTTTTAACAACGCTGTCGCTTAGCTCAAACGACGCACGCTTGATAACGATGATATTCATTTCAGGAATTGTGTTCTTGATGTAAGAACCCAATTGATGACTCATAATAGAGTTAGATTGAATTGCGTAGTTATCTTTAAGTTTAACTACGTACTCGCCAGGTACTGCTTCTGGTTTCGCTGCAAATGCACTCGCGCTTGCAAGCATAACAAGAACGGCTCTTCCAATAAGCCCTCTCATGATCCCCTCCTTCATTGGGTGATTCGGTAGAAAGGCTAGGAATTATTTTCCTAGACCCTCTCTAGTTCCAAAATGGTACCAATGGGGGAAGGGGACGCTAATCTTTTTTTGGATTCTGTTAAGAATTTTTTGTTATTTAGGCAAAAGTCCAGGAAATCACAGGACCTTAGTCTAGTTTTTGATGCGATACGCATACTTCGCAGGACTAAGAGACCGCTTTTTTACCAGTCTTTGGTTTAGGGTGTTCTTCACCAATAAATTCAAAACTCAGTTGTTGAGGCATTTTAAACTGCACTATTTTTTCCGGATTTTCTGCCATTTCACGCTTCTCGGAAGGTGTGACGACATTAACTCCAGAGGAAGCTTTTATTAAATGCTTAATAAATGCTTCTTTCACGCTATCTGGCGCATTTTTGTTAAAACCCAGTTCTGCCATTAATTGATCAATCTTCTTCATAAGCCCAATCCTTGGTCTAGTTTCGGAAGTTTGATGTACGAGCTTTAGAAGAAATTCAGTAAGGAAGAAAAGTCTCTGATGTCTCTCAAAGAGACAGACTTATGATGCACAATTTAATGGTTAAGACAAAAAAGGTGCCTGCTTCTTTTTTTGCAACGTCATGCAGCATCTATCTGAAATTTGGCAAGGATTCAAAAACAAAAAAGGGAGCCTAGAAGCTCCCTTTTTTAATCTATTTAGATTTTAAAGACAAATTAACCAGCGCCGCCATCCGTATGTTTTGGACGCTTCGTTGCTGATGCCACCAAGAACTCACGGTTCATGCGTGATATGTTCGTCAGCTGGATCTCTTTCGGGCAAGCTGCTTCACACGCACCTGTTGTTGTACAAGCACCGAAGCCTTCAGCATCCATCGCTGCAACCATGCGAAGGGCACGCTCATTACGCTCTACTTTACCTTGCGGAAGAAGAGCCATGTGCGAGATTTTCGCAGATGTGAACAGCGCCGCAGAAGCATTTTTGCAAGCAGCTACGCAAGCGCCGCAACCAATACAAGTTGCAGAAGACATCGCTTCATCAGCATCTGCTTTAGGAATCAGGTTCGCGTTGGCATCAACAGCATTACCTACGTTTGCAGAGATATAACCACCAGAAGAAATGATGCGATCAAATGCAGATCTGTTCACCATCAAATCTTTAATCACTGGGAAAGCTTGAGCGCGGAATGGTTCGATAGTTAGAACCGCACCGTCGTTAAAGTTTCTCATGTGCAACTGGCACACCGTCGTAGATTTCATGGGACCATGGGCTTCACCATCAATTACGAAGCCACAAGCTCCACAAATACCTTCACGGCAGTCATGGTCGAATGCGATCGGCTCATCACCTTTAGCCACAAGCTCTTCATTAACAGAATCAAGCATTTCCAAAAAGGAAGCATCTTCAGAGACATTCTTGGCCTGGTATTCAACCATTTTGCCATCGTCCTTAGGACCTTTTTGTCTCCAAACTTTTAAAGTCAGATTGATATGTTTTCCACTCATATTACGCCTCTTATTTATAACTACGAGTTGCTAGGTGAACGTTCTCAAAAGCGAGTTCTTCTTTGTGACGAACTTCCGCTTTATTTTCGCCAGTATATTCCCACGCGGCTACGTGACAGAAGTTTGCATCGTCACGTTTAGCTTCACCATCAACTTGATATTCTTCACGATAGTGACCACCACATGACTCGTTACGCTCCAGAGCATCACGACACATCAACTCACCCAGCTCCAAGAAGTCAGCAACACGGCCAGCTTTTTCAAGCTCAGTATTCAAGTAATTTGCATCACCTGGGATACGAACGTTGTTCCAGAACTCTTCACGAACTTTTGGAATCTCTTCCAAAGCTTTTTTAAGGCCCGCTTCGTTACGGCCCATACCGCAGTATTCCCACATGATATGACCGAGCTCTTTATGGAAGCTGTCAACTGTGCGACCACCTTTGATATTCATCAACTTAGAGATTTCTGTTTTCACGCCGTCTTCTGCCGCTTTGAAAGCGTCATGCGTTGTGGAAACTTTCCCAAGTTTTGTACCACCAAGATAGTTACCCAATGTAAATGGCAATACGAAGTAACCGTCAGCCAAACCTTGCATCAATGCAGAGGCACCCAAACGGTTCGCACCGTGGTCAGAGAAGTTCGCTTCACCCGCAACAAACAACCCTGGAATTGTAGATTCCAAGTTGTAGTCAACCCACAAGCCACCCATTGTGTAATGGGGAGCAGGATAGATCATCATTGGTTGTTTGTACGGATTTTGACCTGTGATTTTGTCGTACATTTCAAACAAATTACCGTAACGTTCAGAGATTTTATCTTCACCCAAACGTTTAATTGCATCGGCGAAATCAAGGTAAACTGCTTTACCAGACTCATTTACACCACGGCCTTCATCGCAGCGGTATTTTGCCTGACGAGAAGCCACGTCACGAGGAGCTAAATTACCGAACGAAGGGTAAACGCGCTCTAAGTAGTAATCGCGTTCATCTTCAGGGATTTGATTTGGATGGCGTTTATCACCGACCGCTTTTGGAACCCAAACGCGACCGTCATTACGAAGTGATTCAGACATCAACGTCAATTTGGACTGATTTTCACCGTGAACTGGGATGCACGTTGGATGAATCTGCGTGTAGCAAGGATTTGCAAAGTAAGCACCACGTTTGTGAGCTTTCCATGCTGCCGTTACTGCGCAGTTCATCGCATTTGTAGAAAGGAAGAATACGTTTGAGTAACCACCAGAAGCGATCACAACCGCATCCGCTTCGTGAGACTCGATCTCACCAGTTAGCAAGTTACGAACGATGATGCCGCGAGCTTTACCATCAATAATCACAAGATCAAGCATTTCGCGACGGTAACGAAGTTCAACGTTACCCGCATCAACTTGTCTCATCATTTCAGAGTAAGCACCCAACAAAAGCTGCTGACCTGTTTGACCACGAGCATAGAACGTACGAGAAACTTGCGCACCACCGAACGAACGGTTTGCTAAAGTTCCACCGTATTCACGTGCGAAGGGAACACCTTGTGCCACCATTTGGTCAATGATGTTCGCTGACACTTCAGCCAAACGATAAACGTTTGCTTCACGAGCTCGGAAGTCTCCGCCTTTAACTGTGTCATAGAAAAGACGGTAAGTAGAATCACCGTCATTTTGATAGTTTTTCGCAGCGTTGATACCACCTTGAGCAGCCACAGAGTGAGCACGACGAGGGGATTCATGTACGCAAAATGCTTTTACTTTATAACCAAGTTCACCCAAAGAAGCCGCAGCAGATGCACCCGCAAGACCGGTACCGACAACGATAACAGAGTGCTTTCTTTTATTTGCCGGATTCACAAGTTTGTAATCAAACTTGGTTTTTTCCCACATGGTTTCAATTGGGCCACTAGGAATTTTGCTATCTAATTTATTAGCCATTTTCGATGCTCCTTAGTGTACGAGGAAAATGTAAACAGGTTGAGCGATGAAACCAAGAGCTACGACAATCGCGTAAGCATAGCTTAGTTTTTTCCACATATTGCGATATGTGCCTTCCATCAAACCAAGAGATTGGAATGTGGAACCAACGCCGTGACTTAAA
Source organism: Bdellovibrio sp. (assembly GCA_046070625.1). Taxonomy (GTDB): domain Bacteria; phylum Bdellovibrionota; class Bdellovibrionia; order Bdellovibrionales; family Bdellovibrionaceae; genus Bdellovibrio. Next base: position 6,898 of record JBJTMR010000006.1, on the reverse strand, counting down.
TGGAAGCCTAGAAGAATTAATGCCACCAAATACCAAATCACATAGCCAGGTTGCTGGAATACTTCAAACATCAAGCGAGCTAGGTCGCGCATTGGCGCTCCGTTCACTGTTGTTTCGTAGTGCACGCCATATTTGAAGGTAATCAAATGCAAGATGATAAAGACAAGGATGATAGAACCTTGAATGGCCATTGTACGAGAAGCCAATGTCGTTTTCTTTTTTCCGCTTGCAGTTACTGCGTAACGCTGATTTTTTGCTGCACGATTACTCATCGTTAAAGACACGGCTGTATAAACGTGGGCAATCAGGGCTAAGATCAACACTGTTTCCGCAACATAGATAATGTTGCCGCTTGTAAGTGCGTGACCATAAGAATTGTAAGCATCGGCGCTTACGAAAATCAGTAAATTACCGGCCATGTGAGCAAGAACAAATCCCGCCCAAATCAAACCAGTGATTCCCATTAAGTACTTTTTCCCGACGGTTGATCCGAGAAATCCAGACATGGTGAAAAACCCCTTGTTGTATTGCTTTGATTATTCTCAATAAGTTTTTACTAACTTACTCCTGTGGCCTTACAGTTGTCCATGACCCCGGTCATGTTTCGCAACACGTTAAATATGGAATTTAGTTTTGCCTTTCCTGGACTTGGGATAGAACAGGGCCTCTTAAAAACGGGGTAAAATATGAAGATTTTTGTGTGCATCAAACAGGTGCCTGACACCGAAACAAAGATTAAAATCACTCCCGACCAAACTGGTATTGATACGGCGGGTATTAAGTGGGTTATGAACCCTTATGATGAATATGCAGTTGAAGAAGCTATTAAGCTTCGCGACGCAAACGCTGGCTCTCAAGTTTGGGTTCTGAGTGTTGGACCAAAGGCTCGTGTTGTTGAATCACTCCGCACAGCTTTGGCAATGGGCGTCGATGAGGCAATCGTAGTAAACGCTGAAAATTTAGATAACTTTGCTACAGCAAAAGCTTTGTCTGAAGTGATCAAAGCTGAAGGCGGCGCAAAAGTTATCTTCTCTGGTAAGCTTGCGATCGATGACAACGCTTCTTCTGTAAGTCAAATGATGGCTGAATTTTTGAACGTTCCTCACACAACTGTAGTTTCTAAATTTGCTTTTACGCCTGAAAACGTAACTGTTGAACGCGACATCGAGGGTGGCGCTAAAGAAGTTGTGCAAATGATGACTCCGGCAGTGGTTGCAGCTAACAAAGGCTTGAATATGCCTCGTTATGCTTCTCTTCCGGGTATCATGAAGGCTAAGAAAAAAGTGATCAAAGAAATCGAATTCGCTTCTTTGAACATTCCCGCTTCTGATATCAAAGTTAAATACACTGGCATGACTCTTCCTGCGGAAAAACCAGCAGTGAAAATGCTTTCTGGTGATGCTTCAGCTCAAGCTTCTGAGCTAGTTAAACTTCTTCGCGACGAAGCGAAAGTTCTGTAAGGGGCTAACATGGGAAAAGTATTAGTTTTTGCTGAACAAGCTAACGGTAAATTGAAACGCAGCTCCATGGAGCTTCTTCAAGCGGCTGCGAAATCTGGTAACACAGTTGTCGCGGTAGCTTTCGGTTCTCACGCAGGTGATGTAACTGCAGCTATCGGTCACAACGGTGCTTCTGAAGTTCATGTTGTTAAAGACGCAGCTTTGGATGCTTACAATCCTGAATCATACGCTGCAAACTTCGTAGCGATTGTTAATAAAGTTCAACCATCCATCATCTTGGCTTCTGCTTCTTCAACAGGTAAGGATTTATTCCCACGTGTTGCAGCTCGCTTGAATACGGGTGTTGCAAGTGATTGTATTCAGTTAACGATCAACGGTGATAACGTGACTGCTGTTAAACCAATGTACTCTGGTAAAGCATTTGCGACTGTTAACTTTGAAAACAGCCCAATTAAAATCGTTTTGATGCGCGCCAACCAATTGCCAGTAGAAACTGTTGATACAGCTAAAACTGCAAATGTTGTTGAGCATGCAGCTGCAACAGTTGATTTGAAAACTTTGATCAAAGAGATCGTTAAAGGCACATCAGAAAAATTAGACCTCACTGAAGCAAACATTATCGTTTCCGGTGGTCGCGGTTTGAAAGAAGCTGCTAACTTTTCAGTTCTAAATGATCTAGCTGATGTATTGGGCGCAACTGTTGGTGCATCTCGTGCAGTAGTTGATGCGGGCTGGGTAGGACACGGTATGCAAGTTGGTCAAACTGGTAAAACAGTAGCTCCATCTTTGTACATCGCAGTGGGTATTTCTGGCGCAATTCAACATTTGGCAGGTATGAGCGGCTCTAAAGTAATCGTTGCGATTAACAGTGATGCAAACGCTCCGATCTTCCAAAAGGCAACTTACGGTATCGTAGGGGATGCTCTTGAAATAGTTCCGAAATTGACTGAAGAGTTCAAAAAGGCTCTTCACCACTAATCGTGTTTAGGAAATACATCCTTCCGATTATTGTGTTTGTATTTTACCGAACCCTCTCATGGACATGGAGGGTTCGGCTTATTGAATCTGAATCTCTTAAAAACTCCCTTGATAATAAGAACCCAGTTGTTCTTGCGCACTGGCATGGCGATGAGTTGGCATTGCTTTCGGTGGTTAAGCGCTATCGTATTGCCACGATTGCTTCTCAGTCCAAAGATGGCGAATTAATGGCCAAAGTGCTTAAGTGGTTAGGGGCAAAAACCTCGCGCGGTTCATCCACCCGAGGCGGCGTGCAAGCGCTCAAAGGTCTCTTGCGTTTAGTAAAAGACGGGGGAAATTGCAGCTTTGCGGTTGATGGCCCTAAGGGTCCGTTACACAAAGTTAAACCAGGCGTCTTTGAACTTTCTCGTATGATTCATGGTCCAATTTATCCGGCGGGAGTCGCCTGCGATCGCGCCATTCATTTTCCACGATCATGGAATAAAACATTTCTGCCAAAACCTTTCGCTAAGATTGTTATTTACTGGGGTGAAGCTATGCCTGCGATCCACAAAGAAGTGGATCCGCGAAACCCAGACCTTGCTCTAGAGTTAGAGGGTCTTTTACACCAGTCCCGCCAGCAAGCTCTTAAAATCATTGCGGGTTCTTAGACTGAGTGTTAGCGTTTTAACATAGTTTGATTCAACTTTTTAAAGGGACTTTTAAAGTATGAAATTCGTTATTAGCATCTTGATGCTCATCTCAGCACCGGCATTTGCACAAAAATCCACGGACGCCGTGGCTCAAGTGGGCAAAAAAGTTATCACTCTGGACGAATTCAATAAGAAGTATAACGAGGTAAAATCCCTCACTTCAAACCCACCGGCGAAAGAACTCTTTCTAGAAGACTTGATACGCTATGAAGTCGGGTTGCAAGAAGCAGAAAAACGCAATCTTGAAAAAGATCCCATTGTTCAAGAACAACTTCGTCAAGCAATGTACAAAGCCCTTCTTGAAAAAGAACTTGGATCTAAAGTAACTAAAATCCAAGTGTCTGATAAAGAAATGGAAGCTTGGTACAAAAACAACCCTGAGCTTCGCACAAGCCATATCTTGATTGAGTTCAAGCCAGGCGCTACTCCAGCACAAATCGCTGAAGCTAAAAAGCGTGCAACTGAAATTTACGACGAAGTGAAAAAGAGCAAACGTCCATTTGAAGAACTTGTGAAGCTTTATTCTGACGATGCCCTTTCCAAACAAGCTGGTGGTGACATCGGCTGGCAATCACGTGTAACATTGGTTCCTGGGTACTATGAGGCGGCAGCGTCTATGAAAGTCGGTGAAATTAAGGGGCTCATCGAATCTCAATTCGGCTTCCACGTCATTAAGTTAACCGGACGTCGTAGTTTTGAAAACGCAAACAAACGCCAAATCAGAGCGGCTGTTTACGACGATAAAAGAAAAGTGATCTTTAATGATTACTTCGATAAATTGAAAAAGAACTACCCAATTAAAGAAAACAGAAACCTCATCAAATAAGGAACTGATTTCATGAAATCACTAAAGAGCCCCGCAACGACGGGGCTTTTTATTTTCTTAAGCCTCGCCTTAGCGGGATGTCCTTCAAAGTACCAAAAGCTCTCGAAAAAACCCGTAGAGCAGGTCAATGAACACATTTTGACGACGAAAGAATTCGCAAATCTTTTGGCGCGAAAACTTCGGAACTTTGATGCATTAGCGGCCAAGGATCCCAACAACGTACATAGAATTAAGGAAGAAATTCTTCGCGACTTTTTGGTAAAAAGTCTGACCCTAGATTGGGCCCGGGCACAAAAAATCGTCGTCACGGAAAGTACTTTAGACAAAGAAGTGGATAAGTTGCGGGCAAATTATCCTGATGATCTTTCGTTCCGTCGATCTCTAGCTCAAGAAAATCTAGCATTTGCGGAATGGCGCGAAGAGCTTCGGTACGTTCTGATTGAACGAGAAGTGTTTAAAAAGATTAATGAGAAGGTTAAGAATCCTTCAGAAGAGGAAGCAAAACGTTACTACGAAGACCATAAGGATCTTTTTAAGCGCAAAGAACGCATTTATTTGCGTCAAATCGTTGTGGACGAAGAAGCTAAGGCTGATGCGATCAAAATTGATCTGAAAACGAAAGACTTTGCGGAGTTAGCTAAAAAATTCTCCATTACACCTGAGGCAAAATCCGGTGGCGTAATTGGGTGGATTGAAAAAGGTACAGTTGATTACTTTGATCGTCTTTTTACAGCCGGTGGAGGCGTACAGACTGTCAAAAGTCCTTTCGGCATACACTTGATCCGAGTGGAAAAGAAAGCGCCTGCATCAACTTTAAGTACGGAAGAGGCAAAGCCACAGATTATTCGGGCTCTTCGCGCACAACGCGAGCAGGCAGAATACGTCGCATGGCTTGATGCTCAGCTCAGAAGTAGTAAAGTTCTAAAGGACTACGAATTGATGAATTCCATCTCCGTAGATACTCGAGGGACCAATGATTAGTTTGCTTGTTTCTTTATTATTAAGTGCTCCTGTTCACGCCGAAGTTGTTGAAAAAACGTTGGCCATTGTAAATTCTGAAATCGTTTTGGAATCTGATCTTAAGGATTTACAAAAACGCATTCAAAAGCCAGGAATGGTCGATGATGCCCTTTTGGGTGATAAATCCATCGACAGTTTAAAAAAAGACCGTAAGGCACAACTTGAGTACTTAATTAATGAAAAGATCTTAGCTTCAGAAATTAAGCGCTTAAATCTAACGGTCACCAATGACCGCGTAGAATCTGAACTAAAAGATATGGCAAAAAGAAATGGCGTTAGTGAAGCAGAGCTAATGAATATTCTTAAAGGCCAAGGTATTGCAATAGCGGACTACAAAGTATTCATGAAAGAGAAGATTGAAAAACAATCTCTATTCGACACCGAGATCATTTCAAAATTGCGTATTTCAGATGAAGACGCCATGAATGAGTACTTAAAATCAAATCCTAACAACAAGCCTTCAATTGATGAATTTAGCGTATCGCATATTTTCTTTAACCCTAAAAAGGGTGGCGCAGAAGCGGCTTATGGCCGTGCTGAAGTGGCTTTAGGAAAATTACGCAATGGCGACAGCTTTGAAACTCTAGCTGAACAATTCAGTGAAGATCCGAACTTTTCCACAGGGGGAAGCTTAGGAACGTTTAAAACAGGTGAGTTCATCCCGGAAATTGAATCTGCAATTTCCAATCTGAAAGCTGGAGAAACAACTCAGATTGTAAAATCACGCCTGGGTTACCATATCGTAAAATTAACCGGTAAAAAACTGACTCAAGATCCCAAGTTTGAAAAAGCGAAGGAAAAAATTAAAGCTCAACTTTTGGAAACCAGTTTCAAACGTCAGCTAAAAATTTGGCTTCAGAGCAAACGAGACGAGTCTTTTGTAAGAATCAATGAATAAACTTAAAATCGCTCTGACAACTGGGGACACTGATGGGATTGGCTTTGAAGTAACAGCTAAAGCCCTGTTTAAGTTAGGTCCTCAAAAAAATGTGCAATTCTTTTTATTCAGAGCTGAATTTGCAGATCGTAAATATCTAAAACTTATCGACAAAAAATTCACACGTATTACTGTCGACAACCTCGAAGAAGGCCTTAAAATCGAAGGCCCTTACCTAGTTGATGTTGCTAGCGACTTAACGCCTGCGCATTGGGTGGAGATCGCTGCGAAAGCCTGCTTTAGAAAAGATCTCCATGGTATGGCCACGGCTCCTATTTCAAAAACCTTAATTAAAGCAACTGGATTTAAAGACCTCGGACATACAGATATCTTAAAGCGTGTTTCTAAAGCGAAACACGTCAACATGGGTTTTGCCGGCAATGAATTCAACGTGGTTCTGGCGACGGGCCATGTGCCGGTTTCACAAATCTCAAAGCATTTAAGTTTTAGTATCGTCGCCGAAGCATTACTTCGAGCTAATCAATTGCGTGAAGCTTTGCCTGCGACGGAACGAAAGAAACCTATCGGAATTCTTGGCTTAAATCCCCATGCCGGAGAACAGGGGATGATTGGCTCCGAAGAGCAGCTGATCTTTCCAAATCTTCAAGCCTTTGCAAAAGAAAAGAAGATCCCGATCGAAGGACCCTTGGTTCCAGATGCTGCCTTTTTCCCACAAAATTGGAAAAAGTACTCAGTTTATCTGACGATGTACCACGACCAGGGTTTAATTCCGTTTAAAATGATTCATGGCCAAGATAGCGGCGTGCATATATCCTTAGGAATTCCATTCGTACGAACCAGTGTTGATCACGGAACAGCGAAGGATATTTTTGGATTAAATAAGGCTAATGCAAGCTCCATGATTGATGCCATTACATGGTCCATAAAATTAGCTCGACAGCAATAAGAGTTAGTATTATTTCAAGTGATTCCGAATAGATGAGGTAGAAATGTACGTTCCAGTGATTTTTAGAGAATACGATAT
>JBJTMR010000005.1:0-3370 GCA_046070625.1 Bdellovibrio sp. | reverse complement strand
AAAAAAAGCCCTGAAAGACCTAATTGGTCTAGCAACGACATTGAATTCTTCGCGCCTTCAGAAATTTCGTTTAGCATAACAATGTAGAAATGGAGTGAATTCACATACGGGACCTTGGTCGTGGTTTGAGTTTCGGAAGTGTTTCATATTGAAACGATTTCTTCAAAACTCAGGTTAAGTGCGGGTTTCTGTTAAGTAATTCCATGTCTGTACCGAAAAGAAGCACAACTATGAGGTCGTTATGAGATTGAATTGGAAGCCCATGTCTGCACTCAAAGCTTTTGCTGCCACAACATCGTTGGTTACGATGTGTATTTCGCCAGTGGCGCAAGGTGCACAAGCGGCAAATCAAAAACAATTGATCAATCAATTCTTGAAAGACACAGCTCTTTCAACGAAGAAGCAAACTGTCGGTGAATACTGGCAGCGTGTTCGTCACGTTTACCCGCCAACACTTCAAAATCAAATTGACGAGTGGGTGAAGTACAACCGCAACGAACTGATGCCAGCCGTCGAAGCGACGACTTACAAAGCAAGCAATGGGACAGAACAGGTTCGTTTGAACCTTAATATGGGCCCGGGTAAAACCATGACTCTTGCTTTCACTGGTGATGAAGACAAACCGCTGAAAATCAATACGGTGACTCTTTCTAAGAAAGATTTGTCTAACTACAATAAATTCAATGAAATTGTAAGTCAGTTGGCGAAAGATCCAGCGATTAAAAAATCTTTGGAAGTTCCTGTTGAGAAATCCGCTGGCAGCTCTGCAAGCACGAAGAAATTTATCAGTGGTCGTCAATTGGCGACAATGCCAATCCGTACTCAAGCTGAATATTTGATGCGCTTGCGTTTAGCTGCAGAGGCGGCGGATCGCGTGATCGATTCTTTCGCTAAGAAACCAAAAAAAGGTGCTTTCTTTGATTTCACAAACGAGGAATCAACATCTTATGTTTGGTCGATGCTTTTAGGAACTCCAGCAAATGCGGTTTCTGGAGCCTGCGTTGCCTCGGGCTGGATTGCGTCTTATCATAATAATTCTTGTGCAAGACCAAATCCAGGTCGCGCGACGATGTTAGAGCAAGCAAGTCAGTTGCCATTCGGTGGAGAAGTTAAAGAAAAGATCGCAGGCTGTGCTGTTAACGGCGGATTGCCGTGTAATCCAATGATCTTTGGCTTTAAAGACAACTTCGGAAACCCATATTGTGTTCAATCAAATCTGAACACAGCAACAAATCAATGTGACAAGTTAGCGCCATTGCCAGGTTCTAAGGAAAAAATTATCCAGAGTATCGTGGCAGCACGTGGTAAGAATGCATCTCTTTGTAAAGTAGATGGTGAAAACACCGTTTCTCAAGCTTGTTCTGATGCCTTGGAAAAATATACGAACAGTTTGCAACAACATTATTTGAACGCGGCTGATTTCTGTACAGAAGGTGCAGTGGCAAACATCGAGTCCAGAAGCTCTTGGCAAACGCGCAGTAACATCCGTGCTGACCAAGTTGATGCCTGTGAAAACTTGAAGAATCGTTTCTTTGATCTTCAAGTCGATGTTTCTAGCAAACCACCAGTCGTTATTGACGACTGTGATCAAGTAGCAACAGGATCCAGTAAAAAAGATGGTCAGTGTTTGTGCCCAGATGGTAGCAAGCCTCGTCCTGTTGCCGAAGAAAAAGCTGCGACTTCCAAAAAAGGTTCTAAGAAAGCAAAACGTGCTGCAGAGCCAGCTTCAAAACCTACAACCGTTGCAAGTTCTGATGAAAACCCACCTCCTCCAGGAGAAGGTTCAGATGTTTCATCAAAACCTAAGTTGACGTGTGAAGCTGCAGGTGCAGATGGCAAAACTGGTAAAGAAAAAGAACAATGTGGCGAGTGGAGCTGGTGTAAGAAAAAAGGCCTTTATATCGCGGCTGGTGCTGCGCTTGTGGGTCTTGGTTTGTTCTGGTTGTTATTCCATAAGAACAAATCTAAAAAAACAACGCCAACTTATGAACCACCGGCTCCAGTACCAGAGCCAACTGTGATTCCGACGACGACTCCAATTGTGACTCCAAGTCCGAATCCAAATCCTTGTGTGGCTCCGAACACATTGGTAAATGGAGTTTGTACGCCACCAACGATTGTTGTTCCTGAGCCACCTGAAACAGAAGGCGGCACAGTGAAAGGCACAATTCTTAACGGCGGAACTCGCTAAGAGAAATGATCGACATCGGAAAAATAAAAAATGAAAACAATCCACAGAGGGCTCCCCGAAATCGGGAAGCCCCTGTGCCGTTAATAGGCCCGTCTCGTCGTCGTCGTGCGCCGACCCAAGCGCCAAATTCCAAGCTCAATGAGCTTTTTAAAAATCATAACTTGGTGTTTTCGCAAACAGGCTTTCAAGGGGGACCTTCACGTCGTCGCAAAGGTCATCGCTTGGCTTTGTGGTCATGGCTTGCTTCGATGATTGATGGTTTGTTGTTGCTGGCTGCAAGTTGTTTATTTTTGATCTGTTTTTCGTTGATTGTAAAAAGCCCGGCTGGAGCCGTGCTTTCTGAGATGTTTCACACACAAATCAAAGGGCTCTTTTTCCTGGAAATTTTCGCTGCGTCTTCCTGGATTTATTTAATTACCACTCGGATTTTTATGGGTTCAAGTGTGGGGGAATGGGCTTGTGATTTGCGCCTGGGGCAACCCCAAGAGCGCCTCGCGAGCGCCTACGCAGTTCGCGTTGTTCTTCGTTGTACGCTGATTTTAGCGACAGGTGTGGTGACTTTACCGATCTTGTCTTTGTTGTCAGGTAAAGACCTTGCGGGTGTTCTAAGCGGCCTGCGCTTATTTTCTTTGAAGTAGTCCTAAGACCTCGTAGTGATTTGTTTGCGGGAATTGATCTAAGATGGCCAACTCAGATATCTCATAGCCACACTTTTGCAAGCGCTCCATGTCCACAGCCATCGACTCTGGAAAGCATGACATGTAAATGAAAAATGAAGGCCGTTGCGCCGGAGATAACTCCTCCAGCGGATTTAAGAAGTTCATCAAGCCTGATCGCGGTGGGTTTGCTAAAACCCCGTCGAACTGGGAAAAATCTTGCAGAATCTTCTTTTGAAAATCCCCGCGATAGATTTTTAATTTTTCCGCATAGTTTTTTAGCGATGCCGGAAATTCGGCCACTGTTTTTTCTAAACCTTCAAGCGAAAGAGCGTCGATCTCACAGGCTAAAACTGAACTCGCCGTCGCCAAAGCCGGCAGGGTCAGATTTCCGATCCCGGAGCCAAATTCGATCATACGGGCCTCAGGATATTGGCTGACCCAGGCTGAAATTTTATCAGCGATCAGTTGATTGGCCTGCAAGCTGGGCTGGGTAAAACTCGCCACATGACAGTATAAATCC
>JBJTMR010000004.1:0-2151 GCA_046070625.1 Bdellovibrio sp. | reverse complement strand
ATCACGACAAGGCCGACATTGTGTCGGCCTTAGAGAGAATCTAGATATTAAAGAGATGGTAGGTCTTCGATAACGTCACAAGAGGATGATTTCGAAGATGCTGGTGGCGCAGAATTTTTGGACTGTTGCTGCGTTTGCTGTTTTTGTTGAACAGGTTCAGCTTGGCGAGTTTGCGGTTCGCTAGGAGACGTTAATCCATGAGCGCGGTTATAGGCGGCTCTTGCATCTCTTGCTGCTCTTTCATAGTCGGCGTCAGTCATTTTGCCGTCGACAGCTTTAATACCTTGGGCAGCACGGTTATAAGCGATCCCACATTCTGTTGCCGCTTGTTCTCCTGAATATCTACCAGATTGGTATGCTTGAATGATGCAGGCGTTTAGATCTTTTTTCCAGCCACTACGACACAAAGATACACCGCTAGGTTTGGAGTCGGAAACCAATGGTAAACCGCCTTTTTGAAAAAGCTCGGCAACACAAGTGGTGTATTCATCCGACGTTCCAGACTCACAGACTTTTGCCGCTATATTTGGATTCATGATTTTCTGATCATACTTAGGGCAGTCAAAACCATCTACAATTAATTTTCTATTTGAATCCCTTGACAAAACTTTTGTCTTTTCCGTGATATCAATTAAGCACTTTGTTTCAACTGGCCCTTTGCCCACACAGAGATCCTCGGACTGTGACATGTACATTGGGTTGTAATTCGCATACACATAGGATGAGCACTTATTGAGATTCCATTTTTTATACTGGTCATGGAGATCTTCCCACGGCGCAAGACATGCTGCCTTAGCGAACACATTTATTCCGAATAACAAAATACTTAAAGCGATAAAGAAGATTTTTTTATAGCTCATATCTATGCCTCACTGACTGAATTAAATCTATTCAGTCAGGTACAAAGCAGTAATCATTCCAAGGCCATAGTGCTTTTAAACCCAGTTGAGATGTCTAGAACTAAGACACTTACCCAATAAGGGCTTTACACGTCAGAAGTTGTCTCAAAATGAGATCTAGTGACACAGCCTAAGATCATTTTTTTCTCTCTCATACACGTTTGCACCCATTGGTGGCGGTGGATCTTCATTAGAGTTTCCCCTAGGAAAAATAATATCCTGCCGAGGCAAACTACAGTCGCGATCTTTAAAAGGCATCTCGGCGCCTTCTTCAGCAGGAGAATCAAATCCTGCCTCCGATATAAGACCCGTCAAATACTCGTCCTGGCCAACATTAGTCATTTGAATTTTTGCACGAACATAAAACTTAATATTCTTAAGTAGGTCCGAATCCGTTATCTTTTGAATAAAAAGGTAGCTTTGTAGAACAGACTCTAAGCTACTACTCATAACCGTGCGCTCAAATCCACGACCATAAAATTCAAGGTCACTAAATTTATATAAGTCTGACATCTTCTTCCAAAGATTTTCCAACTTTGACGTAAAAGCAATAGACAGCAGAACCTGTCCAACTGCGGGATAGTCAGGTCTACTTTGCACCATGTATTTAGTCATTATTTGACTCGCTAGCGCTTCATCATAGGAACGATAAGAAAGATAGTAACTAAATAAACTCATCGTCCCACAAACATTATCCACTGGAGAAATAAGGTTCTCATCTAAAAATGACGTCAGCGTTTGCAAATCCGACACTAAGCATACCTTTGTCGCTTGGCGAAGCAATTCATCGATAGCATTGTAGATATAAATTTTACCCTCATTATAGTGACTCTCACCGGCATAAAATGAGAGCCCCAGAGAAGACTTATAGCTCGACAAGAACGGCGACATCCCGGCTTGAATAAGACCCCTGAGAAAAAAGAGATCACCTGTATCAATCGCACGCTCACCCAAAGTTTTACCAGGCTTAATCTTATTGAGAAGTTGCGGTGATGCTTGCGCCAACAAAGACGAAAATAGGTCCTTATCCTGTTTGAGAATAGCAGTCTCTAGCTTTTCAACGATAGTGTACCTCTGATCCCCAATTACACTATCTACAGACGCACGAGATTTCGCATTAGCAATTTCCGCAGCCTTCTCTTCCGCCGACTTTTTAGAAAAAGAACATCCCGCCACCGAGAGCAATAACAATGTTATTAAGATCTTTCTCATCATATAAAAACTCGCGATAGAAGGTTGGGGCAAAAAAAAG
>JBJTMR010000003.1:0-4251 GCA_046070625.1 Bdellovibrio sp. | reverse complement strand
AAAAGAAAAATAACAGTATGGACTCTTTCTTTATTTAAAGTTTTCATTTTTGTGGAAGCTTTCGTATGTACGCAGGCTGCAGTTGCCCAAAGTCATAAAGGTATTAGCTTTCAAGGTGTCATTAAGCTTCCCACCGGTGAGTATCCAAATCGCCCAGGTATGACAGTCAACGCGCGAATTCTTTCGCCCAATGGATGTATTTTGCGCGAAGAGGAATTTTCCGGCGTCAATATTACCAATGGTTATTTGAATTTAGCGATTGGTACAGGGTTGGTTGGTGGGTATGACCCCAGTTTGACCTTGGCCAAAGTGATGGACAATTCTTCTATGGTGTCGTCTTTAACGTGCTTAAACTCTGATGGAAGTGTTAATGGCGCGGTGACTTCATTTAATCCAGCCGTCACCAGTGGAATTCGAAAACTGCGGGTCAGTTTAACCATTGATTCCTATCCTATTGTTGCTGATTTCAACATGAGAGCTGTGGCTTATGCCATTAACGCCGAAACTTTAAATGGTAAAACATCCGCTAACTTTATTAATATAAATGATAGTAAAAGTCTGAACCAAGCAAATATGGAAAGTATTTTCGAGAGATTCACCAAGTTAGATGCTCTCTTAAATAACACGGATACTTCAGGGAACCATCTCGGTCTCAATATTTCAGCAAATGGGAATGTGGGGATTGGATCATCGACGCCGGAAGCCTCATTTGTTGTCAGCAAAACTGCTCCCGCGGGAACGATTTCCTCGGCTGGAACAGCAGTCACAGGTGTCGGTACAAATTTCACCTCAGCCTTCTCCGTAGGCGATCAGATTGTTGTTGCGGGACAAACAAAAACTATCACTGCTATTACCGACCCGAATAACCTTACAGTCGATACGGCATTTTCTGCAGATCTCGCTGCCAGCACGCCCTATACAAGAGTGGGTGCTATTTTTAATTCTGGGAACGTTGGGATCGGTACCAGCACTCCAACCTATGCCTTGGATGTTGTTGGCGGACTTCGTGCGACAGGGGCCTCAGACATTGGGAATGGAGCTATTCAGTATAGCCCCACCGGATACGCAGGAACTTCTCCGTTAGTGTCTTTGGGGAAAAACACTCCGACCTCCTTCTATATGAATGCGATCGACACAGGTTCTTTTCAAATTCGCAGAGCAGGCTCGGCTTTCGGAACAGTAATTCGTTTAGGAAGTGCATGGGGGACTCCTGCTGCTCCGCAGACTTCCACGACCAATCAGTCATTAGGGGGTATTCAGTTTGAAGCGTATACTGGAGTCAGTGGCGCCAGCAATGGCTATTCATCTGGTGCTTCAATCGGAGCTAGCGCCTCAGCCAACGCTAGTCTGACAAACTCCAGTGCATATTTGACGTTTGCCACGACCCCTAAAAACTCTATCACACAGCAGGAAAGAATGCGTATCACCGATGCTGGTAATATTGGGATGGGTACTAATGCTCCCACCGCATCTCTTGTTGTCAACAAAACTGCACCAGCAGGGACAATCGCTTCAACTGGCACGGATGTAACGGGTGTCGGAACAAACTTCACGACCGCATTTTCTGTAGGCGATCAAATCGTCGCTAACGGACAAGTCAAAACGATCACAGGCATTACTGATGCAACCAATCTTATCGTAAATTCTGCATTCTCTTCTGACCTGGCCGCAAGTACAGCCTACGCCAGAGTGGGGACAATTTTCAGTGCCGGAAATGTGGGGATTGGGACGACAGCGCCACGTTCACCATTGCACGTAAATGTTACTAGTTCGATACCTGCCGGAAGATTTTCTCAAGTAAATGGTACATCAGTACCAGATTTATTGACCCTCGAGTTGAACAGTAACGCTGGTTTAGATCGTGGTGTAGGTATAACATTTAACACTCCTACCGCAGCGCAATCCTCCGCAACAGGTGGCCGGTTATATGTTGCAGGTGAAGTAGCCGGGACTAACACCTACATGGCTATGAGTACCGCGACAGGTAACGTGCTTAGTGAAAAAGTGAGAATTACATCTACAGGCAATGTCGGTATTGGTGCAACGGCACCTACTGCGAAGCTCGAAGTTAACGGACATATTGCGGCCTCTGGAAGTGCGGCGACCCTTGGTGCCTGTGGTACTTCGCCTGCCATTACGGGGAACGATACCAAAGGCTATGTGACTGTTGGTTCCGGAGCCACCACAAGCTGTGTAATCACGTTCAACTCTGCTTTTGCCTCTGCTCCTGTGTGTACGGTTACATGGAGAGGGTCCGCCTCGACAATCGGTGTGGGCGTAACGGCATCGGTTACAGCACTGACAGTGAACTTCTCGGCGGACTCACAGGGCCTCAGTTTTAACTATCATTGCTTGCAATAGTTCAAACGTAAATAGGCTCACTTTTCATGGAGTGAAAATTGTGGGTCCTTTAGCAATATCAATAGCATACCGATAAGAACAAGAGCAGGTGAACCCACATGAACGTCTAAGGAGGGGGCTATGCGATCTTGTAAAAGAAAAATAACAGTATGGACTCTTTTTAGTTTGTCCTTATTCCTCTGTGCTTGCTCCATGGATGTAAATGTTTCAGCCATCATCGATGGCAACCCTTCAGATCTCATTAACGCCCAAAGAACAGACGTGGACTTTACTTCAAGTGAAATCGTCACGACTGGTAATGGAGTTGTTTTTTCTGGAAGCTTTGGTGAGATTTCTGAAAAGAAGGTCTTGTCAAATGGCGTGACCTTTGATGGGGTCTTTTATGAGTAAGAAGTCACTGAATTTATTTTTAGTGTTCGTTTTTTTTGAAGCCCTTTTGTTCACGCAGGGGGCAGTCGCGCAAACTCATAAGGGCATTAGTTTTCAAGGTGTGATTAAACTTCCCAATGGTGAATATCCGACCCGCTCTGGTATGACAGTCAAAGCGCAAATCCTTGCTCCCAATGGCTGTGTATTAAGAGACGAAGAGTTTTCGAGTGTGAATATCTCTAATGGATATCTAAATCTTGCTGTTGGTACGGGAGTCGTCGGTGGGTATGATCCGTCGCTAACCTTATCAAGTGTGATGGATAACTCTGCGGTAAAGCCTTCTTTAATTTGTTTGAATTCAGATGGCACTATCAATGGTGCCATCACATCTTTCAACCCGGCCGTCACCAATGGTGCGCGTAAGCTTCGAGTGAGTTTGACCATTGATTCAGTTCCGATTATTGCAGATTTTAATATGAGATCCATGCCGTTCGCTATCAATTCAGAAACTGTGAATGGCAAGGCTGATACAGATCTTATTAACGTTAATAATGCAAAAAATTTGAGTCAGGCCAATGCAGAAAGTATTTTTGAGAGATTTACGAAGTTAGATGCTCTCCTGAATAACACCAATGGCACGGGGACTGCGTTGGGTGTAAATATCTCGGGTAATGCCGCAAATATCACCGGAGTTCTTGCCGTTGCAAATGGCGGTACGGGAGCTTCAGATGTAGCGACCGCGCGCACGAATTTAGGATTAGGCTCGTTGGCTATTCTGAATCCGACAGGAACAGCGGATAACACGACTTATCTGCGGGGAGATGGTACGTGGGCGACGGTAACGTCGGGTGTAACATCTGAAACGGATCCGACAGTTCAAACCTTTGCCAAGAACTCAGTCGGTAATGGATTGGTGGTTAGTTCCAATCAATTAACAGTTTCCTACGGGACAAGTGCTGGAACTGCAGCGCAAGGTAATGACTCGAGAATTACCGGAGCATTCCAATCGTCGACGACATTAAGCGGAGACTTGTCAGGAACTCTGCCAAGTCCGGTTGTTGAAAAAATCAAAGGACAGTCCGTCAGTGCTGCTGCGGCAACAGCAGGACAAGTTTTGCGTTATGCGGGTTCAAATACTTGGACTCCAGCTTTTGTCTCAATGACGGATCTAAGATCGAGTGTGACGGGCAGTGCTGCATTAACTGGAACTGGATGTACGGCAGCGCAAACGTTGAGTTGGTCTTCAGTAAGTGACTCGATGTCTTGTATAGCTATATCTCTTACCAAGTCGCAGATTTCTGATTTTCCAACGCTGGCGGCTTCAGCTACAACGGATACCACCAATGCAGATAATATCACCTCTGGAACACTTTCAGTATCGCGATTGCCGACGAGCGTGACAGATGGCTTATGGACGTCATCATCTACGAATGTTTATCGTTCCAGTGGTAACATCGGGATAGGTACGGCCAGTCCAACTCGTAATCTGGATTTACAGCAAACAGATAGCGGCACGATATT
>JBJTMR010000002.1:0-10722 GCA_046070625.1 Bdellovibrio sp. | reverse complement strand
GGACGACAAAGAGATCAAAGTGGCCGAGCCTACATTCCGGTAAAATTGCCTGCGGGATTTGATTTGAAGGATGTCAATTCTGATGAGTAGTTTGAAATTGCGACTCCTTTTTTTGAGCCTGAGTTCTTTTCTGGCTGCGTGCTCGGGGACGAGCAGTGGTGGCACAGTGAATGTCCCTCCAGGCCCAGCTGTTTATTTTCCGAATACCTTGACGGGTGACAATGTCATTCCCTTATCTGTTGGTGCGTGTGGTGTAGATGGTTATCACAATGAGCCTTGCATTAGCGTGACGATTTGCGAGCCGAACACCTCGAACTGTCAAACCATTGATAACATCTTGGTGGATACTGGCAGTTATGGTTTGAAAATCTTTAAATCACTTATCACTATCCCGTTGGCGACAATCCAAGTAGGTGGGGCTGACCTGGCGAACTGCACTGGCTATTTAGATGGTTCCGGCCATTGGGGCCCGATGAAAACAGCGGACGTGGTTCTTGGAAATAAAAAGGCCGCGGGAGTGCCGATCGCGGCACTGGATGCTTCGTATTTTAATTCTCAAGCAAAGTTGAAGTGCACCACGAGTCCTGATGTAAGTCCTGCCGATGCGGGTTTTAACGGGATCATCGGCGTTGGGGGCTTTGTCCACGATTGTGATGTGGGGTCTTCGGGTTCGCCGAATGCTTGTGCCGTTTCCGTAATGCCGAAGAGTTACTTTCGGTGTGCAACGAACTCAGGACTTTGTACGTCCACTATTGTCGATGAATCGAGTCAGCTGACTAATCCGATCGCATTGATGCCGGCTGGGTATAATAATGGGCTTGTGATCAAGCTTCCGTCGGTGCCATCCGTAGGGGCCGGTGCGGCCTATGGCTATATGATTTTAGGCATTGGGACTCCTTCAGATTTGAATAACGAGGCGACCGGCGTGACTGTTTACCCGACTTCCAACTCGGGATATTTTACGACGACCTTTGATGGTTCCAGTCTGGTGAAGTCGTTTATAGATAGTGGTTCAAACTTCTTGTTCTTTCCAAAGGCCAGTTCGATTCCATATTGCTCTGGAAGTAATGTCTGGTTTTGTCCAACCTCAACGCTATCCCTGACAGCGACGCTTACGGGTTGGGGCGGGGCGCCGACGGGGACTGCGAACTTTGAGATTGGTAATACCAACACCCTGATTACCTATAACAACATGGTCTACGACAACATCGGGGGCGATATTGGGGAAGCGGACATGTTTGACTGGGGACTGCCGTTCTTCTTGAACCGCTCTGTGTTCGTGGGGATTAAAGGTTCTGCGGCCACGGTGAACGGCAATCAGACTGCCAATGGGCCTTTCTGGGCCTTCTAAGCTATTGAAATTATTAAATTCTGTGTGTGGGGGTAGGTAAATCCTAGCGCCTGCCTGTAAGTGCCTTAAAAAGCTTGCATTTCGTCATTATTCGACCTAAAACCATGAGTCCGTATTTATGACTGACTAGGGCATTACTAAGAGTCTTCCCCATCGGGAGGAACGCCTTATCGGAGACAAGGGAATACCTATGAAAATGCGTACTCACTCAGGCGCTAAAAAACGCATGAAAGTTACTGCGAGCGGCAAAATTAAGAAAAAAAGCACTCGTATGCGTCACTTGAACTCTCACATGAGCTCAAAAACAAAAAGACAACTTGGTAAAACATCTTACGTAGAAGACGCAAACTTGCTTCAAGCACGTCGCTGCCTAGTATTCTAGTTGGCTTACACTTCGGCGCCGCCGAAGTAGGTTTTTGATTTAAATTTAAATTCTTTGATAGAGGTTCAAAATGGCTCGTGTAAAATCTGGTAAAACAAATCGTGCTCGTCACAAAAAAGTTCTTAAAAGAGCAAAAGGTTACTACAGCGCTGGTTCTCGCGCATACATCCACGCGGTAGAAAAAAATGACCGTGGTATGGCTTTCGCTTATCGCGATCGTAAAGTTAAAAAACGTAACTTCCGCGCTTTGTGGAATCAACGTATCAATGCAGCTGCTCGTGTAAACGGCACTACATACTCTCGCTTGATTGGTGGCTTGATCAAAGCTGGCATCCAAGTTGACAGAAAAGTATTGGCTAACTTGGCAGTTACAGACGCAGCAGGTTTCGCAGCTCTTTGCAAACACGCTTTGGCATAGTCCGACGCTCATAGGAGCAACGGCAATGAACGAATCCAATACGCAATTTGAAAACAGAAAGCGCGATCACATTAGGATCGCGCTGGACCCAAGGTCTCAGGCTGAGGGACAAAACGGATTGGATTCGATCGAGTTAGTTCATGAGGCTTTGCCTGATATGAATTTTAAAGAGGTCGATATTTCGACCTCTTTCTTTTTTTCTGGAACCAGTGTTCCGCTTTCATCTCCAATTTTTATTTCATCTATGACCGCGGGCCACGAAAAGGGCCGAGAAATTAACGAAGCACTCGCTCGTTTAAGTGATCGTCGTCAACTCTTGATGGGCGTTGGTTCACAAAGACGTGAATTGAATGATTCCAATGCGGCTGAAGAGTGGGCTCAGGTGCGCAAGCAAGCACCGAAGGCGAAACTCCTTGGCAATATTGGAATCTCTCAATTGATTAAAACTCCGATCGACGACATTCGTCGTTTGGTGGATGCCGCAGAAGCGGTTGCTCTTTTTGTGCACGTGAATCCTCTGCAAGAGGCTTTGCAGCCTGAAGGAACGCCGAACTTTAAAAATTCCTTGGAGGCCATTGAGAATCTGGCGAAGTTTTCTCAGGTTCCCGTGATTCTCAAAGAGGTGGGTTGTGGTTTTTCTGTAGAAACCTTAAAGCGCCTTGAAGGCACCGGGATTGCGGCCGTGGACGTGGCCGGTCTTGGTGGTACGCACTGGGGACGTGTCGAGGGATATCGCTCCCAGGAAAATGAACTTCTTTATCAGGTCGCACAAACTTTTGCGAACTGGGGTGTCAGTACGGTGCAATCCGTCTTGAATGCTCAGGAAGCAAGAGTATCCTACGAGGTATGGGCGTCTGGCGGAGTTCGCAATGGCCTTGAGGTCGCAAAGCTTTTGGCTTTGGGAGCTAAAAAGGTCGGCCTGGCAAAACCGTTTCTTGAAGCGGCTCTGCAAGGTGATGAGGCTCTAGAAGCTTTGTTAAATCGTTTGGAACTGGAACTTAAGATCGCACTATTCTGCACCGGCAGTAAGAATATTTCTGAGCTGTCTACAAAGAGGGTGATTCGATGAAAAAACAACTGCAAGACATCTTTAAAGGTTTCTCTAAACTTTCCAGAGAAGAGCGCTTAGAGGCTCTTTTGGAAGCAGGAGCTTTGCAATCTTCTGACGTGGACTATCTATCCCGCGGTGGATTGCGTGATACGACTTTGGGTGAAAAATTCATCGAAAACGTAATCGGTTATTTCCAAATGCCTTTGGGGATTGCGACCAATTTCCGTATTGATGGCAAAGACTATGTAATCCCGATGGCCGTGGAAGAAACATCCATCGTGGCCGCGGTTTGTAAATCGGCAAAATGGATTCGTGAATCTGGCTCCATCACAACAGAAGTTGTGGGAACAGAGATCATCGGTCAAATCCAATGCGCGAAGATCAAAGACTTCGCGACTTTTGAAAAACAACTTCTGGCTCAAAAAAACTACATGATTGAAATCTCCAACCGCGAAGTGGCTTTCGGGCTGGTTCGTCGTGGCGGTGGTGTTCGTGATATCCAAGTTCGCTGCGTTCCTCGTGGTGATGGGACGGATATGGCGGTCGTGCATGTGTTGATGGATCCATGCGACGCAATGGGTGCGAACATCATGAACCAAGTTTGTGAGTTCTTAAAAGAGCCTATTGAGCAATTCACGGGCGAAAAAGTGACGATGTGTATCCTCTCTAACTTGGTAGATACAAAAGTCACTCGCGCCGTTGTTCACATTAAAGATATTGATCCGGCTTTAGCTGAAAAAATTGAAGAAGCTTCTTTGTTTGCCCAACAAGATCCTTATCGTGCAGCGACCAATAACAAAGGTGTTCTGAACGGTATTGATCCGGTTTTGGTGGCCACAGGGAACGACTGGCGCGCCGTGGAAGCGGGGATTCATGCTTACGCTTGCCGTGATGGTCAGTACCGCTCGATCACTCGTTGGTATCGTGATAACGGTGGTTTGACGGGTGTGTTTGAAGCTCCACTTGTTGTGGGCACTGTCGGTGGAGTTACGACTCTTCATCCGACAGCGATGATGTGCATGAAAATGTTGGGTGCGCAGTCGGCGAATGAACTTTCTCGCGTGATTGCGGCTGTGGGCCTGGTGCAAAACTTAGGCGCATTGAAAGCATTGACGACAGTGGGAATCATTGAAGGTCATATGAAGCTTCACACGAAAAACCTCGCCCTGGGGGCTGGCGCTGAAGAGCGCGAAATTCCCTTGGTTCAGAAAAAGCTTGAAGAGATTTTGACGATCCGCAAGCGCATTTCATTGAGCAACGCGATCGACGTTCTGAAAGAGCTTCGTTCTGCGCAATCTTCTTCGACGACACAACGTCCGTCTTAGAGGATTGGCTTTGGCACTGTCTTTTTCAATTCCTGGCAAAACGTTTCTAGTGGGGGAGTATTTAGCCCTTCATGGAGGGCCGACTCTGGTGGCCCTTTCAAAGCCGTGTTTTGAACTCAAGGCTCAAGCTGGAACAGGTGCTATCGGCACGATTCATCCGGAATCTCCTGCGGGCAAATTCATTTCCAAGCATTCTGACTTTTTCAAAAAATTTGATCTTGAGTTTTCTGATCCTTACCAAGGCTTAGGTGGCTTTGGTGCGTCGACGGCACAGTTTTTAGGTGTCTATTCTTTATGGCTTTATAAAGAACCCCACATGCAGGGGATGGAAACGATGTTTGATTATAAACATCTGCTTGCCACCTATACAGAATTTGCCTGGAATGGTCAGGGCACGCCACCAAGTGGCGCCGATCTGATTGGGCAACTGAAGGGATCTTTGACCTTTTTTGAAAAACGCCGCGGAATGCTTTCCGTAGCAAGTTGGCCGTTTGAAGATCTGGATTTCTATCTGATCCATACGGGCCATAAAGTTCCGACACATGAGCATCTTAAAACCCTTAAGGATTTTGATTCCTCGGGGTTGGAAGAAAGCTTTAGCAAAGTTCAAACCGCGTTTAGTCAGCAATCTTCGGAAATGTTGGTCGCAGGGGTGAATGCCTATGCTGCGGAACTGTTGAAGCTGAATTTTACCTGCGAACCAACATTGGCTCTGCTTAAAGATATTCGCGCCCTCAATGGCGTAACCGCGGCGAAAGGTTGTGGTGCCTTGGGCTCTGATGTTTTGTTGGTTGTCACAAAGCACAATGAAGCGTCGGCTTTGGAAAGTTACTGTCACAGTAAGAATTTAAAAATTGTATCTTCTCACCGGCAAATCTCTCTTGGACTTCAGGTGAGTGAGAAGGAGTAAATCATGAAATCTGTTTTAGTATCAGCGCCTTCCAATATCGCGCTTATCAAATACATGGGCAAAATCGAAGGTTCTGGCAATAAGCCAACGAACGCATCTTTGTCTTATACTCTTGAAAATTTACGCACGTTTGTGCGTTTGACGATGATTGAGGGCGACCAAGATCAATGGAAAGCCTTCGTTCGTGAAGATATGCAGCCAATTGATTTGTCTGAAAAGGGTCAGCAACGCTTTTTGAAGCACTTAGCGAATTTGAAATCTAAGTGGGGCGTCACCAAAAACTTTCTCGTCGAATCGGCGAATAACTTCCCTTCGGATTGTGGGCTTGCAAGCTCGGCTTCCAGTTTTGCAGCACTGACATTGGCGGCGGCGGAAATGTTTCAGCAAATCAATCCACAACCGTGGGGTGCAGATAAAAAAACTTTGTCGGAACTTTCTCGTCAAGGTTCGGGATCTTCTTGCCGTTCTTTGTTTTCTCCTTGGGCTTTATGGCAACATGAATATGCGGAACCAATGAATTTGCCGATCAAAGACATGCATCACATTGTCGTCGTCGTGGAAGATTCAAAAAAAGAAGTCTCTAGTTCTGATGCGCACAAAATGGTGACGACAAGTCCACGTTTTGAAGGCCGTCCTGAACGAGCTGAAATTCGCTTGAAAGATCTTTCGCAATCTTTGCAATTCGATGACTGGCACATGGCTCGCCAAATTGTTTGGGATGAGTTTATTGATATGCACAAATTGTTCGAGACCAGCGTTCCGGCTTTTAGTTATATGACTGAGGGATCTAAGCAAGTTTTGGATGACTGTCAGAAGCTTTGGAATAAGTGGCAAGATGGTCCATTGGTGACAATGGATGCTGGGGCAAACGTGCACATGCTTTTCCGCCATGATCAGGTCAAAAAATTCGCAGAATATCGTGAGCACTTTGCAAAGAGCTTTAAAGTTTTAGCTTTTGAAGGCGTTAAAGAAAATGTCCACTGAGTTCAGTTGTACGGCTTATGGAAAATGGATTCTAGTTGGCGAGCATGCGGTTATCCGTGGTTATCCCGCTTTGGTTTTTCCAATTCCTTCGCGCACGTTAGAGTTAAAATACACTCCCGGATCCCAGGATCTGCAGCTTGAGTTGCATGGTCATCATGGCCAGGAGTTGCAACTTCTGATTTGGGGTGTTCTGGAAAAAGCTTTTCAGCTTAAAAAGATTTCGCGCCAAAATTTGACGGGAACCTTGCACATTGAATCTTCGTTGCCAGTGGGAGCGGGGATGGGGGCTTCAGCGGCTCTATGTGTGGGGCTGACTCGTTGGTTGGGACACTTGGGTTATGTGCAATCCTCTGAGTTTTATGATTTCTCTCGCAATTTAGAAGATCTTTTCCATGGGGAAAGTAGCGGCGTAGATATCGCTGTTGCTCTATCGGGCGAAGGTCTGCGTTTTGTTCGGAATGGTGAGCGCAAACCCATCACTCCAGTATGGAAGCCTCATTGGTACATTTCTTATTCCGGAAAACGTGGCGTCACTGTCGACGCCGTAAATAAGGTTAAAGAACTTTTAGCGACGAATCCTACATTGGGCCAAGAGATCGATCGCAACATGGCAACTGCCGTTGAGATCGCCGAAAAAGCCCTCAACATGGACGAAACTGAAGGCAAGAAGGCCTTAATTGAAGCCATCGAGTTAGCAGGTTCCTGCTTTGAAAAGTGGGGCCTTAACGAAGGCGCTCCTGCAAGCCACATCCAATGGTTGCGCAATCAGGGCGCGATTGCCGTGAAGCCAACCGGTTCCGGCGGCGGAGGCTACGTTCTGTCTCTATGGGACAAAGAACCTTCCGCAGAAGCCCTCAAACAACTCATCCCCTGCTAAAAGGGTTAAAAGAAGCAGACACTTTTTTCTTAGATGTTTCGGAGAGTGGAGTGGATGTCCTGGCGATAGAGTTTCCATGTGGGAGGTAGGCTTGCCAGGATGACGGCTAGGAAGGCAAATCCTCCGGTAACCAATATCATCCACGGTGGAAAGCTTGTCGCTGTTGGTGGCGGTAGACTTGTTCCGACTGTAGACAGTATCCACGGACTGAGGAGCGCTTCCAGAAGAGCTGCCGTCAGGATAGAGACAGTTGCCATCCAAAGGCTTTCGACAAGCAATAATCCGGTGAGCTCGCGGCGAGAATATCCCAAGGCGCGCAGAACAGCGAGCTCCATAGTTCGAGCTTCAACCCGAGTAAAGAAAACTGCTAGCACTGTCAACGTTGTCAGAATTAGCAAAATTGAAATGATCAGTAATTGCAGGCTTTGGTTTGAGCCCGTGAGTTCTTCAAGGCGGGCCTTTTCTTTTTCGACGAAGGCCAATTGGGAAACGGTTCTTTGATTAATCAAAGTTGCTAAGCCCTTTTCGCCGCCTTTTTCAATATTCATAATAAAATAACTTAGGACCTTCGGCCCCCAGATCGTGCGATAGCCCGGGACATTCATGATGGCTGTTTGGGCCGTCACAAGATTGGTGTAAAGGCCTTGATCCCAGGATTTGCCTGTGGGCTTTAGAATGCCGACAACCTTTACGGGGAACGAGGCGCCTGGGGTTTTAGTGTCATGAATTGCTCCGTGAATGAAGATGGATTGATTCAATCCCAGGCCTTCACTCTTTGCGACGAGGGCGCCCACTAAAACCTCTCCCGAATTTTGCGGGAATGTGCCCGTAGCAAGAGACGGCGCAGAATCCAGGGGCGTAAGGCTTAGGATGGAGTCATCCGTTCCAACAAGAGTGTAGGATTTATACTTTCCAAAAAATAACAGAGGTGTGATGTGGGCGACAGTGAAGGCCTCTTGGAAATTTGTTTTGTCTTCGAATTGGATATCTTTTTTTGACTTTAAAGTTTCAAAAAGATTTTGTGGAATGTAATTGGGGATGCCGCCTTCAAAGTTTAAAGCGCCCAGCAAGATGTCAATTCCGCCTGATTTTGCGCCCACGATAGCGTCACCTTGGGGTGCTAAAGTGTCAAAGCGAGAGTGAGAAAGGACTTCTAGCTTTAGTAAAACAGTTACGGCAGCAATCGCAATAGACAAAGCGAGGATTGTTACGATCGTAGGAAATAAATGTCGTTTTAAGTATAAAAAGGAAAGACGAAAGGGATTCACGCTGTGATCTCTTTCATCGTTAGAATTCTATCGAAGTATTTTTCAACCCGGTGATCGTGGCTGACCATCACCAGGGTGTTTTTATTTTGTCGGGTGAGCAAGTCCATAATGGCCGTGGCGTTTGTGTCATCAAGACTGGATGTGGGTTCATCGGCGAGCAATGCCTGTGAAGTTTGTCCCAGAGCCCGGGCGATGGCCACGCGTTGCTGTTCTCCGAGACTCATTTTTTGAGTCAGAGTTCTGCCTTTTTCAGTGAGACCCACAACATTTAAGAGTTCTTGAGCTTTTGTCGCCGAGATTCCACCCAGTTCAATATTTTCGGTCGCGGTCAGATAGGGGAGAAGATTTAAATTTTGAAAGACCAGTGAAACCTTGCTTTTGCGAAGGCGACTGATGTGGTTTTCGCTAAAGTTTCCCAGATCTTCGTTATCCCACAAGACCTCACCCGAGGTGGGAATGTAGAGCCCGGCCAAAATATGAAGCAGGGTGGTTTTCCCAGTGCCGCTGGGGCCTTTGATCAACAATCGTTCGCCCGATGGGATATGAAAATTTTTAACTCGTAAAAATGGCGTCGAGATTTCTTTCAAACGAAGTTCCATGTTTCATGCTAAACCCGCTCATTTTAAAATGTAAACTTTAAAAGCAAAGGAGGTTGGCACATGGAGTTAACAAAAGTTAAATACACCTTTTCCCAGTTAAGAGTGTTTTTGGGCGTAGGCGAAAAAGGCAATAGAGGCCGCGACCGTGGCATTCAGTGACTCGACACCTTGAGTAGGCACAGAAAGGCGATTGAGCCCCTTGATGCCACTAAAGCCCGGACCTTCTTCACCCACGACCAGGCGAAGGTTCTTTGGCCAGTTGAATTTCGCAACACTTTCACCCTTCATATCAAGAGCGTAAATGTCGTTGTGGCTTTGCACAAACTCAGTAAACTTTCCAGCTTTTGACAGAGGTAATTTTAATAGAGCTCCGGCGGAGGCTTTGATGGCTTTAGGGTGATAGGGAGAACAGCTTTCCTCTGTGAGGATGATTTTGCTGACATTAAAAGCCACAGCCGATCGCGCTAGGGCGCCGAGATTGGATGGATCACCCAGGGGGGCGATGATTTCAAGGCCTTGAGTTTTCTCAGCGGGATTCAGCGCTTGAATTTCTTTCGGCTCTAAGACCAAAAGATTGAAGTGCGTGCCCAC
The DNA here is from genome assembly GCA_046070625.1 of Bdellovibrio sp. Lineage (GTDB taxonomy): Bacteria > Bdellovibrionota > Bdellovibrionia > Bdellovibrionales > Bdellovibrionaceae > Bdellovibrio. The sequence goes on along the minus strand of JBJTMR010000002.1, from coordinate 966 downwards.
CACGTCAACTTCGTTGAATAAGGCTTTAGGCAGTTTGTAGATAGGAATACGGGCTGCTTTTGCAGCCGCAGAACCCAAAGTTACAGACTTAAGATCCTCGTGGAGGATTTCGGCTTTGATTTTGAAATTGGGATGGGCCAGAAATTCTTCGATAAGCTTTTCGCCCATCAGAATAAATTCATTGTGCTTTTTAATTCCGCGGGAATTTGCAAGGTCAACCCAGCGGCGGAAGTGTTCATTGGTCTTAGATGAAATCTCAATCATTTGTACTCCGCCCAGCGTCTTTTTTCTTCTCCAGAAAGTTCGTCCATAAGGAGCTCTTCGCCTTCGTCTTCCTCTGGCAGTGGCATGTGTTTGATCTTTTCATAGACCACCATGCGACGCTCATGGGGAGTGTGGGGCAGCGAGTAGGGAGTGTTTTCAACGAGCTTGTAGAATTCGCCCCAGGTCTTTTTGGCCATTTCAATTTCCGGGTCGACGCCAGGTCCCTTCATGAAGTACACGCGACCACCGAGGTTGAGGCAGTTAATGACATTCCCCAGGGTGTTGCCGATGTCTTCCACGGCACGAGTGATGGCACCATTGACAGGGTAAACGCAGTGCTTGTTGATGTTACGGCCGAGGATGTCTAATTGCGGCAGCTTCATTTCTGTGCGAACGTGCTTTAAAAACTCCACGCGGCGCTGAACACCTTCCCCCAAAAGAATTTGTTCGTTGGGGAACATGATTTTCAGCGGAATTCCCGGAAAGCCAGGGCCAGTGCCGACATCCAAAAGTGGGAACTGCAGTTTGGTGTGTTTCATGATGATGATACTGTCGATGAAGTGCTTGATGGCGATATCTTTCAATTTCAAAAGACGGGTGAAGTTTTCTTTTTCTTGATTCAACATCAACAGGCGATAGAAGTGCGCGAGTTGCATACGCTGTTGGTGATTTACTAAATCGAAATCGTGATTGCGGAAAATA
>JBJTMR010000001.1:0-3653 GCA_046070625.1 Bdellovibrio sp. | reverse complement strand
AAAAACTAGACCAGGGTTCTTGTTAAATACATGTTTTCCATTTGGTAGTTGGCATGAAAAGGACTACGATTTTCAGTGGTTATATAAAATCACGCTAACGCAGCAGGAGTTTTCTATGAAGTCACCACGCGATGTGGTTCTGGTTGAAGGTGTTCGTACGCCATTCGCAAAAGCAGGTACAAAACTTAAAAAAGTTCACCCCGCAGAGTTGGGTAAAGTGGCTTTGAAACAACTTATCGCACAGACAAACTTAGACGTGAACTCTGTCGATGAAGTTATTATCGGTAACACTGGAAATCCAGCGGATGCTGTGAATATTTCCCGCGTTGTGGCTTTGAATGCAGGCGTCCCATTGAAAACATCTGCTTACACAGTTCACAGAAACTGTGCCTCAGCCATGGAGTCTATTTCTAACGGTTACGAAAAAATTAAATCTGGAACAATGGATGTTGTATTGGCTGGTGGTACTGAATCCATGTCGCAAATGCCGACGTTGATGCCGCCGAAGTTTTTAGAAATCTTCGAAAAACTATTCGCCGCAAAAGGTCCTAAACAAGCGCTGCCATTATTGTGGAAGCTTTTCAAGGCGGACGTGAATCAAATCAAAGCTCTTCTTCAGGGCAACATGAGAGATCCCTATTTTCCGCAAATCGCAGTGATGATGGGGCTGACAGATCCTTTTGTGGGGATCAACATGGGGCAAACGGCAGAGATCTTGGCGAAAGAATGGGGCTTGACTCGCGAAATGCAGGATAAGTTCGCTCTTCGTTCCCACCAGTTGGCTTCCAAGGCGATGAAAGAAGGTCGCATGAAGGAAGAATCCACGCCAGTGTACTTGGCTCCTGAATACAAAGAAGTCGTTGTCGATGATATTGGTCCTCGTGACACACAAACGATGGAAGCTTTGGCAAAACTAAAACCATTCTTCGATAAAGCAACAGGTTCGATCACTGCCGGAAACTCTTGTCCAATCACAGACGGTGCTGCAATGGTGCTTTTGATGTCTCGTGAAAAGGCAGACTCTTTGGGTTACAAACCCCTGGCAACAATTCGTTCCTATGGCTTTGCCGGTCTTGAGCCAGAGCGCATGGGCTTGGGGCCTGCGTATTCAACGCCATTGGCCTTGAAGCGTGCGGGTCTTTCATTGAAAGACATCGGGCTTGTGGAGTTGAACGAAGCCTTTGCGGCCCAAGTTATGGCCTGCCAGGCAGCACTGAACTCTGACAAATTTGCTCAAGAGAAGCTTGGATTGTCAGCAAAAGTGGGCGAGATTCGTGATGACATCTTGAATGTGAACGGTGGCGCGATCGCATTGGGTCACCCCGTGGGCGCAACCGGAACTCGTATCGTTTTGACTTTGGCGAAAGAGATGAAACGCAGAAATACGCAATTTGGTTTGGCGACTCTGTGTATCGGCGGAGGCCAAGGCGGCTCTATGATCATCGAGAACGAAGGCTAAGTCTTCGGCGTAGGGGTGGATCGATGAAAACGGTCCATCTGACTGCGTTGTCGGGCTTTGTCCTCGCTCCGACGTGCTAAGAGCACGCCTGCGCTGTGGGGAAGCCCTCCGCCTTGCAGCTGGATCGTTTTGATCGATCCTGTTCTGCGGGGATTTTTTGGACGATTTTTACAGTTTTTAATTTTTAGGCAGCTTAGGAGTTTTCATAATGTCTATTCAAGAAAGTATTCGTATTAATCCTCAAGGTGATGTGGCTGTTGTTGAGTTCGACCTTGTTGGGGAAAAAGTTAATAAGTTTTCGACTCCCGTGATGATGAGACTGAATGAGGTTGTTGAGCAACTGGCGAAGTCTTCATATAAAGCGGTGATCTTTAAATCCATGAAGCCCAAGATCTTTATTGCTGGTGCTGACATCGAAGAAATCAAAGCGATGACAACTAAAGAGCAATTCGATTTCGCTGTGAAATCAGGCCAAGACATCATGAATAAGATCGAAGATCTGCCAATGCCAACCATTGCGGCTGTGAATGGCGCATGTATGGGGGGTGGTTGTGAGTTCATTATGTCTTGTGATTACCGTATTGCTTCGGATGATTCTTCAACTAAAATCGGTCTTCCGGAAATTCAATTAGGTATCTTGCCTGGCTTCGGTGGGACACAACGTATGCCGCGTATTATTGGTTTGCAGGCAGCTTTGGATATTATCCTTGCTGGTAAAGCGGTGAATTCCAAAAAAGCTTTGAAATCAGGCTTGGTGGATAAAGTTGTTCATCCGAATATGCTGGATGACCAAGCGATGAAGTGGGCGAAAGAAATTATCGCTGGCGGCGGCAAAAAACGTCCTAAGAAATTTGAAGCCAAAGGCTTCATGGATAAAGTTCTTGAAGGTTTCGGCAAAGGCATCGTTTTCAAAAAAGCCAGAGAAGGTGTTTTGAAAGCAACCAAAGGTCATTACCCAGCGCCTTTGCAGGCGTTGGAAGTAATTCAGAAAACATACGGTATGTCGGATCGCGAAGCGGGTATGCGCATTGAGCGTGAAGGTTTCTGTGAGTTAGGTATCACGGATGTATCTAAAAACCTGATCCACGTTTTCTATTTGACTGAAATGGTTAAAAAGCAAACGGGCGTATCGGGTGTGAATGTAAAACCGAAAGAAGTTAAAGCCATGGGTATCTTGGGTGCGGGCACAATGGGTGGCGGTATCGCTTACGTTGCGGCTGATAAAGGCATCCAAGTGCGCATGAAAGACTTAAACCAAGATGCTCTTGGTAAAGGTTTGAAACACGCGAGCGACTTGTGGATGAAACTTGTTAAACGTAAATCTATCGACAAGTATCAGTTCCAACAAAAAATGGACGCTGTGTCTGTGACGACAGATTATTCAGGCTTCAAAAATCTTGATGTTGTGGTCGAAGCGATCGTTGAAGATATGGGCATCAAGCAAAAAGTGATCGGTGAGTGCGCTGGTCAAATGCGCCCGGATGCGATCATCGCGACCAATACATCTTCTTTGTCTGTGACAGAGATGTCCAAAGGCCACCCTCGTCCTGAGTTTTTTGCCGGAATGCACTTTTTTAATCCAGTAAATAAAATGCCACTGGTAGAAGTTATTCGTGGGGAAAAAACATCTGACGAAACTATCGCGACGATCTTTGAATTGACGAAAAGAATGGGCAAAATGCCTGTCGTAGTAAAAGATGGCCCGGGCTTCTTGGTAAATCGCTTGCTTTTGCCATATATGGCGGAAGCCGCTTTCTTGATGCAAGAAGGTATGAGTATTGAAGTGGTTGATAAGGCTTACGTAAAAGATTTCGGTATGCCAATGGGTCCATTTGAATTGATGGATGAAGTGGGTCTTGATGTTTGTATCAAGGTTCTAAAGATCTTCAAAAAATCATTTGGAGAACGCATTGAAATGGCTCCATGTATGGAGGCTTTGGAAAAATCCGGTCGCCTTGGCAGAAAGAACGGTAAAGGTTTTTACACGTACTCTGCAGACGGTAAACGTGGCGACGTCGATCAAACAATCTATGCAGCACTGGGTCTTGGTGCGCCAACAAATCCACACCAAACCAAAGAGTGTGTGGAGCGTGGTATCTTTGCAATGGTCAACGAATGTTCTTTGGCGTTGATTGAAGATCGCATTGTTGAACTTCCGCACGAAGTTGATTTGGGTATGATTATGGGTACAGGG